>JBCBWQ010000009.1:11489-30802 GCA_039817025.1 Pseudomonadota bacterium | reverse complement strand
GCCAAGCGCTTCAAACAGTTTGCCCGAGGTGATCAGATCTGTGATCCGGCCCTGCATCGGGAAGTCCGGCGTGCGCGTGCAGGAGGTGAAGTGCACGAGCTGTTTTGAGGCTTCCTCGCCAACAAGCGGATCGGCTTTCGCGCCCTCGCAGATTTCCCGGGAATACCCGAGTTCGTCCTGCAAGCGGCAGGTGTGGGTTACAATGACTTCGTCGAAGGCGGCATAGGTGTCTGGATCGCGCACAAGGCTTGCGAAGGGCGCAAATCCGGTCCCTGTGGAGAACATGTAGAGCCGCTTGCCGGGTGTCAGGGCGTCGAGCACCAGCGTGCCGGTGGGTTTCTTGCCGAGCAGGACCGTGTCGCCTGGCTGGATTTTCTGCAGGCGAGAGGTCAGCGGGCCGTCGGGGACCTTGATTGAAAAGAACTCAAGCTCTTCGTCCCAGGCGGGGCTGGCGACCGAATAGGCCCGCAAAAGCGGCTTCCCGTCTTCTTTCGGCAGGCCGATCATGACGAATTCACCCGACCGGAACCGGAAGCTTGCCGGGCGCGTGATGCGAAATTTGAACAGCCGATCCGTATAGTGCTCCACCGAGAGGACGGTTTCTTCGGTGGGCGCATTCGGATTGGGTTTCGGCTTGGTATCGGTCGCAGCGGCGGTCATGGGCAGGGCCTTATCGTATCGGTCACACCCCGCGCAGATGCCGTGCCGCGCCGCCGCTTTCAAGACAGCATAGCCGGGCTTTAGGGATTCTAACCAATTATGCCGGCCTATGCGCTGGCGGCCATCAGCCCGGTCAGGACGAAGAGTGCCGCCGTGAACAAGGCCAGAAATCCGTTTCGTTTGCTGCCCATGGGGCGACTCCACTGTGACTCAACGCTCACTAACCCTCCAATTCGGGCCATAACGGGGCCGTAAGATGGGTTATTCGCCGCGAACCGGATTGGCCGCGGGCAACAAGCGCAGAATTGTCCGTCGTGTGCTTTCGTTGAAAGCTTGGCCCAACGCCGAACCCGAGATGTCCATCCGCAGGTCTGAGACATAGGTTCGACCATCTGGCGCGCGGGCGCAGCTCACGGTCATGTCGAACGTGTTTATGCGCGCCACCATGGCCGGCTTGAAGGACTTCGGAGCCCGCATTGAGAAGGCAAGAATCGCAGGGTTGGCCTTGTCGACCTCGATTGTCGCCTCAAGGTTGCGGAAGACCTTTTTATCCGTGTCGTCGGCATCGGCTTCGGGGTTTGGTGTGAACGAATATATAGCGCGGTCCGGCGTCTCCTCGACGAGAGATACGATGCTCGGAACATGTACACCCAGCGCATGGCACCAGATGTCACCGTCGGCATCGCGGTCCAGGTCCTCCAGTCCATCCGCAAAGCCTTCGGGCCAGTCGCTTTTCGCAGGCGCGGTGACAATAATGCGCTCACCTTCCGGCCGGGTCGCATCGACAACGCCCTCGGCTTTTATGTCGGCCGTTTCGTAGACCATTTCATAGGCGTAGACAGGGCCATCGCTCGGCGCATCCAGCGCAGCGGCAAGGGCCGCCGGATAGGTTTGGGCTGCAACAGGCAATGCGAAAAGTGTTGTAGACACGAAAAATAGGGAAGACCGGTGCATGGGACACTCCATATCGTTTTGCAATAAATCGTGCGCAGCGACATGAACGTGGGATGAAAACGCTGTCTCTGTTGCGCTAGTTTAATCTCCATGGCCGATGCCTCCGCTCCTTCCTTTGCGCTGCCGACGCAGTTTGCCGACTGGTTTTCTGGCCGGGGGTGGTCGCCCAGACCGCATCAGCTTGCGCTGACCGAGGCCGCGCTGGCCGGTCAAAGCGCCTTGCTGATCGCACCGACCGGCGGAGGTAAGACGCTGGCCGGTTTCCTCGCCAGCTTGATCGAGCTTGCGGACAAGCCCACGCGCAATTCTGACCGCCCGGCTTTGCATACGCTGTACATTTCGCCGCTGAAGGCGTTGGCGGTGGATGTTGCCCGCAACCTTGAGCAACCCGCCTCCGAAATGGCGCTCGATATTCGCATAGAGACCCGCACAGGCGATACGCCGTCCCACAAGCGCCAGCGCCAACGCGCCAATCCGCCAGACATCCTGCTGACGACTCCGGAGCAATTAGCGCTCTTCATCGCATCCGACCACGCCGCTGAATTCTTTGCCGATCTGAAATGCGTCATCATCGATGAGATTCACGCCGTCGCAGCGTCTAAACGGGGCGATCTTCTCTCGCTTGGGCTGGCAACCCTCGCAAGCTGGGCACCGGCATGCCGCTTCGTGGGCCTGTCTGCGACGGTAAAGGCACCCGATGCGCTGGCGCGATGGTTGTCGCCGGATGCTCGCGTGATTCAGTCCGCAGGCGGGGTCACGGCGGAGGTTGATATCCTTGTGAGCCGGGAGCGCATTCCCTGGTCCGGGCACTCGGGCCGGTTTGCGGTGCCTGAAGTGTATGAGGCGATCAAGGCGGCGACGATGGCGCTGGTCTTCGTGAATACGCGCAGCCAGGCAGAACTCATGTTCCAGGAACTCTGGCGCGCCAACGAGGATGGCCTTGCGATCGCGCTGCACCATGGCTCGCTCGCTAAGGAGCAACGTCGCAAGGTCGAGGCGGCGATGGCGGCGGGGCAGTTGAAGGCTGTGGTGTGTACCTCCACGCTGGATCTCGGGATCGACTGGGGCGAGGTCGATCTCGTGATCCAGATGGGCGCACCCAAGGGGGCGGCTCGGCTTGTCCAGCGGATCGGGCGCGCGAACCACCGCATGGACGAGGCGAGCCGGGCGATGCTGGTGCCAACCAACCGGTTCGAAGTGCTCGAATGCCGCGCCGCTGAAGCCGCCGTCGAAGCCGGTGAAATGGATGGGGATGGCCTGCGCACCGGATCGCTGGATGTGCTCGCCCAGCATGTCATGGGCCGGGCTTGCGGGGAGGGGTTCCAGCTTGAGGCCCTGTTCGACGAAGTGCGCCGGGCGGCTCCCTACGACTGGATCGACTGGGAGACCTGGGAGCGGGTGGTCGATTTTGTGGCCACGGGTGGCTATGCGCTGAAGACCTATGACCGGTTCAAACGGATCGTGCGGCGCGCGGACGGGACATGGCACGCGCGCACCAAGGCGGACATTCAGCAGCACCGGATGAATGTCGGTGCGATCGTCGAGGCCCGTAACCTGGAGGTGCGCCTTGCCTCCTTTGTCGGCGGGCGGGGCGGCGAGAAGAAGGTTGCCCGGGCCGGGCGCAAACTCGGCGAACTGGAAGAGTGGTTCATTGGCCAGCTGACGCCGGGCGACTCCTTCCTGTTTGGCGGTGAGGTGTTGCGCCTGATCGGCATCGAGGAGGATCAGGCGCTCTGTGTACGGTCGAAAGCCGAAAAGCCTGCCATTCCGTCCTATAATGGTGGCAAGTTCCCGCTATCGCAGTTCCTCGCCGGTCGGGTGCGGGAGATGATTCACGATCCGGCGCAGTGGTCAGCCTTGCCCGATCAGGTGCGCGAGTGGTTCGAGATCCAGAAGCTGCGGTCACATATTCCGCCCCCAGATCATATGCTGGCAGAGACGTTTCCGAGGGCGGATCGCTATTACATGGTCTGCTATCCGTTCGAGGGCCGGCTGGCGCACCAGACGCTTGGCATGCTCCTGACGCGCAGGCTTGAGCGCGGCGGATACAAGCCGCTTGGATTCGTGGCCTCGGAATACGCCATGGCGGTGTGGTGCATGGAGGATACCCGCGGGCTCGACATGCAGGCCCTGTTTCATTCCGATCTTCTGGGGGACGACCTCGAGGAGTGGCTGGACGAAAGCGTGTTGATGAAGCGGACCTTTTCCCATTGCGCGCTGATTTCGGGCCTGATTGCGCGCCGGCATCCGGGCGAGAAGAAGACGGGTCGGCAGGTCACGTTTTCAACCGACCTCATCTATGACGTCCTGCGCTCCCATGAACCGGATCACCTTCTCCTGCAGGCGGCGCGGGCGGATGCGGCGACGGGGTTCCTGGATATTCGCCGGGTCTCGGACCTGCTGTCGCGGGTCAAAGGGAAGATTGACCATGTGCGGCTGGACAAGATCAGCCCCTTTGCCGTGCCGGTCATGCTTGAGGTCGGCAAGGAGCCGGTCTTTGGTGCCTCCTCCCAGGATGCGATCCTGGCTGAAGCCGAGGCAGACCTGATCCGCGAGGCCATGGGCTGAGCCCAGCACCAAGCGCCGGACGGCGCGGACGCCTCCGGGTCTGCTGGTCTCGTCCCAAGCCCCCAACAAATAAGGGCCGGCGTGCGGCGGCGCTGTGCGCCACGCTAAAAAAAGATGTGCGTTGGTTCGGCGCTCACAGTCGCCGCCGCACGGATACGGGGGTTCGCGCTCGTCCCGCTGGGCCTCAGCCGTGTCCGCCGCGTCGATCCTGATCCTCGCCTTTACAGCGAAGACCCGCGGCAGGGGCCGGGGCGGTTCCCACCCGGCCTTTTCAGCCGGGCACCCAGGCGGCGCTGCTAGGCGGGGCACCCGGCAACCGCGCCGAAACCCACCTCACCCGCACCATCCCCGCGCCCATGCTAGCGGTCGCGACACGCCGGCCCCGAGGGCGGGGATGGGTGTGAGTATAGGGGCGGCGGCGAGGGGGCGGATAAGGTTTGGGCTATTCACGGGCAATAATGGCTTTCGGCGACGAAGCAGCCGTTAGCCAACCGCCAAAAAAATGGCAGTCCATCGCCGGAATCGGACTCTGCGATCAGCGGTACCGATGTCGCGGAAGCCTCAAACCCACCGCCATCTTGCTTCTGGTGGACGGGCTGAAAAACGTATCGCACCGGGGCGTTTTTGGGCCGACGTTCTCGCGGTTAGCCAAATACCTCCCAGAGCGTGCTACAGTAAAGCGCCGCCGTTACTCCTGGTGCCGGTCTTGATCAGGGGAAAATTTAGGATCTCAACGACGGGTGCGACAGGATCTGGTCGTCCCGCTGCAATGTTCTCTGAGGCCGTCAGTATCGCTCGCTCGTGTTTGCCCATGAAGTTGGCGAGCGCAAAAGCTTCGGGGTCTTCATCGGCGCTCACCAAGGTCACGAGTTCCTCATATTGAGGAAGCCCTTTTGACCTTATTCCAGCTGCCATTGCCGCGAACTGTTCAGTCCACGACATCTCGCGCAGCGCGCCTGCGCTTTTTACGCCTTGCGGCCGAGAGCCGGGATCTTCGTTTAGCGAGAGCCTGAGCTTCGTAAGGACGGGCCTCATAACCGCCTTTCCCTCTGACTCAAGCTGTAGGAGTGAGCCAAGAATGTATCGCTGCTCATCATCCTCAGCGTGCGGCAATAGCGCTTCGAAGAAGGCTTCTCCGAACTGTTCGCCGCGGTACACATCAACAAGCGCTTCAAGGAACTGTTGCCCAACCATGCTCTTCTCCCGTCAGCGCGCCTATGCAGCCGTCATGAAATACTTCTTGAGCCGCTGTGTAACTTGCCACGTCATAGGCGCACCCTTGGATGCAAACACGACTTCTCCAGGACCAAACGTTTCTTCAATGCCGCTTGCATTGGTGATCGTTACAGATCCTGAAATGATCGTCATAATTTCGTTCACGGGATAGGCGTCGATTTCGACCTTACACGGTGGACACTCCCAAATGCCTGCGGAGATCGACCCGTCTTCAGCGCGGTAGAAAGTCGTCGTCGTCTCGTCCGTGTCATCAGTCGTGAAACTAGACTTTGGGATCAGGTTCGAAGGACTCTTCTCACCCCCGTGCTCTGGCACAATTTTGAATGTGTGAGACATGAGCTGAACTCCATCCTTTCTGTCCGATTTCCAAGATTGATCATCTTCAACGCGCTTTGCAACGATGGGGTGTTTCAGCCGTCGGGGCTGACGCGGAAATCGGGGCACTACGTGCAGCGCAACGAAGGCTGTCGTCGCCATTTACGTGCCCCGGCGTCTGGAGAGGCGGAGATCGCTGACACTCGTCCAACCTCTTCCACTGTCTGAAACGGGCCAACAGCTGCCGATCGGTTCGACTGAGCGGCATGTCTCCCCCTGACCCAAAGCAGTCAGAGCATCGACTGTCCTGCCTTGGCGGGCTTTTACCGCCGGGCGGCGAAGAAGGCCTTGAGCATTGCTGACGCCTCCCCGGCGCTCGCCTCGTCCTGCGTCACCTCTGGCCGCCAGTGGCAGGTGGGTTGGTCGAAGTAGCGGGGGCCGCTCAGCACTGCGCCGCCCTTTTCGTCGGTTGCGGCAAAGACGAGGCGGCGGATGCGGGCGAGGCTGATCGCGCCGGCGCACATGGCGCAGGGCTCCAGCGTCACATACAGATCAAGGCCGGTGAGGCGATAGTTGCCGCGCGCCATTGCGGCGGCGCGCAGGGCGAGGATTTCAGCATGGGCGGTCGGGTCGCGGCCTGTGATGGGGGCGTTTGCGCCCTCGCCGATGATGGTGCCGGTTCCAGGATCGATCACCACCGCGCCGACGGGGACTTCGCCCGCCTCAGCGGCGGCGCGGGCAAGATCGAGGGCGCGGGCCATGGGGTCGGTCATGTCGGCGCAGCCTCCTCTTTTGCGTGAACCGTGCTAGGCGGCTGTCATGCGCATAATCGCGGGACAATTCAAAGGGCGGCCCCTCGCGGCACCAAAGGGCAAGGGCACGCGGCCGACGGGGGCGCGCACGCGCGAAGCCGTGTTCAACCAGCTGACCCATGCCGACTGGGCACCGGATCTGGAGGGGACGCGGGTGATGGACCTGTTCGCGGGCTCCGGCGCGCTGGGCTTTGAAGCGCTTTCGCGCGGGGCGGCGTTCTGTTTGTTTGTGGAGACCGATGCGGGCGCGCGTGGGGCGATCCGGGATAATGTGGAGGCCTTCGGCCTGTTCGGAACCACGCGCATTCACCGGCGCTCGGCCACGGATCTTGGCGTGAAACCGGCGGGCGTGGGCCCGCCGTTCGGCCTTGTGTTTCTTGATCCGCCCTATGGCAAAGCGCTCGCCCTGCCAGCGCTGGATGGGCTCAGATCGGGCGAATGGCTTGCACCCGGCGCCTTGGCTGTCGTGGAAACGGGCAGTGACGAGGAATTGGACGCCGCAGGCTGGGACATGCTGGACGCGCGGGACTATGGGGCGGCTAAGGTCTGGATCCTGAAGCTGCGGGCGGAGGAAGACTGAGCGATGGAGTGGCTAAGCGTCCTGCCGCCGGTGCTGGCGATCGGTGTGGCTGTGGCGACGCGCAATGTGTATTGGGCGCTGGGCCTGGCGATCTTGCTGGCTGAGACAATGATGGCGGGCGGCAACCCGGCCCTGGGCGCGCTCAACAGCATTGACCGGGCCGTGGGCGTGTTTGAAAGCGCCGGCAATACGCGGGTGCTGGTCTTTTGCCTGCTGATCGGGGCGCTGATTGCATACATGCGCGATTCCGGCGGTGTGCAGGCCGTGGTGCGGGGCCTTGTGAATAAGGGGCTGGCGGCGAGCAAGCGGTCCGCTGCGCTGGCCCCTGCAGTGGCGGGCACGGCGATTTTCGTTGAGACGAATGTGTCGATCCTGTCGGCGGGTGTGCTTGGGCGGCCCTTGTTTGATCGCCATGGCATGAGCCGGGAGCGGCTGGCCTACATTATCGACTCCACATCGGCACCGGTGAGCGTGCTGATCCTGCTGAATGGCTGGGGCGCCTATGCGCTGGGGCTGGTGCAGGCGGAGGGGTATGAAAACGCCTTTGGTGTGGTTGCCGGGTCCGTCGCGTGGAATGCGTACGCGATCCTGACGCTTCTCGGCGTTTACCTGACGGCGGCCACAGGCCGGGTGTTCGGGCCGATGGCCAAGGCGGAGAGCCGGGCAGACCTGGCGACCGATACGGGACCTGAGGCGACCAAAGCATCCTATATGTGGCTGCCCCTGCTTGTGATGATTGGCGGTGCGCTCGGCTTCATGTGGTGGACCGGCGACGGCGACATCCGCCGGGGATCGGGATCGCAATCCATTCTCTGGGCCGTCTGCGCGGCGCTTTTGGTGGCCTACCTCATGCTGGCCAAGGACAAGGTGTTTCCCGGTGGCAAACTCCAGGCAAAGGGCTTTGACGGGATCGCCGAGATGGTGCCGGTGGTCACGGTGCTGTTCCTATCTATCGCGCTGGGCGACAGCCTGCGGGCGCTGGGGACCGGGGCGTATATCGCCGCCGTGGCGGAAGGCTTCCTGTCGCCAGCGCTGTTGCCTGCGATCATCTTCCTCGCCGCCGGGATCACGGCCTTCATGACCGGCACGAGCTGGGGCACGTATGGGATCATGATCCCCATCGCGATGCCGCTTGCTGCTGCATTTGGCCTGCCGCCGGAGCTTGCCGTGGCAGCTGTGCTCGGGGGCGGCGTTTTCGGAGACCATTGCTCGCCGATTTCAGACACGACCATTATCGCCTCGCTGGCGGCGGGCTGTGACCATATCGAGCATGTCCGCACACAGTTGCCCTACGCGCTGGGCGCGGCGGCGGGCGCTGTCATTTTTTACCTGATTGCGGGATTTGTGCTGGCTTAGAGACCTGCGCCGCGCGTCTGGCGGTCCTCATTTGCAGCTTGGGCCCGGAAGCTGCGGCGAATGGTTTGCGGAATCGGATTGGACACCCAGGACCCGCCGGGATGATCGGCCGCCCATCCATTCACATGGCCAAGCTCATGGCACAGGATTTTGGCATAGCGCCCACCCTGAAAGACTTTGCATGGGTTCGGCATCGTCACGAGCTCGGGCGACGCGCAGGCATTGGCAATCGACAGGCCGTACGGGGACGCACCACGCTCGGCGCACCGCGTGCCGACTTTACCCGGTTCGATAAATTCGACTGCGACCGTCACATCGCCGCGATACGTATCCGGCGGCGACATTGCCGGCTCTATGCCGGCACAGTTCGCCAGCGCAAGAACGGACAGGGCTGAGAGCCCGATTTTTAGTGGAGACACACGCATCGATAATCACCTATTTCGCCACTTTGCGGGGCTATTTTTCATTAGGAAATATAATACAACCTGTCGGTGAATTTTTGCTAAACTGGCTTACAGAATCGCCTGTGAATAGGCATTCATGTTAATCTTTATGTGTCGCTCAGATTTCCAAGCGCCCGTGGGCTTGGGGTTTGCACTTCTCATAGTGGATGTAATCGTTAATGCGCCGCTTCAACCTGAACGGGCGTTCACTTAAAAATGTGAAAAATCGGTCGGTTCCGTGTTGACGGCGTCTTCGTCGCCCCCTACCTGCGCCCCATCGCTAGCAGTCCGGTACGGTGAGTGCCAATTCACCGGCCCTGCCAGCGAAACGGAACCACTAAAGACCAACCAACCATTCGAGGGACACATGAAATTTCGTCCGCTACATGATCGCGTGCTGGTCCGCCGCATCGAAGAATCGTCCAAGACCGCCGGCGGGATCATCATCCCCGACACGGCCAAGGAAAAGCCGCAGGAAGGCGAAGTCGTTGCCATCGGCGGCGGTGCCCGCGGCGGTGAGGACATGGAAATCATCCCCATGGACGTCAAGAAAGGCGACCGCATCCTGTTCGGCAAATGGTCGGGCTCTGAGGTCAGCATTGATGGCGAAGAGCTGCTCATCATGAAGGAAAGCGATATCCTCGGCGTCGTCGAGTAGAGCCCCGCTTCCTTCCTCCTCTCAATCAATCCAACTCTGAAAGGTAACCTGACATGGCTGCCAAACATGTGAAATTCGGCTCGGAAGCCCGCCAGAAGATGCTCAAGGGCGTCGACACGCTGGCCGATGCTGTCAAAGTCACCCTCGGCCCGAAAGGCCGTAACGTTGTCATCGAAAAATCCTTCGGCGCACCGCGCACCACGAAGGACGGTGTCACCGTCGCGAAGGAAATCGAGCTTGAGGACAAGTTCGAGAACATGGGCGCACAAATGCTGCGCGAAGTGGCCTCCAAGGCCAACGACGTGGCCGGCGACGGCACCACGACGGCAACCGTCCTCGCACAGGCGATCGTTCGCGAAGGCATGAAGCGCGTTGCTGCCGGCATGAACCCGATGGACCTCAAACGCGGCATCGACAAGGCGTCTGCCGAAGTGGTCTCCGATCTCGCCCATCACTCCAAGAAAGTGAAAACCAACGACGAGATCGCCCAGGTCGGCACGATCTCTGCCAATGGCGACACCACGGTCGGCGCAATGATCGCCGAAGCCATGGACAAGGTTGGTAATGAAGGCGTCATCACGGTCGAGGAAGCAAAGTCGCTCGAAACCGAGCTGGACGTTGTTGAAGGCATGCAGTTCGACCGCGGTTACCTGTCGCCTTACTTCATCACCAACGCTGACAAGATGATTGCCGAGATGGACGATCCGCTGATCCTCCTGCACGAGTCCAAATTGTCCAGCCTGCAGCCAATGCTGCCGATCCTGGAAAGCGTCGTGCAGAGCCAGAAACCGCTCCTGATCATTGCTGAAGATGTCGACGGCGAAGCGCTTGCTACGCTGGTGGTCAACAAGCTGCGCGGCGGCCTGAAGATCGCTGCGGTTAAGGCACCGGGCTTTGGCGATCGCCGCAAGGCCATGCTGCAGGACATTGCCGTTCTGACCGGCGGCCAGGTCATCTCCGAGGACCTCGGCATCAAGCTGGAAAACGTCGGCATGGAGATGCTCGGCACGGCCAAGCGCGTTGTCCTGACGAAAGACGACACGACCATCGTTGACGGCGCTGGCAAGAAGAAAGATCTCGAGGCCCGCGTGGCACAGATCCGCACACAGATCGAAGACACCACTTCCGACTATGACCGCGAGAAGCTCCAGGAGCGTCTGGCGAAACTGGCCGGCGGCGTGGCTGTCATCAAGGTCGGCGGCGCGACGGAAATCGAAGTGAAAGAGAAGAAAGACCGCGTCGACGATGCGCTGAACGCAACCCGCGCTGCGGTTGAAGAAGGCATCATCCCAGGCGGCGGTACGGCGCTCCTCCGCGCGGCTGGCAATATCGACGTCAAAGGCGACAATGACGACGAGCAGGCCGGTATCGACATCGTGCGCAAAGCGCTCGAAGCCCCGGTTCGCCAGATCGCGGAGAATGCCGGCGTCGAAGGGTCTGTCGTGGTCAACACGATCAAGACCGGCAAAGGCAAGTCATTCGGCTTCAACGCCCAGACCGAAGAGTATGGCGACCTCGTGGAGATGGGCGTGATCGACCCGGCGAAAGTCGTGCGCTCTGCTCTGCAGAACGCAGCCTCGGTTGCAGGCCTCCTGATCACGACGGAAGCCGGCATCGCCGAAGCGCCGAAGGATGACGCTGCCGGCGGCATGCCGGGCGGCGGCATGCCAGACATGGGCGGCATGGGCGGCATGGGCTTCTAGGCCCCCCCCATCCAGACTCAGCGAGGGCGGCTCCTTTGGGGCCGCCCTTTGCTTTTTGGAGCTTCTGAACGCAAAGGGAGGCGATGGACTTTGTCACCCGCTTCGCGCCAAGCCCGACAGGGCGGTTGCACCTTGGCCATGTTGCCTCGGCGCTGCAGGTCTGGTCCGCTGCGCAGGCGATGGGCGGGACGGTATTGCTGCGCCGAGGACGTAGACCAGGGACGGTGTCGGCCTGAGTTCCACGATGCGATCCTGGAGGACCTCGCCTGGCTCGGATTGACTTGGCCGGAGCCGGTGCGCGTCCAGTCGAACCATTTCAGCGCGTATACGCGCGTCATTGAGGCCCTGGAGGCGCGGGGATTGGTCTATCGCTGTTTCAGGACGCGGGCGGAGATTTCAGAGCTTGCTGGCGATCGCCCCTTTATGGGCGGGCCGCTTGCCGAGCGAACGGTGCGCGAAAAGCTGGAGACCGGCGAAGCCTTTGCGTGGCGGTTGTCGCTGGCCGCTGCGAGGGAGGCCCTCGGCGCAGATTGGGCGGCGCTGAGCTATCTTGAGGCGACAGAGCCGGGTGGACCGCCAACGCGTCAACGCGCCGAACCGGAGCGCCATGGCGATGTCGTACTGGGGCGCAAGGACACGCCTGCTGCCTATCACCTCGCCAGCACCCATGATGACGCGCTCCAGGGCGTCACCCATATCATCCGCGGTACGGACCTGATCGATGCACCGCACATTCATCGACTGATCCAGGTGCTGATGGGCTGGCCGGAACCGGTCTACAGTCACCATCCCGTTCTCTTGGGTCCCGATGGAAAGAAGCTCTCAAAGCGCGACGGGGCAGAATCGCTTGCCGCGCTGCGCCAGCTTGGTTTAACGGCGCAGGATGTGCGAGCGCGGGCGGGCTTTTAGATGACAGATGTGGCAGCAGCGCCGCAGCGCGCCTGGGTCGGACCCGCGCTGGTCCTTGCTGGCGGGGTCTGCATTGGCTTCGCGCCGATTGGGTTGCGCTACGGGCTGGATGATCTCGGCCCGCAGGCGGTGGCCTTCTGGCGCTATACCTTTGCCTTGCCGGTGTTGCTGGCAATCCTTCTGGTGGTGGAGAAACGCGCGCCGCAACGGCCCAATCCCTTCATCATTCTCGCCGGCATCTGTTTCACGCTCGACATCGCGCTCTGGCACTGGGGGCTGTCGCTGACCACGGTGGCGAACGCGACCTTTATCGTGAATCTTGGCAATATCGGCGTCGGATTCCTCGCCTGGATTTTCCTGCGCGAGCGGCCGACGGCGATCTGGGGCATTGCGATTGCCGTTGCTGTGGCGGGAGCGGCAGCGCTGTCGCTCGGCGGCGAAGCGGGCGGGAAGACGGACCTGCGGGGCGATCTGCTCGCATTGGGCGCTGCGGCATTCGTGTCGGCCTATATCCTTGCCGCCTCCGTTGCGCGCCGGTCCATGGGACCGCTGGATGCGATTGTCTGGCTGACGGCGGTTGAGGTTGTGGTGGCGGGACTCGTCGTGGTGGTCTCGGGCGAGCGGTTTATGCCGGCGGAGCTTTCTGGATTTGCTGCGCCGCTCTTCCTGGCGCTTGTGGCGCATGTCGGCGGACAGGGCCTGATCGTCACCGGGCTGGGCCGCACGCCAGCCGCCATTGCCGGGGTGCTTGTGCTCGTCCAGCCGGTAACGGCGGCGGCTGTGTCCTGGCAGGCCTTTGATGAGCCGCTCACGGCGTTTCAGCTTGGCGGGGCGGGGCTTGTGCTTGCCGGCGTCTATCTCGCGCAAAGAAAACCGCGATTGGAATCGAAACTGTCGCAAAGCTGACGTAAGAGACACAATAGAGTTACGCCCTCCAGGAGCCCGTTCCCATGCGCCATGTCTTTGCTGCTTTCGTCTTCTCGCTCGCAACGCTGGCCGCAGCCTGTTCCTATGTCCCGACCGAGACGCCGGAATCAGGCGCGATGCTCACGCCGGTGGAGTTGAGCCGCACAGCGGTGACACCGATGCAGGCGGGCGACAACTATTATCAAAGCGCGGCAGCCGCTGTGGCGGCGCGGGCCGAGGGGCGCAAGGTGGGGGGCGCCAAGAACATCATCCTGTTTGTCGGCGACGGCATGGGAATTTCCACCATCACAGCCGCGCGCATCTATGCAGGGCAGAAACGCGGGCAGGATGGCGAAAGCTACCGGCTGGCCATGGAGACCCTGCCGTATATGGCGCTCTCAAAGACGTACAGCCATGACAGCCAGGTGTCCGACAGCGCCTCGACCGCCACAGCCATGGTGGCGGGCATCAAGAGCCGCTCGCGCACGCTCGGCGTTACCAAGGAAACCGCTTTCTCCAACTGCGCCAGCGCAGAGGGCAATGGGACAGACTCACTGTTCGAACTGGCCGAACGCGAGGGCCTGTCCACCGGCATCGTTTCAACGGCGCGGATCACCCACGCGACGCCCGCGGCAACCTATGCGGAAAGCGCCAGCCGCGACTGGGAAGACGACACCAGCGTGAGAGGCGATTGCCTCGATATCGCAAGCCAACTCGTTGCCTGGCCCGAGGGCGACGGGTTTGAAGTCGCCATGGGCGGCGGGCGGCGTCACTTCCTGTCCAAGGAGATGGGTGACCCCGAAGACGGGACGGGCGCACGCGGCGACGGGCGGGACCTTGCCTCGGAATGGGCCGCAAAATCTGACGACCATATCGCCATCGTGAACCAGAACGGCTTCGACACGACCGATTTTGACAGCGACGTGAAAGTGCTTGGCCTGTTTGAACCGTCCCACATGAACTATGAGCTCGACCGGGCCGAGGATGCTGGCGGCGAACCGTCTCTGGAAGCGCTGACGCGCGCGGCCATCACGCGGCTGTCACGCAATGAAGAAGGCTATCTCCTTATGGTCGAAGGCGGGCGCATCGACCACGGTCACCATGCCGGCAATGCCATTCGGGCGCTGGAAGACACCGATGCCTTCGACAAGGCCGTGGCCGCGGCACTGGACATGACCTCGGCCAATGACACGCTTGTGATCGTCACCGCCGACCACTCCCACACGCTGACGCTGGCCGGCTATCCGCAGCGCAACAACCCGATCCTTGGCAAGGTCGTTTATCCGGGCGGCACACCGGCGATGGGCGGCGACGGCAAGCCCTATACATCTCTTGGCTATGCGAACGGACCCGGGGCAGCCTGTCCGCCAGATGGACCGATCCCCTGCCCACGCGGCGACCTCACCGATGTCGACACCACCGCAAAGGACTTCCGCCAGCAGGCGCTCGTACCGATGGGCTCAGAGACCCATGCCGGAGAGGACGTGGCCGTCTTCGCGCGCGGCCCGGGCGCTGCGCTGATCGCCGGCGTCATCGAACAGAACGAGATTTTCCATGTCATGGGCCACGCTTCGGGCCTTGTGGAATAATCTCTTAAGCATTTGCGCCCTTGATTCCGGCCTAAAGGCGGCCTCACATGGCCGCAGACGAAAGAGGCGCGCATGACATCCAATCTCGCTGTGGCGGAAACGCCCAAGCCCATCGACGTGCCTGCAGACGATACAGCCGCCGCTGCGCGGCGCTGGTTCAAGACCCTCTCCCAGTATCGCATTCCGTCGGTAAGCCGCAGCCTGATCGAGATTGGCATCACCGTTGGCCCGTTTCTCAGCCTGTTCATTGCGGCGCTATGGGCGACCACCGTGAGCTGGTGGCTGGCTGCGCCGCTGACGCTGGCCTGTTCGGTCTTTTTGATGCGCATGTTCCTGATCCAGCACGATTGCGGGCATGCCTCGTTTTTCACATCGCGCCGGGCGAATGACTGGGTCGGGCGGGTCGTGGGCGTTTTCACCATGACGCCCTATCGGCTCTGGCGCGACAGCCACCAGATCCACCATGCTGGCCACGGCAATCTTGAACATCGCGGTATTGGCGACATCTTCACGCTCACCGTGGAAGAGTTCCAGGCCCTCTCACCGCTCAAACGCATTGCCTACAGGGTGTACCGGCATCCGGTGGTCATGTTCGGGCTCGGGCCAGCGGCCGTCTTTATCCTGCAGCAGCGCATCCCGCTTGGCATGTGGCAGGCGAAATACTGGCTGAGCTGTCTGGGGACGAATTTGGGCATTGCCGCAATCCTGACCGCTGGCGCGCTGACCGTCGGGCTTATTCCGACGCTGATCGTCTGGGCGACGGCTGTCACCCTCGCAGCCACGGCGGGCGTCTGGCTGTTCTATGTGCAGCACCAGTTCGAGGATGCGGTCTGGGACGAGGCGCAGGACTGGAATGTCCATGAGGCGGCGCTGTTTGGCAGCACGCACTATGACCTGCCCCAGCCGCTGCGCTGGATCACGGCGAATATCGGCATCCACCACGTCCACCACCTCTACAGCCGCATCCCGTACTATCGGCTACCCGCGGTCCTGCGCGACCATCCCGAACTGGCCGACGTCCGCCGCCTGACGCTGGGCGAAAGCCTGAAGACGGCGAAACTGAAACTCTGGGATACGCAGACCCGAAAAATGGTCGGCTTCAGCGCCGTAAGCTGAGCACGCCTACCAAAGCGGGCGATCGGGCGACGCAGCCCCTGCCAGCCGGTCGAGCAACCTTGTCAGCGTCTCAAGCTCTGTCTGTGACAGCGCAGCGAGCACCTCACGCTCATAGTCCAGCGCCATCGGGGCAATCTCTGCGTAGATATCGCGGCCCTGCCCCGTCAGGCTGAGGACAGACTGGCGCGCATCACGGGTCGAAGCCGTGCGGGCAATGAGTTCGCGAGTTTCAAGGTCTGCCACAGCGCGGCTGACGGCAACCTTGTCCATGGCGGTGCGGGCGACGATTTCCGTGGCGGTCAGGGCCTCCCCTTCCCCAAGCACAGCCATCACCCGCCATTGGCGAATGGAGATGCCGAACGCAGCATCATAACGCGCTGCAATGGCACCAGAAATCGTGTTGGACAGGACCGACAGCCGGTAAGGCAGGAAGGCGGCAAGCGTCAGGCCCGCTTTGGTGTCGCTGTCCATGGCCACTCCTCCTATTATTCGGCGCTGGCAGTTGCCGGGTTCCGTCGATTTAGTTACATTTGAAACTAAATCATTCGCTGGGAGCGCGCAATGCCAGACCTTTTCGACAACCCCGCCGGCCTCGATGGCTTTGAATTCATCGAATTCTCAGCGCCTGAAAAGGGCGTTCTCGAGCCTGTGTTCGAAGCCATGGGCTTCACCAAGATTGCCCGGCACCGCTCCAAGGATGTCGAGCTCTGGCGGCAGGGCGGCATCAACATGATCACCAATTACGAACCGGGCTCGCCAGCGTGGTTTTTCGCGCGTGAACACGGGCCGTCTGCCTGCGGCATGGGCTTTCGGGTCAGAAATGCGCGCAAAGCGTATGACCATCTTCTCGAACAGGGCGCAGAGCCTGTAGAGCTCGAAACAGGCCCCATGGAGCTTCGCCTGTCGGCCATTCGCGGGATTGGCGGCGCAATTGTTTACCTCATCGACCGCTATGGCGACGATCTCTCAATCTACGACATTGATTTTGAGTATGTTGAGGACATCGAGCGCCGGCCTGAGGGCGCTGGCTTTCATACGATCGATCACTTGACCCACAATGTCTATGCGGGCCGGATGGCCTACTGGGCCGACTATTACGAGCGCCTGTTCAACTTCCAGGAGATCCGCTTCTTCGACATCAAAGGCGAGTATACCGGCCTGACCTCCAAAGCGCTGACCGCGCCGGATGGCAAGATCCGCATTCCGCTCAACGAAGAAGGCGAAGGCGGCAAAGGCCAGATCGAGGAATACCTGCGCGACTTTGGCGGCGAAGGTATCCAGCACATCGCCTTCTCCTGCGATGATCTCTATGCCTGCTGGGACCGGCTCAAAGCGCTTGGCACGCCCTTCATGACCGCGCCGCCCGAAACCTATTACGACATGCTGGGCGAGCGCCTGCCCGGCCATGGCGAAGATGTGGACGGGTTGAAATCGCGCGGGCTGTTGCTGGACGGGACGACTGAAGGCGGTTCGCCGCGCCTGCTGTTGCAGATCTTCTCTGAAACCCAGCTCGGCCCGGTCTTTTTCGAATTCATCCAACGCAAGGGCGATGACGGCTTCGGCGAAGGCAACTTCAAGGCCCTGTTCGAATCCATTGAGCGCGACCAGATCAATCGCGGCGTGCTGAAGGTTGACGCCTAGCTAGAAGCCTGCGCCCGGCCGAGAGAGATAGTCCAATTCTTCGGGTGTGCTCTCACGGCCGAGGATCCCATTGCGGTGCGGGAAACGGCCGAACTGGTCGATCACGGATTTATGGCTGATGGCGTAGCTGAGCGTTTTGTCGGCATAGGCGCGAAATTCGGGCCGGGCGCTCTGCGCGAGTTTCTCGAAATTGGCCACGCTGAGCGCCTGATCGGCCTGGCGTTCGGAATGCTCAAGCGGGAGGTAGAAGAAGATCCGCTCGATCTCCTTCAGCCCGGCATCGTCGCCCTTCATCAGGCCCTTTTTGCAGAGCTGCAGCGCATCGGCATCGTTTGCGAACGCTTGCGACGTCCCGCGATGAATGTTCCGGGAGAACTGGTCGAGCGAAATTATGGCGGCGAGCCGGTCCCTCGGTCCACGCTCGGCCCACGTGAAGGCCATGCCCGCTGCAAGAACGTCCAGCGTTTGTCCGAAGGCTGCTCTGATGGTCTCGTCGGACGCTTCAGACTTGCGGAACCAGAGCCGGTCGCGCACCTCAAGCGCCTCGGAATCATCGGCGGCGGACCCGATCCAGAAGTCGAGAACGTCCTGCGCGCTGGCAAGACCGGCGGGGCCGCGCATCAGGCGGCTTTCGCGTCTGCCGCTTTCGGGCGCGTGGCGAGCATCATGTAGTTGACCTTGTCGTCACCAGACAGACGCCAGGCATCGGCCAGCGGATTGTAGCTCACCCCTTGTGACGGTTGCGGCACCATGCCGGCAGCAAGAAAGGCGGCGCGCACCTCATCGGGGCGCACGAGCTTGCCGAACTCATGGGTGCCGCGCGGCAGCCAGCGCAAAACGTATTCAGCGCCAACAATGGCGAGCGCGAAGGCTTTTGGTGTGCGGTTTATCGTGGCGACGAGCATCATGCCGCCAGGCGCACACAGGGCGGCCGTGTCCTTCAGGAATTGCTGGGCGTCGGCGACGTGTTCAACGACTTCGAGGTTGAGGACGATATCGAAGGGGGGCTCCCCCGCCGCGAGAAGGCCCTCGGCGGTGCCCACGCGATAGTCGATGTCGACACCGGCTTCCTTGGCGTGGGTCATGGCAGTCTTGATATTGGCTTCCGAGGCGTCGACGGCCGTGACGCTCGCGCCGAGGCGCGCCATGGGCTCTGCAACAAGGCCGCCGCCGCAGCCGATATCCAGCAGGCGCAGGCCCTCCAGCGGCTTTTTCAGCTTCGGTTCAAGCCCGAAATGGTCTTCCGCCTGTCTCCGGATGTAGCTGAGGCGCACCGGATTGAACTTGTGCAGCGGGCGGAACTTGCCCTTTGGATCCCACCATTCCGCGGCCATGGCGGAGAACTTGGCCACTTCATCGGCATCGATGCTGGGGGTGGTCGGGGGTTCCGTGCTCGCGTCGAGGGTTTTCGCCATGGTTTAGTATTCCTGTTTGATCGCAGCGCCAGCGCAGCCTAAAGACACGCGTTCGCCCTTATACGAGTGACATGGGAAGGCATCGCGACAAGGCAATGGCGCGCAACGTACTGAAATTTGGCGGAACCTCCGTGGCGGATCTGGAGCGGATCGACCATGTGGCCGATATTGTCGCAGCGCGCGCCCGCGACGGGGAGAACCTTGCCGTGATCGTGTCGGCCATGTCCGGGGAGACCAACAAGCTGGTTGGCCTCGCCAAGGGCGCAGCCGGAGACGCGATTGAGCCGGACGCCTTCAACGACGAATACGATGTGGTGGTCTCCTCCGGCGAACAGGTGACCAGCGGCCTGTTGGCGCTGGCGCTGCGCAAACGCGGGCTTCGCGCGCGGTCCTGGCTGGGCTGGCAGCTGGCCATGAAGACCACCGACGCCCATTCAAGCGCGCGGATTGAA
>JBCBWQ010000009.1:0-11392 GCA_039817025.1 Pseudomonadota bacterium | reverse complement strand
GTTTTCAGGGCGTAACCGACGATGCGCGCATTTCCACGCTCGGCCGCGGCGGTTCGGACACGAGCGCCGTGGCGGTGGCTGCCGCGCTGGGGGCGGAAACCTGCGACATCTACACCGATGTGGACGGGGTCTACACGACCGACCCTCGCATCGTGCCCAAGGCGAAGCGCATACCGCGGATCTCCTATGAAGAAATGCTCGAAATGGCGTCTCTGGGCGCGAAAGTCCTCCAGACCCGCTCTGTCGAGCTCGCCATGAATCATGACGTGCGCGTGCGCGTCCTCTCCAGTTTTAACGCGCCGGGACTGACCAATACCGGCACACTCGTCTGCAGCGAGGATGAAATCGTGGAAAAACAAGTTGTCAGCGGCGTCGCCTATTCGCGCGACGAGGCCAAGATCACGCTCTACGGCGTAACGGACAAGCCGGGCACGTCGGCGCGTATCTTCGCCCTGCTCGCCGAAGCTGGCGTGAATGTGGATATGATCGTGCAGGCCAATGCCCGCGGTCCGGACCGGGCCAATATGGTCTTCACCTGTACCAGCGGTCAAAGCCGCATTGCCCGGGACGCACTGGAGGCCGCACACGATGAAATTGGCTTCGAGACTCTCGAGGTCGATACCGATGTGGCGAAAGTGTCGGTGGTTGGCGTGGGGATGAAGAGCCATACGGGCGTTGCGGGGACAATGTTCGCCGCGCTCTACGAGAAAGGCATCAATATCGACGTGATCGCGACCTCGGAGATCAAGATTTCCGTGCTGATCGAGGCCGCCTACACAGAACTGGCCGTGCGGGCGCTGCATACCGCCTTCGGCCTTGACGCTGAGTAAGCGGACCGGCCACACACAATAGCGATGCCCCACAACTCTTCTGCGCCAAGATTGCTCCTGAATCGCCTCCGCCAGATGATGGCGACGGAGGGGTCGACGCGCGACCGGCTAGACAAGGTCGTCCAGCTGATCGCCGGCAACATGGTCGCCGATGTGTGTTCGATTTATTTGCGCACGCCGGAGGATGAGCTGGAACTGGTCGCCACCGAGGGCCTGAGGGCCGAGGCGGTCTCCAGCACGCGGATGCGCTTTGACGAGGGGCTGGTCGGCCAGATCGCCATGACGGCAGCGCCGATCAGCATTCAGGATGCACCGCGTCACCCGGCCTTCTCCTACCGCCCGGAAACCGGTGAAGACCCCTACCACGCCTTTCTGGGCGTTCCTCTGCTGCGCGGTGGGCGTGTGGTTGGCGTGCTGACCATGCAGAACCGGACCGAACGGGTCTATGGCGACGAGGAAGTCGAAGCGCTTGAAACCATCGCCATGGTGCTGGCCGAAGTCGTCGCAAATGAAGCGCAGGGCGATGACACGTTTGCGCTGCCCAGCGTTGCGATGAAAGACCAGAGGCCGGCGACGTTGCGCGGGCGGGTCCTGAGCGAAGGTATCGGCGTGGGTCAGGCGCGCCTGCACGACCCTGTGGTGCCGGCTGCGAAATTCTTCGCCGAAAATCCCGCAACCGAAGCGCGGCGTCTGGACGAGGCACTGGACGATCTAAAAGCCTCTGTGGAACGCCTTTTAACCAGTGAAATCAGCGCCTTGGGCGATGATCCGCGCGATGTCATGGAAACCTACAAGCTCCTCGCCAATGATCCGTCCTGGGCGGAGAAACTGCACGAGGGTGTGCGGGGCGGCCTGTCTGCGGAGGCCTCGGTGGACCGGGTCCGCCGGGAGCACCGCGCGCGGATGGAAAGCTCACGGGACCCGTATCTGCGCGAACGCCTGCACGACCTTGAGGATCTCGATAACCGGCTGCTGCGGGCGCTGGGCGGCAGCGAGGCTCCCCGCGCAGAGACCGGCGGCGTTCTTGTTGCCCGCAGGCTTGGGCCTGCTGAACTTCTGGAATATCGCGACTCCGAGTTGCAGGCCATTGTACTTGAGGAAGCGGCGGCCTCCTCCCATGCGGCCATCGTTGCCCGCGCCCTCGGGATAACAACCGTGGGCGGCATGGAGGGGCTGATCACGCGGGTTGAGTCCGGCGACCAGGTCGTGGTCGATGGTGAAACGGGTGTGGTGCATATCCGCCCGGACCAGAGCCTGCTCGACAGCTATGCCACGCGCATGACTCTGCGCTCCGAACGCCAGGAAGAATTCAGGGCCCTGCGCGACTTGCCCGCAAAAACGCTGGACGGGGTGGAAATTCAGCTCATGCTGAATGCCGGCCTGAGGCTCGATCTTGACCATCTTGATACGACCGGCGCGGCTGGCGTTGGCCTGTTTCGCACCGAATTCCAGTTCCTCGTCTCCGACACACTGCCGAAGCTGGATGACCAGATCGCCCTTTACGGCCGCGTGATTGCGAGCGCCGCGGGCAAGCCGATCCTGTTTCGCACGCTGGACCTTGGCGGCGACAAGATGCTGCCGAACCTGAACCGTCAGCGGGAGGAAAACCCTGCGCTGGGCTGGCGCTCCATCCGGTTTGCGCTGGATATGCGCGGGCTGTTTCGCCGCCAGCTGCGGGCCCTGATCCGCGCGACCAATGGCGGCGAGTTGTCGGTCATGTTCCCCATGGTGACCACGGCGCAGGAGTATTTCGAAGCGCGCGATCTGCTTTTCGAAGAGATCGACTGGAGTACGAGCCGCGGCTTTGCAAAACCCGCATCCCTGCGCGTCGGGGCGATGCTGGAGACGCCGGCCTTTGCCCACGCGCTTGAGGATATCGGGGATGCCGTGGATTTCGTGTCGATCGGAACCAACGACCTGATGCAGTTTTTCTTCGCCGCAGACCGCATGAGCCCGGAATTGAGCGGGCGTTACGACCTGGTCAGCCGGCCAGCCATGCGGTTCCTGCGCGATGTCTCGCGGACCTGCAGGCGGCTCGGCGTCGACGTATCCGTCTGCGGAGAACATACCGGACGGGCGCTTGAGGCCCTGTGCTTCATCGCGCTTGGGTATAATCGCTTGTCCATGCCCGCCAGCGGAATCGGACCGGTTAAGAAAATGGTGCGTTCGGTTAACCTCGAAGCGTTCAAAACGGCCTTTTTCGAGCTGATTGACGAACGGAACGGACCGTTCCGTAATGAAGTCTTAGCCTTGGCCGCCGAACATGACATACAGGTAAATGAAAGTTGAACCGGTCCGCCCTATGGGATAAACCCTGGATCGGAACAAGACTTGCTGGTGGGGCTCAACGTTTCGGGGAGCTTGGGACGAAGAGTGAATATGGTCGACACCGGATCTTCAGATTTGACACATGAGAACGCCGCAGACGGTGATGGTACGGATCGTACAACACAGTCTGCGCAGCGTATGGGCGATGTGCTGACCGATGCGCGCATTGCAATGGGACTTGAACGATCCGCGCTCGCCACCGAATTGCGGATCAGCGAGCGCTACCTGAAGGCGATCGAGACCATGCAGGTCGGCCCGATCCCAAAGGGCTATCTCAGCGCCTACCTTCGCTCCTATTCCAGTCGGCTCGGGCTGGACGGTGATGATGTGGTGGAGCGCTACACCCGCCAGTGCGGGGCTGTGAACGAAATCGTCAAACCCGCCACGATTGAGACGCCCGATCTGTCCCAATCGCGCGCACCCGTCGCTGCAATGGTCGGTGTTGCGATTGCTGCGCTGATTGGCGCTGGCGCAGCCTGGGTGGCGATTGCAGGCGGGGCTGAGGAGCCTGCGCCGCTTGTGATGGCTGAGGCTGCCCCCGTAAACGGCGTGCGCCAAAGCCTGTTTGACGAGCCCGTGCGCGCCGCGGCCGCGCCGATTGACCTGCCGCTCTCGCTTGTGGCGCAGCGACAGGCCTGGATCGAGGTGCGGGGCGCTGACGGGACGGTATTCAGGAGCCGCGTCATGGCAAGCGGTGAGGATTATCATCCGCGCCTCGGGGCAGGCTGGACGATCAGCGCCCGCGATGGCGGAGCGTTCCTGTGGCGCGTTGGCGACATCGACATCGCCCCGCTCGGCCCCGATGGCGCAGCGGTTTACGCCGCCAGCGTGGACGCTGCTGCAGCGACAGCAGCCGATATTGCAGCCCCGTCTCTCGCCGCCCGCGATGGCGAGACTGCGGCGAACTGATCGCCCGGTGCGGCGCGTTGAGGGTTTACCCCGCGCCCGGAAAGGCCCACTTCAGACGTGAACCGACCGGAACGGAGCTAATCCCATGAGCCTCGGCCAAATCAGACCCTGGCGGACGATCGACCGCAGGCCGTCGCGCAAGATCCGTGTCGGCAGTGTCGAGGTCGGCGGCGACGCGCCGATTGCCGTGCAGACGATGACGAACACGCCAACCGAGGATGCCGCCGCCACGCTCGACCAGATCCAGCGCGCGGCTGAAGCGGGCGCCGACATTGTGCGCGTATCCTGCCCGACCGAGGATGCAACCGCAGCGATGTCCACCATTTGCCGCAAGAGCCCTGTGCCCATCGTGGCGGACATTCATTTTCACTATAAACGCGGGATCGAGGCCGCCGAAGCCGGGGCCGCGTGCCTGCGGATCAATCCGGGCAATATCGGGTCTGAGGCGCGCGTCCGGGACGTGGTCAGCGCGGCGCGCAACAATGGCTGCTCGATCCGGATCGGGGTCAATGGCGGCTCGCTGGAACGGCACCTGCTCGAAAAATATGGCGAGCCCTGCCCGGACGCGATGGTTGAAAGCGCGCTGGACCATGCGCGGATCCTCGATGATCTCGGCTTCCACGACTATAAAATCTCGGTGAAGGCATCGGACATGTTCCTCACCGTTGCGGCCTACCAGCAACTTGCCGAAGCGACCGACGCGCCGCTGCACCTCGGCATCACGGAGGCCGGTGGGCTACGCACGGGGACGGTGAAATCCTCGATTGGCATGGGCGCCCTGCTTTGGGCCGGGATTGGTGACACGATCCGCGTTTCCCTGTCGGCCGATCCGGTGGAGGAAGTGAAGGTGGGCTTTGAGATGTTGAAAAGCCTCGGCCTGCGCACCCGCGGCGTGAATATTGTCGCTTGCCCCTCCTGCGCGCGGCAGGGCTTCGACGTGATCAAAACGGTCGAAACGCTTGAGGCGCGCCTTGCGCACATTTCCGAGCCGATCTCGCTATCGATTATCGGATGCGTGGTGAACGGCCCCGGAGAAGCCTCGCTGACGGACCTGGGCTTCACAGGCGGCGGCGCGGAGGCGGGCATGATGTATGTCTCAGGCCGCGCCGACCACAAGGTTTCGAACGCTGACATGGTCGATCACATTGTCGAGCAGGTCGAAGCCAAGGCCGACGCGCTGCGCGCCGCCAGGGAAGATACGCCGGCGGCGGCGGAGTAAGCGGTTTCAAGCATCAAGCACAAACCTGTGAGGCGCGAGACAGAGCGGTCGGCGCGCGCTAAGTCTTTGCCGGAACCGAGATGAGGGAATGCTGATGGCCGCGCTCTTGAAACGCTTGCCCCTGTTGCTGGGCCTTGGGGCGCTGGCGCTGATCGCTTCCAGCTGCACGATGCTGGGGCTGAACTATGCGAGTCTGGAAGTCGACAACAAACCGGCCCCCAAGCCCGAGCTTGCCGCGCGCACGCTGGACCAATGGGAGTCGGGGACAACGGCCCTGAAGGCGGCGTTCGAGACCCATGTGTATGGCCCCTGGCCTGACGGGCTGGCTGTGAGTTTCGGGGAAACCCGCAGGATAGACGATGCGTTCGGCATGCTGGGCCATGTCGAAGAAACACCGATCACGCTTGGCGAAGGCGACGGCGCGCGCACGTTCCACCTCGCGGTGGCCTATCCCAATCTCGATGTCGCTGGCCCCCTGCCGCTCGTGATCTCGCAGACTTTTTCCTCCAACTGTTCCGTGTTTCCCAATATCCCGATCACAGCGCCGGACGGGTCCACCTGCGACGGCAGCCGGATGGACGGGGCGGTGGGGTTTGTCGCACGCACGATATTTGGCGAGTACATCGCCGAAGTGCCGATTGAGGACTGGTTCCGGCAGGGCGTTGTGTATGCCACATTTTATGCCTCAGAGATCGTTCCCGACAGCGCGTCTTCCGCGCCGGATGCGCTTGCGGGACTGCGGCCTCCATCGGGAGAGGCTCCGACCGGTGCGCTCATGGCCTGGGCCTATGGCTTCAGCGCGGCGCTCGACCTTCTGGAAACCGATGCGCGCGTCGATGCCAGTCGCACCGCCGTCATGGGCCATTCGCGCCATGGCAAGGCCGCGCTGATGGCCGGCGTATGGGATGACCGCGTCGACGCGGTCATCGCCCACCAGTCGGGCTTTGGCGGGGCATCGCTGTCCCGCTCAACCACGGGTGAAGGCGTCAAACGCATCACCAAGAGCTATCCCCACTGGTTCGCTCCGGACTATGGCTCCTATGCGGGCCGGCTCGATGATTTGCCCGTGGACCAGCACCAGCTCCTTGCCCTGCTGGCGCCGACGCCGGTTTTCCTTGGCAATGGCCGGCGCGATGTCTGGTCTGATCCCAATTCCAGCTTCCGGGCTGCGCAGGCGGCGAGCGATGTCTACGCGCTTTATGGCTCAAACGGGCTTGAGCAGCCGGGGCTGGAGGCGTTTGCCCCAGCCGCGGATCTGTCCTTCTTCCTGCGCCCCGGCGGACACGGCGTCGACAAGCGCGACATTGCAGGCTTCCTCGACTTCCTTGATGCGCACTTTGGCACCCCCCAACCGGCCATGTCAGCGGACACTTCCATCGCCGCCGAACGCTGATAGCCTTCCCTCATTCTGCTTTGAGGGAGGCTGACAGATGACAATGGACACGTTCCTGCAACCAGTGCTCGCGCTGATCCTGTGGACGCTGGTGATGTGGCTGTGGATGTACGCAACGCGCATTCCAGCGATGCAAAAGGCGCAGATTGATCCAAATTCGGCGCGCCATCCGGGTACCTATGCCGACAAAATTCCCCCAAACGTCCGCGCCGTCGCAGACAATTATAACCACCTGCACGAGCAACCCACCACCTTCTATGCGCTGATGCTGTTTGCCGGGGCGACCGGCGGAATGGACACCACCGCACTCATGATCGGCTGGGCCTATGTCGGCGCACGGATTGTCCACTCGCTGGTACAGGTGCTCTCGCCTGTGGTTGTGTTGCGGTTCGTGGTGTTCAGCCTATCGACGATCATCCTGATGGTGCTGGCCGTGAAGGAGGCGCTACGCGTGTTCCTCTAGAGGCAGCGTGTCGCTTCCGCTTCGGTAAAAAGCGGTCTAAACGGCCAGAATGCCTAGTGTTTCGCCATCGCGCCTTGCCCAAGTGATTGACCGTTTCGAGGAGGTCGAAGCCCGAATGGGCGCCGCCACCGAGACCGATGAGATCATCGCTCTGTCCAAGGAGCATGCGGAGCTCAAACCCGTCGCCGAGAAAGCCCGGGACCTCGCGGGCGTTCTCGACGGCATCAAAGAGGCCGAAGCGCTTGTCGCCGGTGACGATGCCGACATGGCCGAACTGGCGCGCGAAGAACTCGACGCGCTGAAAGAAACTCTGCCGGGCCTTGAGGAGGAAGTGCAGTTGCTGCTTCTGCCTAAGGATGCCGACGACACCGCCGATGTGGTGCTGGAGATCCGGGCCGGTACCGGCGGCGACGAAGCGGCAATCTTCGCAGGCGATCTGTTTCGCATGTATTCCCGCCACGCCGCGTTGCAGGGCTGGAAGGTGGATATTGCCAGCCTGTCTGAGGGCGATGCAGGCGGCTACAAGGAAATCGTCGCCAACGTTTCCGGCGACAGCGTGTTCGCCCAGATGAAATGGGAAAGCGGCGTGCACCGGGTCCAGCGCGTGCCGGCAACCGAAACGCAGGGGCGCATCCACACCTCCGCGGCGACCGTGGCCGTCTTGCCAGCGCCGGAGAACATCGAAATCGAAGTGCGCACCGAGGACATCCGGATCGATACGATGCGCTCGTCCGGAGCGGGCGGCCAGCACGTGAACACGACGGACTCAGCGGTCCGCATCACCCACCTTCCGACCGGTCTGGTTGCGACAAGCTCGGAAAAGTCCCAGCACGTAAACCGCGAAAAGGCGATGGAGCAGTTGAAAATCCGGCTCTATGAGCAGCAGCGCGCCGCCGCCGATGCCGAGCGCGCTGAAGCGCGGGCCGAGCAGATCGGCTCCGGTGACCGGTCGCAGAAGGTGCGCACGTATAATTATCCTGAGAACCGTGTCACCGATCACCGCATCTCGCTGACGCTCTATTCCCTCGACAAGATCATTGCCGGCGACAAGCTGGACGATGTGGTCGTTGCCCTTCGGACCGAGGATCAGGCCCGCAAGCTTGCGGCCATGGATGCGGCTGACGCGTGAGCGGTGCCCCGTTCGAAGACGTGCTGAACCGGGGCGCAGCAACGCTGCGCGAGGCCGGGATAGAGACCGCGCGCAGCGAGGCAAAACAGCTGCTGCTCGCTGCGGCGGACATGGATGCAACGGCGCTGATCAGCCATGCGCAGGCCCCTTGCCCCGCAGATGTTCAACGCAGGGTCGCGGACTGGCTGGCCCGCCGCGCGGCACGTGAGCCGATGCAGCACATTCTGGGCAAGGCTGACTTCTACGGGCTGGATCTGAAGTGTGACGCCCGCGCGCTGATCCCGAGGCCGGATAGCGAGGCGGTCGTGGACGCCGCGCTCACGCGGCTTCCGTCTGATGCAACGGGCGACATCGCTGATCTTGGGACGGGATCAGGTTGCCTGCTTCTCGCGATCTTGTCCCAGCGCACGCGCCTCTCGGGGGCGGGTATCGACGCTTCGCCCGAGGCGGCCGGGCTGGCGCGGCAAAATGTATTGCGCACCGGCTTGCAGGACCGGGCTGAGATTGTTGACGCCTCATGGGCCCACTGGGCGGGCTGGGGCGACTGCCGCCTCATCGTGTCCAATCCGCCCTATATCGCCGCCGCCGAGATCAACCAGCTTGCGCCCGAAGTGCGCCGACATGATCCGCTCACAGCGCTTGATGGCGGTGAAGACGGGCTCGATTGCTATCGCGAGCTTGCAGCGCTCGGGGCCCGGCGCATGGCGGATGGCGCGTGGCTTATCCTTGAAAT
Source organism: Pseudomonadota bacterium (assembly GCA_039817025.1). Taxonomy (GTDB): domain Bacteria; phylum Pseudomonadota; class Alphaproteobacteria; order Caulobacterales; family Hyphomonadaceae; genus JANQQC01. The sequence continues at coordinate 2,388 of JBCBWQ010000009.1, read as the reverse complement.
CGGCCATGATCAGGGCCGGTCTGTCCCGGCGCTTCTTGGCGCGGCGGGGTTCAGCGACATTGCGGTTACTCAGGATCTTGGCGGCCGGGACCGCGTTGTTTCAGCGCGCAAATCCTAGCTGATGAACCACCAGCCCACAGCCCAGAAGCCAGCCCCAATCAGCCCAGCCCAAACGACGCCGGCGCAACCCGACCGGCGATCCTCATCGCCGGGCAGTTCTGGCTTGTCATGGCTCTCCGCGCGCTTGCCCATGCGGGCAGTCTGCACCGGCTTCCCTTAATCGGTCGTGCTCTATGATACTACAATTCGTTAATCTTTGAGCGCATCGGCCAGCGCATTGGCGTGCGCTGTGATATCGCCTGCCCCAAGGCACACCACCATCGCACCGGGCTTGGCGACGGTCCGGATGGCATCGGGTAAGGCGTCGAGGCTGTCGAGGGTCTGCGCCCCCTTGTGCCCATGGGAGAGGATTGAGCGCACAAGGGTCTCGTGGTCATAGCCCGGGAGAGGCGTCTCGCCCGCCTCGTAAACGGGCGGGATGAGCACGGTGTCAGCCGCATCAAAACAGGTCGAGAAATCCTCGAACAGGTCCTTCAGGCGCGAATACCGGTGCGGCTGGGCGACGGCGATGAGCTGGCCCTGCCCGACCATGGCGCGGGCGGCCTTCAGAACCGCTGCGATCTCCACCGGGTGGTGGCCGTAATCATCAATGATCTTCACAGGTGGCTCGCCCGCTTTCGGGCACCATTCGCCCACGGCGGTAAAGCGGCGCTTTACACCGCCAAATCCTGCAAGGCTTGCCCGCAATTGCTCGTCTGATGCGCCAAGCTCAAGCGCGACTGTGATGGCTGCGAGGGCGTTCTGAACATTGTGATCGCCCGCCATGGGCAGGGTCAGCCGTTCAATCATGCGCGGACTTGCCGATCCCGGCCGGCGGAGCGCAACGTCAAAGTGTGAGCCTTCAAGGTCCGTGGTCAGGTTGACCGCGCGCACATCGGCCTGGCGATTGAAACCATATGTGATGCGGCGGCGGTCCGTCACGCGGGCGGCCAGCGCCTGCACCTCAGGATGATCCGTGCACAGAACAGCGAACCCGTAGAAGGGAATATTCTCGACAAATGTATCGAATGCGGCGCGCAGATTCTCCATGGAGCCGTAATGCTCCATGTGTTCAGGGTCGATGTTCGTGACGATGGCGGCGGTCGGATAGAGCTTTGCGAAGGTGCCGTCGCTTTCGTCGGCTTCGACCACCATCCAGTCGCCCGCGCCAGCCTTCGCATTGGAGCCATAGGCATTGACGATACCGCCATTGATGACGGTCGGGTCCAGCCCTGCTCCGTCCAGCACGGCGGCGACCATGCTGGTGGTTGTCGTCTTGCCGTGGGTGCCGGCGACGCAAACCGTCCATTTCAGGCGTACGATCTCGGCCAGCATGTTGGCGCGGCGCACAACGGGAATGCCGGCCGCACGGGCTGCATCCACTTCAGGATTTCCAGACTTGATCGCAGACGAGATGATGACAGCGCCAGCGCCGTCGACATTCTCGGCCTTGTGGCCGATGTGGACGACAGCGCCCTTCTCGCGCAGGCGTTCGACATTGGCGCTCTCCTTGATGTCGGAGCCCTGCACCTTGTAGCCGAGCGTCAGCATGATCTCGGCAATGCCGGACATGCCGATGCCGCCAATGCCGACAAGATGCGCCGGGCCGAGATCGAAGGGGGATGGGTTTCTCATCTGTGGACTCGCATACTGCTTCGACCAATCTCTTAGCGGCGTTCGCCGGCAGAACGAAGGCGCCTATATGTCGGGCCGTTTGCCGAGGACCGCTCCCAAAAATCCGCCGGCCGATAGGATGAGCATGATCCCGATGATGATCGTCAACGGTTGCTCTGCGATCGGCCCGTTATGGTCGCCCGCGCCGGACTGCAACCGTTCAACATGGGCGAAGAATGACGAATAAAAGGTCCCCGCTGTCCACCCCCAACCGCCAGCGAGCCAACGTATGGTCCCCGTGCTGAGGAGTCGCTGCCCACCAAAGATCAACAAAGCAGCAGCGATATAGTCAACAACCCACCACGGCCACCACTGCCAGTCGCCCCAATTGCGCACGACTTCTGCGACAGCCAGAAATACACCAAAAGCGATGGCGAGATACGCCGACGCGCGGATCATTGCGTCGCGATCTTTTCCGCCAGATCCGCGAGGTCCTTTGCCGCTGTGGTTGAGCCAGCCTGATGGGCGCGTTGGGCGCGGTCGGCGAGGGCGACAGGTTCTGACAGGCGGGTCAGGAGGAGACCGGCGAGGGCCTGCGGCGTCGCGTCGGCTTCGGTGAGGACGTCCGCAGCGCCGGCCTCGACGAGGCTTTCGGCATTGGCCGTTTGGTGGTCA
>JBCBWQ010000099.1:0-9525 GCA_039817025.1 Pseudomonadota bacterium | reverse complement strand
TGGAACAGGGCACTCAGGATCGGCACTTTGTTGATGCCCGGAAGCTGGTCCATGCCCGTGATGGTGCTCGACTGGATCAATCCGGCCATCATCATCGATCCGCCCGATGGGATCTCCACGGTGGAGCTAACGCGGCGGGTTGTAAGACCTGGGATGGTCACACCGCCGGTGGTCACTGCGCCTTGCGACGACAGCTCAGACACTTCTGCGGCGACCTGAAGCGAGATACGGCCCTCTGACAGAACGACAGGCGTGAAACCAAGGCTCACACCGAACTGTTTGAATTCAACCGTCAGGCCGTCGTCGTCGCCCGCAACGGGGATGGGGAACTCACCACCAGCGAGGAACTCCCCGGTCTCACCCGAAAGGGCAACAATGTTTGGCTCCGCGAGCGTGCGAGACAGGCCAATCCGCTCGAGCGCCGCAAACGCGCCCGAAAGCGTATTGTGCGGGGCGCCGTTCGCGCTTCTGCTGAGGACCGTCGAGAAGTCACCAACAAGGCCGCCATTTGAACCGCCGGTCGCGTTGAATCCAAGCGTACTACCGATCGCCGCAGCCAAGTCCTCTGTGACGGACGCGGCACCAAGATTGATACCAAGCTGCTTGGTCACACCGCGCTGCATCTCTACGATGCGGACACGAAGCATAACCTGCTCTTTGGCCGCAACCTGCAGCAGGTTGACGATGGTGTCTTCACCGTTGGGCGCATAGGCTGACATAAGCTCAAGAATTTTGTCCTGCTGCGTAAAGTCATCGACGCGCCCCGACAGGATCATTCGTCCGTTTGCGGACTCAATGTTGATCCTTGCGGCTGGGATATTCTTTGCAATGATGGCTTCTAGCGCGGCGGTATCGACTTCAACGTTCAGGTCGAGGTTCACCAACTGGCGGCCTGACGCATCAAAAATGATTGCGTTCGTCTGGCCAATATCAACGCCCCGGAAAATGATGCGCTTAGGCGTCTGAACGACGGCGTCAGCGATGTTCGGATTGGTGATGACGACATCTGCCGCTGCCGTTTCCAACTCAATTACAGTCGACTTGTCGAGCCCGAGAACAACGGATGTGGACGTTGTTGCTCCGCCAGGATTGGTAATTTTCACACCACTCGGCGCGTCGGGATTTGCGTGGGCTGCCGGTGCCGCAAAGGCAATCGCAGCGCTGAAAAGAAGGGTCCTTAAGGTCACAGGCCGGCTCCTTCGTCCTGAGTGGTCGCCTTGCCATTCCTGTAAATGGTCACCTGTCCGGTGCGGCGGCGCGTGTTTTGGTCGATGTCGTACATGAAGCGATTGGAGATGACTTCGTCGCCGGCCGCTTGTGCATCGCGCAGGCTGCGCAGGAGCAAAGTGACGGCCCCCTCCTTTGTCGTGTGTGAGAGGAGTTTTGCGTCTTCCGGCGTGAGCTCGAGCGTTGCGACCCGGCCGACGGCTGTTTCGCCGGTGTCCGTCTGGCGGAAGATTTGGTCGATCGCCAGAATACGGACGTTCTCAAGCACGGTCGCTGTCATGCTGTCTTCGGAGATAACCACATCAACGCCATTGTCCGCGAACGCGGACAGATCGAAGTTTTCCGGCTCGCGATAGGTGACAACGACATCAACGCGATCATTCGGCAGGATGAAGCCGCCCGACGCAGACTCTGCGGAAATCTCGATCGAAATGGCCCGCTTTCCAGGGGTCAATAGCGCGGCCATGTATCCGGTATCTCCCTTCAGAACGACCTTCTGCGGAAGGATTGGCTCATTCTCAAAAAGCGGCGTGCGCACAACACTGCCGGAAATTTCTTCAAACGCGTTGGGAGACGCCTCCTCTGTAAGGAACAGCGGATTCAGCGCGGCTTGTGGCCAGGGGGCCCAGCGAAGATCTTCCGGGGTGAGAAGTTCACCGATCTGAACGTCGCGAACCACCGTAAGGACTTGAGCCGAGGCAACCTCGACTTCACGCTCGACGAAGATTTCTCGCGGGCCTGCGCCTTCACCACCAGCTAGTCCCCTCACCAGCATTGCCGCGATGATTGCGGCGACAGCTGCAACGGCGAGAACGATTAAGCGCATCGGCGACATTGGCCGCTCCTCTTCTACAAACTCAGGCGACCGTGGCCGACCGCGTTATCCATCGAATTGACACGTTCAGCCTAACTCGCGGTTAATTCAGAAACGGGACGCGGCTGGCGACGGGGCCAAACAGCGGTGAGGTCCCCATCGCAAACACAAGCCCACCAAGAATAGCGACGCCGTAAGGCACGCCCTGCCCCCGACGAAGTGAACGGATTTGTGTATGCGGACCTGTGGCAGGCGTTAGGGCCCGAACCAGGATAAGAACGAGCGCGAGGCCGCCGCCGACAATTGCCATTCCGAATACGAAGTCGAACGCTGCAGTCGGGCCAAGCCAAACCATAACGCCGGGGACCATTTTTGCGTCCCCTCCCCCCCAGAGCCCGGCGTAAAACATCGCCGCTGAAACGGCGAACGCCACAAGGCCGGCAAGCAAGTGCTCAGAAATTGCATCCCAGCCGAGACCAGCCACCATCAGCGCCAAGCACCCAGACACGAGAATGGCCGCGTTGAGCCAGTTGGGAATAATCAAAGTGACGACATCGCGAAGGGCCGCATACGCACAAAGACCGAGTGCGAGGCACGCCAAAAGTGTCAGTAGCATTGAGGTGTGTCTCCGGCGAATTTGGCCGAAACCTATCCATCAAGTCTCAAGAGCTTCTTAAGCCAGCATGCCCAATGCCCTGAGAACGAGGCCACCAAAACGAGAAAAGCCGCCGAGCGAACCCGGCGGCTTCCTCTCACGCGCCTAAGCGCGAAAGATCTGAGGCGATCAGCCGCCCGACGTCGAAGCGACCATTTCAGAGGACACTTTCGAGAAGGTGGCAGAAGCGTTGTCGCCGAGCGTGGAAACAGCGCCGATAACAGCGACAGCGATCAGAGCGGCGATCAGGCCGTACTCGATAGCGGTTGCGCCTTCTTCGTTTTTGAACAGACGTGCAAACATTGGAAACTCCCATCATGCAGTTGGTTGGTTTATCTCGTCCCGAGCTCGGGTTTTCTTCCCCGGAACAAGATCGCTTCTACAGGACACGTCTGAAAACCAAGTAAAACAGATCAAAAACTTCACTAACAACGATCAACTCGCCATTAATCAAATAATCCGGCTACCGATGACCACCTATCACTGCTGTGCGACGCCGTTAGCAATCAGGCAACCTTATTCGCCGACATACAGTATAAAGAGTTCGGAGCCACCACCATGTCAAAGCTTCTCAAATCAGCCGCTATCGGTTTCGCCAGCCTTGCCGTTGCCGCATCCGCGCTTGCTGGTCAGATCACTGTAGAAGTCAATAAAACCAAGCCGCTGAAGCTGAAACAGGACATTGCCAGTGTTGCGATCGCAAACGCCGATATCGCGGACGTTACAGTGGCCGATGCACGATCACTCCTTATTACCGGGCGGTTTTTCGGCACAACGAACCTGCTGGTCTACAATTCGGACGGCGACCTTATCCTGAGTACGGATTTGGTCGTGTCCACGAACTCTACCAATCTGGTTAGCGTTTCTCGTGGGCAGCAGAAAGAAGTGCTCAACTGTGTTCCTACCTGCGTGAACGCCTACACGACCGGAACGGCGTCCACACCGAACTGAGCTCCATACATTCATAAAATTTGAACGACCGGCTCAATCGCCGGGAAATGATGTCGTGTCATAGCACTCAGGTCAGTGTTCCCCGAGGTGCCCCGTGACGTCGATAAATCTCTCGCAAGCGCTGAAGCGTCGGACACGCGATCGCTTTGAAACGCTCCAAGAAGACAAGGAAGGATTGGCTGCGGTTGAGTTCGCGCTTATCGCGATCCCCTTCTTCACCTTGCTCTTCGGCATCATTGAAGTGTGTCTGCTCTTCACAGCGAATACCGTTCTCGATCATGCGATCAATGAAGCGGCCCGGGACATTCGCACAGGAAAAACACAGGCTTCCGGATCTCCGGAGTCCACGTTCAGGACTGCCGTGTGCGATGAAATCACAGTCCTCCTGACGTGCGACACTGACCGCTTGTTTGTTGACGCAGATGAATTTGACGATTTCACGTCGGTGTCGCTCGCGCAGCCGACCTGGAACGGCAGCTCACTCGATGGGCTCGCCCCGTTTAACCCAGGTGCAGACGACAAGATCGTTGTCGTACGCGGATTCTATCGGTGGACGCTCTTTACACCGATCATCAGCCAGCCGCTGGTAAATATCGATACGTCTGATCACCTTCTCCAGGCAACAGTGGCCTTCAGGAATGAGCCTTTCTAGCCATGACCATTATGACTCGCTTCAAGCGCATCTATGAAGATCTGCGCGGCATTTCAGCGGTCGAGTTCGCGCTGATCGCTCCGGTCCTGATCGCGGTCTATTTGTCGTCTGTGGAACTTTCTTTCATGCTGATGGCGGACCGCCGGATGACGTCAACGGCAGCCACGATGGCCGACCTTGTGTCGCGCGAGACAGACATCGACAATTGCGATGTCAGCGACATTTTTCTCGCTTCCAAGACCATCATCCAGCCAGAAGATCCGACGCTCGCTGACATGCGGATTTCTTCTATCGAGAACGACGGAGGCTCATTTTCCGTTGTCTGGAGTGTTGTAAATACAGGTGCCAGTTGGGGCACTCGGTCCAGTACAACCGATTTGAGCCTCACTGCTGAAATGGTGCCTGATAACCAAACTGCAGTCGTGGCTGAAATCTCCTACCCCTATTCCAGCGTCTTCGGCTTCCTTGGCGGCGGCACGCTGACGGATACTTTTGTCATCCGTCCTCGCCGGACAACATCGATCGCCTACACGACGGGATCAACCTGCTAGGTCTTGGCGGCCTCATCCTTCACAGTCAGTAGAACGGCGAGCCCCGCGAAAAACAAAAGCGCAATTGCAGACATGCCGACGCGCTGGCTGTTCGACCAGGTTGTGAAAAGCTCGACCATGAGCGGACCGAGCCAAACAGTGATCGAGCCCGCGATGGCAAAAAGCCCAAAAAACTCCCCGCGCATGTGCTTTGGCGCAACGTGCACGAGCATCGACCGGCTCGAGGAAATATTGGCCGTCGCAAAGACAGCGAGAAATGCCCCATTGATAAGGTAGGAAACATCAGAGCCCGTTTGAAAGACAGGTCCGTCCCAAACCGTCCAATTGTCGACCAGGCCGTAGAACAGGCTGTCCTTAGTGAATGAGAGCCCGATAAATAGGACGATCACAATACCGACCAATTCAACGATGAGCGCATTCTTCGGCCCTATGCGGCGATCGAGGAAGCCCCCCACATAGCCCCCAAAAACGGCGAAGATGGACCCGGAAATCGCCGACGCGATAAGCTCGGTGAACGTCCAGTCGAGGAACAGCGCGATGTAGACTGCAGCAAGCGCGAGGAGCGCTGCCATTCCATCGGCGTAGATCGTGCGCGCTATGAGGAATTTGAACGCCTCTTTGTGCTCCCTGCCTTTCTGGATCGTGGCGATGACGCCCTTCGCCCCATCCACAAGCGCCGGAATAAAGGGCGTGCCCTTTTTTCCGGTATCTTTTCCGTACATGAAGAAGGGCGGGATCATGAGGACCAGCCAGAGCGCGCATAGCGGTCCTACGATCCGTGTATGCTCGAACTTGGTCGGATCGAGACCAAACATTGGCCCATTCGTCGGCCAACCTGTGTCTATGGGCAGGAAGAAACAAACGACCAGTGCGATGAAGAGCAAGGTTGCAGCTGCGTTCCCCATCGAAAGCCCGAGCCCTGAAACTCCAGGGACCGCTTCAGGAGACGCTGCGTCCGGTAGCATCGAATTGTGTGTGACTTCTGAGTAGGTGTAGCAGACATAGGCCACAATCAGCGCGCCCATGATTTGCCAGGTGGCGAGCCCTTGCCCGCCCGGCTGCGCCCACCAGAGTAAGAACGACATAGCCGCGATAATGCCCAGAACCAGCATCAGGAACGGTTTTCGCCGCAAGCCTCTGTCGAATGCGGCACCGAGAAAGGGAGCCGTCAGTCCAGCAATGGCTCCGGCCCATTTGGTCACAGATGCGATTGTAGCCTGCCCCTGCGCCCGCGCCACCTGTCCGGCTTCTTCTTCGCTGAGCCCTGCCAGTTCGCCGCTCGCAAGCAAATCGCCGGCGATGATGACGCCAGCGAAGTACGGCGCAAAGATATAGATGACGACGAGGATGTAGTACGGATTACGCGCCCATTCGAACCAGGCCCATGCTAGACCGGTTTTTGAGTAAACGCCGCCTTCGCCATCGCTGGCCTGCGGGTTCGCCTGGGCTGCCTGAATCTCGTCTGCGGTCGTCTGGCCTGTGGTGATAGACGTATCAGACATAGCGCACTCCTCCCGTCGCCATTTTGGCGTATCGGCGAGAACACTGCGCTATTCCGCGCCCGCTGCATAGCGGGCGCGGTCAGAAGTACGGCGCGCCTAGAAGGCGTAGCGGATCCCGAGCCGGACATTCTGGCCAGGCGCCGGCGTCAGGTCCTTAAGGACAGATGTCGCGTAGCGGACTTCTTCATCGGTAACGTTTCTGGCTTCCACAAACGCTTCCGTACCGTCTGCGCCAAAACCAAAGTCAGACAAGTCAACTTCGGCCCTAAGGTCGAGCGTGGTATACCCATCCGTGGGCAGCTGACCGACACCTGGATCATCCTGTTCAGCGGCGAGCGTTACAGCCGCCCCGATCTCCCAGGCCCCCCACTCTGCCGCAGCATCCAGATTTGCTGTCAATGGCGGTATGAACGGTACGTTAGACCCGTCGTCTAGCTCGGCGTTCACAACATCGACGCTGGCGTCAAAGTCCCAATCGGCGCCAAGCGGGCCGTCTTCCACTTCAAAATGGGCGTAGATCTCGCCACCAACAAAGTCGGCATCATCCTGAACGAAGACAAAAACCGGCAAGCCATCGGCTTCATCTACGAGCTCGCCATCCTCAAGCGTCTGGCCAGGGGTCAGGAAGATGAAGTCGCTGAACTGGCTGAAAAAGACATTCGCGCCAATGCTGACAGTGTCATTCGACCAGCGCAGCGCGCCTTCAAGATTGATACCCTGCTCTTTTCCAAGCGACGCATCACCAACTTCGAACTGATCGGTCGCAAGGTGCGGCCCATCAGCAAACAGCTCACTTTCATTGGGGGCTCGCTCCGAGAGGCTGAATTGGGCTCCAACGAAGACACCGCTCTCCAGATGCTGGTGAACCCCGATAGAGGCGCTGAAGAGATCAAAGTCGCGGGTGCCGAGTAGGATATTGTCGAGTTCGGTCTGGTCGATCCGCAGGCCACCTTCTACTCCGAAACCTGTCGCAGTCTCGTTCAGAGCATGGGCGAAAACGGCATATGATTGTGTGTCGGTATCGGAGATAAAGGCCTCTTCGCCGGCCGCTTCGAGCGTCTTGTCGACAATCTGAGCTCCGAACCCGCCAGCAAAGCCGCCAACTTCGCGGATGGCTTCGACACGGCCCTCAAAGCCCTCTGAAGCGTAAACCGTACCCGCTTCACCCGGAGCCTCGAATTCGGTGTGCTCGTAATCTGCATACGAAGCAGCCCCGGTCAGGCCGGTGAAGAATCCGTTGGCGATGTCATAGCCACCACGCAGGTCGACCCGGGTTTGCTCGAGGTCGATGAAAGGATTTTCTTCCTCCTCTTCGCCTTCTTCCTCACCTTCTTCTTCGCCTTCCTCATGTTCGTGCTCGTGGCCGTGACCAGGCAGACCATACTCCGAGGTTTGGTGACGTACGGCAACGCCCAGGAAGCCGCTATTGCCAACCCAGCTGACTCCACCAGCCAGGGTTTGCGTCTCCAGGAAGGAATTCGGCGTTGTGCCGTTGGCCTCCTCTTCTTCCTCGTGTTCGCCCTCTTCCTCGTCGTGGTCTTCTTCCTCGGCCTCTTCGAGCGCCCGGAGCGCTGAAGACTCAGCAAAGCCCGGAATGTCAAAATCATCAAAATCGCGGAACGAACCAGAGAGCGAAAAGACGAGCGGACCGGCCGCAAACTGCGCTACGCCACCACCCTCAGTGCCTTCGTTCACAGTATTGTAGGCGGTGAAGACATCGCCGGAGAGCGGAGCCTCCGGACTCTCCTCCGCGATGAGCCCATCAATGACGTTGACGACACCCCCGATGGCCTGACCACCATATGCGAGCGCGGCCGGTCCGCGCAGGATTTCGATCCGCTTGGCGTCAATGCCATCGGCTATGACCTGGTGGTCCGGCGACGCGGCGGACGCGTCAATAACGCCCAGCTCGTTCGTCAGAATCAGCACGCGTTCAGCGCCCAGTCCCCGAAGTACCGGGCGGCTCGCCCCTGCCCCGAAGAATGTGGTGCTGACACCAGGCTCGCGGTCAAGCGTATCGCCGAGTGAGCTGGTAAGGTTTTCGATAAGGTCTTCACGGTCGACCGCAGTCGCTGACCCAATGCGCTCATCAGCGGCGCGTTCAGGGCCGACGCCGGTTACAATGACAGCGTCGAGGCGGTTGTCCGCCAGAGCAGCAAACGAGGGAAGGCAAAGAGCCGTTGCTGCCAACAGAGCAGCTTTAGAAGTTCGGGGCATGTTGGGTTTCCAGAATCAACAATTAAAGGCCGAAGACCCGGCCAAAAGACTTTTCATTATTGTTGATCGGTGTACGGCGGCGCCCTCGGCAGCCTGCGGTGCCGTTCTATCGGGACACAAGCGAACTTCCGCTGCGCGGGGCGCAGAAGCGTCGTTGAAGGGGCAGTCGGGACTCCGGCGAGCGAAGATGGCCGGTCCTGCGGCTCCCCAAGCAGCAGAACGAGCTCACACGAGACACCATGGTGTTCATGGGGCGCATGATCGTGTTCTGCATCATGGGCAAGCGCGCCTGCCTGAGCAGTGAACAACACTGCCCCAAGGACCATGAGAATACGAAAAGCCGACAGCAAGCCCATGGCGTTATGATGTAACATAACATGCTTGCGAAGCAATCGTTCTAGCACAAGCCCGCACAAAAAAAGGCCCCTGCGCAATCGGCAGGGGCCCTCAATTTAGCGATCAGAGTTCGCTTAGAACGGCGAGACGCCAAGCGACTCAACGGTTGAAACCGTCAGGTAGCCAACCGGTAGGCCGTTGGCACGCTGGTAGGATTCCATCGCCGTCAGCGTAGCCGGACCGAACGCACCGTCGACCGGGTTGGTGTAGCCGGCCGCATTCAGGGCTTGCTGCACTTCGCTGATTTTCGAAGGTGAAGCGTTGGTGTCGCAAAGAACTTCACGCCACTCAAGGCCGCCACCGCCGGTGACAACACGCTTCTCGACGGTCTTGTAGGTCGCCGGGATAACGGTGGTCTCTTCGCGGGCCGCCGTGACCAGGCGTTCAACCGTCACTGTGTCGTAAACGGCTGGGATGACCTCTTCGACGGTACGTGCAGGCTCTACCACGATCTGCTTGGTCACCGTCTCATAGCGAGCTGGGATCACGCGGGTATCGGTCGACTCTGGCGTCGCGAGGCGCGTACGGGTGACAGTGTCGTACTGGGCCGGCACTTCGAC
>JBCBWQ010000098.1:0-9622 GCA_039817025.1 Pseudomonadota bacterium | reverse complement strand
CCCAGGCGGCGCTGCTAGGCGGGGCACCCGGCAACCGCGCCGAAACCCACCTCACCCGCACCATCCCCGCGCCCATGTACGGCGGTCGCGACACGCCGGCCCCGAGGGCGGGGATGGGAGGAGTATAGGCGCGGCGGCGAGGGGGCGGATAAGGTGCGGGCTATCCACGGGCAATGACGGCTTTCGGCGGCAAAGCAGTCTTTAGAGTTCCATTACCCAATCGCGAAAACTGGGAGCTAATTCGGATGTCAGTTCGAGCTGTGCGTCCGCTAATTCACCCAAACCCGCAAATGCTGAAAAAGCTGCGGCTGATATGATCGACGTGTGCTCGGAAGACTGCGCAGCATGGATTTCGGCCATAATCCCAGGAAGCCGATCGAGCGACTTTCTGTAGAATGCATTTAATCTAGACGGAATCTGCGGCGCGTATCCGAGCAGGCGTGAGATTTCGATGCATACCACCAGCTGAGGGACACTGTAATGGACGGTTGAGGTATTCTGAGCGCATATCTCAAGCACATGCGGAGAAGCGGCATATGAAGCATCATACGCATTGCCTTGATGACAAAGTGAACTCCACAGCGTGTGATGTGGTTCTGCGTTCACGTCTTGCGCATTCGGCAGGCTTTGGAGCGCTCTCAACAACGCTGGAATGTCGTCGGCACTCCCGTAGGCATGTGTAAGTGTGTTCCATTCCGAACTGTCCAAGTTGATCATCACCGTCCCTTTTGGCGTGCTACACGGATCGATTGCACTTCAACGAACGCCAGTCAGCTGTCGGCGTCATTGCGGTCATTGTCAGGGAAATGGCGTCCACGGCGAACGACCTACTATCGCAAAGCGGTTCTCGTTGCTCGGGCTAAGTAGTACGTGCTCGATAGGACGAATGCCAATCCGTAAAAACCAACGAAACCTCCAACTGAAATGTATAGAATATCTGGGAAATCGTTCGGTCTCCAATTCATTCCCCTGAGGAATAGTAGTCCAGCAACACCAATGATAGAGAATGCGATTCCGATTAGCGCAGTGATTTTAAGATAAGCCACCTGCCAATCTCGCCATTGTATCGCCAAGCCCACCATGGATGTTTCTTTCATGGTTCGCCTCAGAGTTCACTAATTCCAGCTGTGAATCTTACGTGACTTTCTGTTTGATGGCCAATGTCTCCTCCTGTCCCAAAACAGACATCCCGGAGCAGAAGCCCCTGCCGGGGCTTTCACCGCTTTCATTTGATCCCTGAGCTCGAATGATCGCTGCGCGTCTTCGCGCGCTGGCCCCTTCGGTCCCGGTGGATTAGTCTTGCGCCCATGAACGCGCCCTTTTCCCCCCCTGCTCCGCCTGCTGTTTTCCTTGATGCCGCAAAGACGCTACTTGGACCGTCAGGGTGGTCCGAGGACCCGGTCGCGCTGGAGGCCGCGACAACGCCCTGGCGCGGCGGCTTCAAGGGAGAGACGCCGCTGCTGGCGAAGCCTGCGTCAACCGAGGCGGTCGCGTCGCTGGTCCGGCTCTGCTGCGAGCATGGCGTCGCGATCACGCCGCAGGGGGGCAATACAGGCCTGGTGGATGGCGGCACGCCCCATGGCGAGATCTGTGTGTCGCTATCGCGCATGCAGACGGTGCGCGCGGTGGACGGGTTCAACAACTCGCTGACGATCGAGGCCGGCGCAGCGCTGGTGGCCGCGCAGACTGCGGCCGAGGAGGCAAAGCGCCTGTTTCCGCTCTCGCTCGGCTCGGAGGGGACCGCAACGATTGGCGGGCTGATCTCGACCAATGCGGGCGGGGTTGCCGTATTGCGCTATGGGATGATGCGCGACCTGATCCTCGGGCTGGAAGTTGTCTTGCCATCGGGCGAGGTTTGGGACGGGCTGTCGGGGCTGCGCAAGAACAATACAGGCTACGACCTGAAGCACCTCTTCGCAGGGGCGGAAGGCACGCTTGGCATTATCACGGCGGCGACGCTGAAACTGTTTCCGCAAGTGGCGCGGGCCTCGGCCTGGATCACATGTGAAACGCCTGAAGCTGTGGTCGCGCTGCTGGCGCTGGTGCGCGACCATGTGGGCGACACGGTGACGAGTTTTGAAATCATCCCGGCGAATGCGATCGGCATGGTACAGGCGGACATGCCCGATGTGCGCGATCCGAACCCGTCGGAGATGCGGTGGCGGGTGCTGTGTGAGGTGTCGATGGCAAAGGCTGAGCACGCCCGCGACAGTCTGGAGGGCGCATTGGCCGCGGCGCTGGAGGCCGGGCTGGCGGCGGATGCCGTGATCGCGGAAAGCCTTGCGCAGGCCGAGAGTTTCTGGGCGATCCGGGAATCGATCCCGCTGTCCAAGCGCGCCTATGGCACCTCTGTGAACCACGACGTGTCGGTGCCCGTCTCGCGCATTCCGGACTTCCTGCTTGCGGCGGAAGCGGCCGTGAAGGCGGCAGCGCCCCATGCCGAGATTGTCGCGTTTGGGCATGTGGGCGATGGGAACCTGCACTATTCAGCGTGCGCGCCGGAGGGGGCAGAGCCCGTCTCAGGCCATGCGCAGGCGATCACGGCGGCGGTGCACGCGCAGGCCATGGCCCATGGCGGCTCGATTTCGGCCGAGCATGGCGTCGGGCGGCTGAAGCGCGACGAGCTGGCGGATCTACGCCCGCCTGCCGCAACAGAGACCATGCGCGCCATCAAGCAGGCGCTCGATCCGAAGGGGATCATGAACCCCGGGCGGGTTGTGGCGGTTTGAGGGTGAAGTCTTCGGTGCTGAGATCAACGCCCATGGACCGGCTGACCCCCTCGGGTAGCCTGCACGCCTAAACCGCGTCGGGGTCCTCTGAGCCGCCCTTCAGGACGAAGCGCCGGTCGCAATACTTGCATTCGACGAAGTCTTCGTCGCCCATTTCGTACCACACCAGGGGATGGCCGAGCGCGCCGCCACCGCCATCGCAGGAGACGGTATGGCTGTCGACGATGATCACTTCGGGCGGGGTCGGTGCAGGCATGGGGCTGGGTCCAGTTGGATTCGCGCGGGATTTGCGCCCTACTAGGTGCGCAAGGGCCAAAACGTCAATGTGCCTGAGGGAGGTTGAAGCATGCGCAAGCTGTATCATTGCAAGGGGGCGCGCTCGCTGCGGGCGCTGTGGTGTATGGAGGAGATGGGCCTCGATTATGAGCTGGTGGTTCTGCCGTTTCCGCCGCGCGTGTTCGACAAGTCCTACCTTGAGATCAATCCGCTGGGGACGATCCCCTACCTGATCGATGGCGAAACGCGGATGACCGAATCCACCGGCATCTGTCACTTTCTGACCCAGACCTATGGCCCGACGTCGCTGGCGCTTGAGCCGGGGGACCCGGACTATGGGGCGTTCCTCAACTGGCTGTACTATAGCGATGCCACGCTGACCTTTCCGCAGACTCTCGTGCTGCGCTACACCGTGCTCGAGCCAGACGAGCGCCGCCTGCCGCAGGCGGCCGAGGACTATGCCAAATGGTTTGCGGGGCGGCTGCGCCATCTTGAGGCGGCGCTGGACACGCGGGAGTATCTCGCCGGTGGCCGCTTTACGATCGCAGACATCGCCGTGGGCTACGCGCTGGTCCTGGCTGACAGCCTTGCACCGCTGAAGGACAGGATCACGCCCAATGCCCGCGGCTATCTTGAGCGATTGCGGACGCGTGAAGCGTTCCAACGCGCGCTTGTGGCGGAAGGTTCTGCATAGCCCTGCCGCGCGATGCCGCGTATACGCCGGGCATGACCGCTTCGCTCCCTGATCTCGCCATTGAGGCCGTTGGCCTTGAGAAGACCTATGGCGCCTCCGGCAAGGCTCCGGAAAAACACGCCCTGAAGGGCATCGACCTTGAGATTCCGCGTGGTTCGATCTTCGGGCTTCTCGGGCCAAATGGCGCGGGCAAATCCACCTTCATCAATGTGTTGGCCGGGCTGGTGGTGAAGACGGCGGGGCGGGCGAGCATCTGGGGCATGGACATAGACCAGCAACCGCGCGCAAGCCGGGCGGCAATTGGCGTGGTGAACCAGGAGATCACCATCGACCCGTTCTTCACGCCGAAGGAGGCGCTGGAGCTGATGGCGGGCTATTATGGCGTGCCCAAAGCCGAGCGCCGGACCGGGGAGATTCTCCGCGCGGTGGGGCTGGAAGACAAGACAGACGCCTATGTGCGCCAGCTCTCCGGCGGCATGAAGCGCCGGCTGATGGTGGCCAAGGCGCTGGTGCATAATCCGCCCGTTCTGATCCTGGATGAGCCGACGGCGGGTGTAGACGTGGAGCTGCGCCGCTCGCTCTGGGAGTATGTCCGCGAGCTGCATGCGGGCGGGACCACGATCATCCTGACGACGCATTATCTGGAGGAGGCGGAGGCGCTGTGCGATTCCATCGCTATCCTCAACCATGGCGAGATCGTTGCCTGCGAGCCGACGGGGCAGCTGCTCAACCGACTGGATCACAAGACGTTGGTTGTGCGCCCGCGCGAACCGCTTGGCGCGATTCCCGATGCGCTGTCCGGACTCGATACGGCGCTGCGGGAGACCGGCGAACTGGCGATCACGTATCGCGCGTCAGATACCGGCATCGGCCGCCTGCTGGAACAGGTTCGCGAAGCGGGCATCAGCGTTGCCGACCTCGCCACCGAAGAGCCAGACCTTGAGGACGTGTTCGTGGCGATCACGAGCGAGGGGTAGGCTGAACCGACACCGCCAAGGGAGGGCACCGTGGAGTTCACACAAAGTCAGACGGTGAAGATCATTGCAGGGCTGCTGCTTCTGGCGGCGATATCGCAACCGGTCTACACAGCGCTTTATCTTGGCGCGCCCGAGATCGACCGACAGATCATATGGGGCCTAGAGGCGCTCGTATTCGTCGTTCTCGCCGCCTTTGCAGGATCGGCGCTCGTGATGGCGCGGCGCTTCACGCTGGGCTTTTCAGCGATTGCCTTCAGCGCCGTGCTCAACGTCGTTCAGGTGGGCATTGGCCTGACCCAGTTCGGGCCGTTTCGGATGGCCGCTGAAACAAACCCTGATCTGGGCGGACTCGCCTCGTCGGTCGTTGCCTCCTCCTTCTTTGGATACAACGCGGCCAAGGTGTTGCTTGGCCTAGCGGCGATCGTGTTCGGCATGGCCAAGGTCTCACAGGGCGGGCGGTTTGTTGGCGGCCTGACGGTTCTGGTCGGCGTCATTGCTTTCGCCGCGAACACACTCGTCATGATGTTGGGACTGCAAGGCTTCGTTCCGCCGCCGGTGGCGGGCGCGTCCGGTGTGCTTGCAACGGCGCTGCTGGCGCTGTGCTTGTGGAGCGTCAGCCGGGAGGCGTAGCAGCCTTTCAAGAGTCTTTCCGTTGCGCGGAAATTCTGAAGGTTGCCCAAAGCGCGTGCTAACCCTGATTGATTAGGCTAACACCTCTCAATGGAGGCACGCCTGTGTTTGATTGGCTTCAGCACTGGATCATCACGAGCGCGGCCCGCATTGGCGGGCAGTTTCGCAATGCGGATAATCCGGGCGGGCCCTCTTTTGATACGCTGAAGCGCCTACACCCGGAACTGCGTGTGGCCGACACGGTCTGGACCCAGGAGCTTCACCCGCGCCTTGAGCGCTTTGAAGCCGAGCGGGCACAGGCAATCGCCGCTGCGGCGCTCGGCGGTGTGATTATGGTGGGCGCGTTCTTTCTCGCTCCGTTTTTCGCGCGGGCGATTCTACCGGGCGGGCTTGGCATACTCTTCGTATACGGCGCACTCTTTGGCGGCGTATATTTGTTTGTATTCCGGCCCATGGAAGCGGCCTGGCAGGCGAGCTTCAAGGCCAAGCGGCTGATCGTGCCTGTAGCATGCGCCTTGTTCGGACTGGAGCATGAAACAGTCACCGAGCCGGATGACATTCTGGACCGGCTGAAGCTGAAATTCGGGCGTACGACCCGCCACCAAAAACAGTTCAGCGACGGCGATCTCGTGCCAGAGCATCGCCGACGGTTTCCAGAGCTTGCCGATGCCTTCAACCAGCTTGATCGTTATGGGCTTCTGGAGCGGCGGAGTTTTGCCGAGTTCGAGGACCGCATCCGTGGCACCCGCGCCGAGGCGACTTTTGAGAGCATCGAATGCCGGCTGACGCATGTCACCCAATCCAGCAAGCACCGGACCGTGGACGTGAACTACGCCCACATCATCCAGATGAATTCACCAAAGACCTTTCTCGGGACAACTGTGCTGCGCCGGGGCAAATTCCTTGCACGCAGGCCCTCCGGGACTCTTGACCCTGTGAAGCTGGAATCGACGGCGTTCGACGAGCAGTTCGAGGCGTTTTCGTCTGATCAGGTGGAGGCGCGTTTCCTGTTGACGCCGGACGTCATGGACGCGCTGACGCTCCTGTCGCGCAAGTATCACAGCGAGTCCCTTGCGATCATTTTCCAATTCAACCGGATCACGCTTCGGCTTGATGCTCCGAACCGGTTTGAATCCGGCAGCCTGTTCTGCCCGATCGACGAGAAAGACCGCTTCACCAGCGCCGCCGCAGACCTTGCCGTTCTGATGGATGTGATCGATGCGGTGGCCGGACGCGAATGGACGAACGCGCAGCGCAGCCAGATCGCCTAGCGGGGCGGACGCCATCTGTAGACCGCGATATCACGATCAAAGGCGTCATTCCTGTCTATCCGCTCAAGGATGAAGTTTTCGCGCTCATACCAGTGCCGCGCGCGGGTGTTTTCTGCCGCCGCGGTCAGCCATAGACCGCCCGGCATGAGCGCACGGGCATGGGCGAGCAGCGCGGTGCCGACGCCCCTGCCCTGATGGTCGGGCGCGACGAAGAGCTGAGACAATTCATGCGTAGACGGATCTATGGCAAGCATACCCGCCAGCGCACCGTCCGCCTCACAGACATAGACGTCCCAGCACGTTCCCAAAGACGCAGTCAGTCGCTCCATCAGGGCTGCATGGCCCACGGCATCATCGTGGACGTTTGAG
Organism: Pseudomonadota bacterium; assembly: GCA_039817025.1. GTDB lineage: Bacteria > Pseudomonadota > Alphaproteobacteria > Caulobacterales > Hyphomonadaceae > JANQQC01. Next base: position 2,676 of record JBCBWQ010000098.1, on the reverse strand, counting down.
ATACCAATGGAATGCCAGCTCGCTTTCCAGAGCTGAACAACGGCCTCTTGGTCGGCGGGCGCAATGGGCCGGATGGCCCGCTTCATTCGCTCAGGCGCTGGAGCAATTCTGCAAGGCAGGAATCGACGCTGCGCCTGGCTGTTTCGATGCGGATGACATGATCCTCGGCCCAGGGCTCCCAAACCCGCTCCTGCACGGCGGTCCAGTCCGGCAAAGGAAGCGCGCCGAGGTCTGGCTTACGCTCGGTGATGCGGGTTTTATGGGCGCCGGCGTCGGTGCAGATGATTTCTACCGGGAAGAACTCGGCATTTGCGGCCATCGCAGCGCGGCGCCAGCCTTCGCGGGCAACCTCAAGCGCATTGACGGCATCGGCGACGACATCGCGTCCAAGCTTCAGATTGTCCTCGGCCTGGGCATAGGCCGCGAGGTAGCCGGCTTCCTCGGGCGAGGCGGGCTTCAGGCTGGAGCGCAGGATGGCATCCTCGATCGTATCCACGCGCAAATGGACCGCACCCGTTTGCTCACAATAGGCCCGCGCAAGGGTCGTCTTGCCCGCGCCGGGAAGACCGGAAAAGACAACCAGCTTGCTCATGGCTGGAGCCGGTATCCGCCGGTTTCGGTCAGCAGCAGGCGCGCATTGGCGGGATCGGGCTCGATCTTCTGGCGCAGGCGGTAAACGTGGGTTTCCAACGTGTGGGTCGTGACGTTGGCATTATAGCCCCAGACTTCGGACAAGAGCTCGTCGCGCGGGACCGACTTGCCGCCGGCACGGTAGAGGTATTTGAGGATATTGGTCTCTTTCTCGGTCAGGCGGATTTTCTTCTCGTCCGATGTGGTGAGCAGCTTCATGGACGGACGGAACTCATAGGGCCCGATCTGGAAGGTTGCGTCTTCGGATTGCTCAAAACTGCGAAGATGGGCGCGGACCCGCGCGAGGAGGACGGAGAATTTGAACGGCTTGGTGACATAGTCGTTCGCGCCGGAATCGAGGCCGAGGATCGTGTCAGCGTCACCATCCTGGGCGGTGAGCATGATAATGGGCGCGCGCACATCCTTGGCCCGCATCAGCTTACAGGCTTCGCGGCCGTCCATGTCCGGCATGTCCACATCAAGGAGGATCAGGTCAATTCGCTCATCGGTGGCCAGCTTGATACCCTCTGTAGCGTTCGGGGCTTCGATGGTCTCGAACCCGTCATGCATGCCAAACTGGTCGGACAGGATGCCGCGCAGGTCGTCATCATCATCGATGAGAAGCAATTTTTTCATTCCAGACATGCCAAATGTCTCCCTCTTGGCTTCGCAGCGATGTAGTCGCGCAGGCCAGCACATGCATTTAAAGTCATACTCGCGCCATATCACAAACTTAGGAGCGCCTTGTGAAGCCTGAGATGTCCCCCGCGTTTACAGCCCATGGCGATGGCCGGTTCACCGGGGCCGGGATCGAGGCGCGATGCGCGCTTGGCAAGGGCGGGCTCATCGCGGCGCTGGACAAGCGCGAGGGCGACGGGGCCTCCCCCATCGGCGTTTGGCCCTTGCGGCGCGTGTTCTGGCGCAGTGACCGTGTGGCGCGGCCGGAAACCCGGCTGGAGACCGTGCCGCTACGCCGCCATGATGGCTGGTGCGACGCGCCCGGGCATCCTTTGTACAATCGCTTCGTGACCCGGCCCTTCCCCGCCAGCCATGAACAGCTCTGGCGCGAGGACGTTGTCTACAACTTGATTGTGGAACTTGGGCATAATGATAGCCCGCCCGTGCCGGGCCTTGGCAGCGCGATCTTCATGCACCTCGCCAAACCGGACTACACGCCGACTGAGGGCTGCGTGGCCCTGGCTGAAGACGACCTGCGCGCGGTCCTGAGGGCAGCACAGCCCGGGGACGCAATCGCAATCGGAAGCTGACAGCGCCGACCCGCCGCGCTACGCAAGGGGCAAGGATCAAGGGAGACGGCAGCATGGCGATCACGTCGCTTGAGGGAAAGACAGCATTCATTACCGGCGGCGCGAAGGGCATCGGGCTTGGCATTGCGAAGGCGCTGGTTGGACGCGGAGCAAATGTCATGCTCGCGGATATCGACGCAGACACGCTGACCGAAGCGGCCGCCCCGTTTGGCGACAAAGCCGGCACAGTGATTTGTGATGTGACCGATGCAGACGCCATCAAGGCCGCGGCGTACGCGACCGTGGAGCGGTTCGGCAAGGTGCATATCGTCGTCAACAATGCCGGTGTTGGTGGCGGCGGTGCGCCGGGCGACACGGATCTAAAGGACTGGCGCTGGGTGGTCGATATCAATCTGATGGGCGTGGTCTACGGCACCGAAATCTTCACACCGCTCATAAAGACCCATGGCGAAGGCGGTTACATCATCAACACGGCGTCCATGGCTGGACACGTCGCGAACCCGATGACCGGCGGGCCGTACAATGCGACCAAGTTTGCTGTGGTCGGGTATTCGGAAACGCTGCGCGGGCAACTGAAAGACCACAATATCGGCTGCAGCGTACTCTGCCCCGGCTGGGTGGATACCGATATTCACAAGAGCGGCTTCCGCGCGCCGTCCAATGAGGGCCTGGACCTGCAGGCAGCCATGGGCACGCCGATGTTTCAGCAAATGGATGCGGTGCTGAAAGCCGGCCTGTCGGCGGACCGCGTCGGCGAATGGACCGTGGACTGCATGCT
>JBCBWQ010000097.1:0-9650 GCA_039817025.1 Pseudomonadota bacterium | reverse complement strand
GATCGGCAAAGACGACGCTGGAGAAGCCGATGACGCCGATGAGCACCGAAAAACCTGCCATGCGGTAGCAATTCTGGCCCTTGCTGAGCCGCCGGGCCGAGAGCGCAAAGCCGGCCAGCGCGCCGAGCGCGAATATGCCTGTAAGAAGCGTTGTGCCGCTGACGCTCATGCCGAGAATTTCACCGCCATAGGGTTCAAGCAGGATGTCTTGCATTCCGAAGGCGGCAGACCCCAGGAACACCGCCATGAGCAGTCTCCGTGTATTGGGCGCGGCACTGAGCTTTGACCAGGCCGCGGCGAAGGATTGGCCGGTCTCTGTTTCGGCCCCTTGGGGTTGCCGCGCTTCCTGCTTCCACAGGGCGATGACGTTCAGGGCGATGGCGACCACTGCTGCGCCTTGTATGGCCTGGATAAGTTTGAGTTGATTGAAGTCTTGCAAGAAGAGACCGAACCCTGCTGCGCCGCCTGCAAGTCCGAGAAGCAACATCACGAAGAGCAGCGCGACCACGCGAGGGCGATCAGCTTCCGGCGCGATATCGGTGGCGAGGGCAAGGCCGGCGGTCTGAACGGTGTGCATGCCGGCACCGGCGAGGAGGAAGGCGAGCGCAGCCGCCGCATAGCCGATCCAGAGGGGCCCATGCGTGTCGCCTGATAGAATCAGCAGGGCGAACGGCATGATCGCTAGCCCACCGAAGACAAAGAGCGACCCAAACCAGATATAGGGGCTGCGACGCCAGCCAAGGATGGAGCGATGCGTGTCCGACTTATGCCCAATCAGGGCGCGCAGCGGTGCAAAGACCAGCGGCAAGGCCACCATGAGCGCAACCAGCGATGCCGCCATGCCCAGCTCGACGATCATGACACGATTGATCACGCCTGTGAGCAATGCCGCGGTAATGCCGAAGCTGACCTGGAACAGGGACAGCCGGATCAGCCGGCCCAGAGGCAGGGTTTCGCTTGCTGCATCGGCAAACGGCAGGAATTGCGTGCCAATGGCGCGCCATCCAGACTGTGCAGATGCAGGGCGTTGGCTCATGCGGGGGTCAACTCCATGGCCTGGGAAAAGTAGAAGCCGGACTTGATGCGGCGGGTCTGAGCCGGGCCCCATCCCGCGAGCGCGTTGGCTTGCCCGATAAGCTTGCGGAGGTGGGCTTCAGAAACGGGCTGGATGGCGGGCGACCGGTCGCTGCGCGGGAACAGTTTCCCTGCAGCATGCATCACAGTCAGCGCAGGCGTGCGCGGCGCGAAAGTGAATAGGAGCGAGCGCTGTGTTCGCTCGGCAAAGCCGGAAAGAATGTCGGTGATGTCGCGCGCTGAATAGTGGATGACACTGTCCATGGCGACGACGTGGTCGAATTGGCCGAGGGCAGGATCGAACATATCGCCCACGCGAAATTCAATCGAGCCAGGCACCAATGATGGCGAGAAGCGCTCCTCTGCCAGTCGCACGAGGGTGCCTGCCAGATCGATGGCAACAACGTCAGCGCCGCGTGCTGCTGCCTCAATCGACAATTGGCCGGCACCGCAGCCGGCATCAAGGATGCGCCGCCCGCTGAGGTCCTGCGGCAGCCAGTCAAGCAGCGTCGCGCGCATCGCATCGCGCCCGGCGCGGACCGTTGCGCGGATACCGCTAACAGGCGCATCGCTGGTCAACTTTGCCCAGGCGTCTGCGGCGGTGCGGTCGAAATAGGTTTCGAGCTCGCCGCGCTTGCGCTCATAGGTCGGGGTGGGGGTTACAACGCTGGCCATCAGTCAAATCCGAGGAAGTCAAAGATTTCCCGGTCCTTCATTGGCGTCGCGGTGATTTCGTCGACCCCGTCCCAAAGCTGCTGGGCAAGGCGGATATATTCGGCCTGAACGGCTTCAAGTTCCGGCGTTGCGTCCATTTCAAACAGCGTCGACTTCTTCAGGCGAGACCGGCGAATGATGTCGAGATCCGGGAAATGGGCGAGGCGTTTCATGCCGGTCGCCTCATTGTAGCGGTCGATCTCATCGGTCGCGGCAGACCGGTTTGCAATCACGCCGCCAAGGCGCACATCGTAATTCTTTGCCTTGGCCTGAATGGCGGAGACGATCCGGTTCATGGCGAAGATGGAATCGAAATCGTTTGCGGTGACGATGAGTCCGCGATCTGCGTGCTGAAGCGGCGAGGCAAAGCCGCCGCAAACAACATCGCCCAGCACGTCGAAGATCACGACGTCCGTATCTTCGAGGAGATGGTGTTCCTTCAGAAGTTTTACCGTCTGTCCGACGACGTAGCCGCCGCACCCTGTGCCCGCTGGGGGACCGCCAGCTTCAACGCACATGACGCCATTATAGCCTTCGAAGACGAAGTCTTCCGGGCGGAGTTCTTCTGAGTGGAAGTCGACGGACTCCAGAACATCAATAACGGTTGGCGCGAGGCGCTTTGTAAGTGTGAAGGTGCTGTCGTGCTTTGGGTCGCAGCCGATCTGGAGGACGCGCTTTCCGATTTTGGAGAAGGCGACAGACAGGTTTGACGAGGTCGTCGACTTGCCAATGCCGCCTTTGCCGTAAATAGCGAAGACCTTGGCGCTGGTAATCTCCAGCGAGGGGTCGAGGGCGACCTGAACGCTGCCCTCGCCGTCTGGCGGGGTGCGGGATCCGGGGCGATCGAGGGTAAGTAGCGTCATGCGGCGGCTCCTTCAGCCAGGCCCACGCCTTCGACGCGGTCCTCAAGGTCTTCTCCCGCCTGCCGGAGGGCAGCGAGGGTGTCTTCGTCGGGCGACCAGAGGTTCCGGTCGCAGGCCTCAAGGAGGCGGTTTGCGAGATTGGCGCAGGATTTGGGGTTCAGTTCTGCGAGGCGGTCGCGCAGTTCCGTGTCGAGGACGAACGTCTCGCCGATGCCCTGATATACCCATGCGGGGACCTCGCCGGTGGTGGCGGACCAGCCCATCGTGTTGGCAACGTGGGCCTCGATCTGGCGGACGCCTTCATAGCCGTGGCGGAGCATGCCCTCATACCATTTTGGATTGAGGGTGCGCGTACGCGTCTCGAGGGCGACCTGTTCGGTGAGCGTACGCACGACGCCGTCGCTCGTGGTCTGGTCACCGATGTAAACAGGAGCGTCCGAGCCCTTGGCGCGCTTTACGGCGCGGGAGATGCCGCCGAGCGTATCGAAATAGTGGTCGATGGTTGTGAGGCCGAGTTCGACCGACTCCAGGTTCTGATAGGACAGATCAACGTCGCCGAGGATCGAATTCAGGAGTCCGGGTTGCGCGGCCGGGCTTCCTGAGCGTCCGTAGGCGAAGCATTTACGGGTCTCATAGGCGTCGGCCAGTTCATCGCCATCTTCCCAGCAGCCCGCGTCGATGAGCTGATTTACGTTCGAGCCGTACGCACCCTCGGCATTTGAGAAGACGCGCAGGGCCGCAGTTTCGAGGTCGCAGCCGTGTTCAGCCTGATAGGCGAGGGCGTGCTTGCGGATGAAGTTCTTCTCAAGGGGCTCGTCCGCGCAAGCTGCAGCGTAAGCCGCTTCCGCAAGCATGCGCGACTGCAGGGGCAGGAGATCGCGGAAGATGCCCGAAAGTGTTGCGACAACATCGATGCGCGGGCGGGACAGCGCGTCGAGTGGGATCAGGTCTGCCCCGGACAGGCGGCCATAGGAGTCAAAGCGTGGTTCAGCGCCCATGAGCGCAAGCGCCTGCGCGATCTGTGCCCCTTCGCTTTTCAAATTGTCAGCGCCCCAGAGGACCATGGCGACGGTCTCGGGAAGGGCTCCGGCATCAGCGATGTGGCGATCCAGAACGCGCTGGGCCTGACGGGCACCATCGGCGACAGCGAGTGCGCTTGGCATGCGATACGGATCGAAGCCATGGATGTTGCGGCCGGTGGGAAGCATGTCGGGGTTGCGCAGCAGGTCGCCACCCGCGACGGGGGGCGTGAAGCCGCCGCCGAGCGCGCGGATGAGAGCTGGGATTTCGGTTTCTTCCTGCAGCGCCGCATCCAGATGAGCGCGGCGTTCCGCATCGTCTGCTGCGATCGTGTCCAAGAGATCGGCGCGGGCCGTATCATCCATCACTGCGCCGACGATGTGGAGGCCTTCAGGAATAAGCGCTTGTTCAATCTCATCAAGTGCCGCGCGAAGGCCGTCCATGTCCGCAAGGTCCAGATCAAACTCAGCGGCAGCGGCCTGTTCCATGATCAGAGCTTCCAGGTCCGTCCGGCCGTCTTCGGGGGCCGCGCGCCAGGCGTTCAGGCTATCACGCAGGCCAGAAAGGGTTTTGTAGAGACCTGCTTCGGTCAGCGACGGCGTGCGGTGGCTGATCGTGACGGCGGCGCTGCGCCGTTTCGCGATGCTGGCTTCTGAGGGGTTGTTGGCGGCGTAGAGATAAACGTTCGGTGTCGCGCCAATGAGATAGTCCGGCCAGCAGTCCGCGGTCATGCCGACATGCTTACCTGGCATGAATTCGAGCGCGCCATGGGTGCCGAAATGAAGATGCGCATCTGCGGCGAACTCTTCGCGCAGCCAGCGATAGTAGGCGGCGAAGGCGTGAGTGGGCGCAAAGGACGACTCAAACAGAAGCCGCATGGGGTCGCCTTCGTAGCCGAACGGCGGTTGCAGGCCGACGAAGACAGAGCCAAATTGCGCACCGAGGATATGAATATTGCGGCCATCGCTGAGGCTTTTGCCGGGGGCGGGTCCCCATTGCGCCTCGATATCGGCAAGGCGGGTCTCGCGGGCGACATGTTGGTTGGCAGACACTTTGGTGTGGACGTTCGCATCCGTGCCGTGTTGCGCTGCGTTACCCTGCAGGATCGCAGTGCGCAGGGCATCAACATCGGTGGGCACATCCACATCGTATCCCGAGGATTTGAGACCTTTAAGCGTGTTCAAGAGCGAATCGAAAACCGAAAGGTAAGCGGCTGTGCCGACCGCACCGCCATTTGGCGGGAAGTTGAAGAGAGAGATCGCGATCTTTCGCTCAGCAACGGGCTTCTGCCGCAGACTGATGAGTTTTTCCACACGCCGCGCGAGCATGTCCGCGCGTTCGGGGCAGGACTGCATCCGTAGGGCACCGGTTTGTTCGCCGGCCTCGAAGGTGCAGCCCCTGGCGCAGCCGGTGCAGGCGTCTGCCCCATTTGCGCGCGCGCCATATACGATGGGGCCGGTCGCGCCATCAATCTCCGGGATGGCGACCATCATTGTTGTTTCGACGGGCGTGAGCCCCTGCGCACTTGCGCCCCAGTCCTGTAGCGATTGGAACTCAAGCGCCTGTGCGGACAGATAGGGGACGTCGAGTGTGTCCAGCATTTCTGCCGCAGCGCCTGCGTCATTGTAGGCTGGGCCGCCAACGAGGGAGAAGCCGGTCAGCGAAACGAGCGCGTCGATCTTGGCGGCCCCGTCTTTCATGAAATGGCGCTCAACGGCCTCGCGGGCATCGAGGCCACTGGCGAAGGCGGGAATGACGCGCAAACCGCGCTGCTCCATGGCGTCAATGACGCCGTCATAGTGACCTGTGTCACCGGACAAGGCGTAGGACCGCATGATCAGCAATCCGACGGTCGGCCGACGGCTGCGCGCGAAAGGGAGTTTTGCGGCGCTCTCAGTCAGGCGCGGGGTCATGCGCGGGTGATACACGCCGACATCGGGTGACTCTTCAGGAGCGTCCGCAGGCAACGCGCCGCGCAGGGACTCTCGGGGCCCGGAGGCATAGCGATTGAGCAGGAACCGGACGAGGCGCTCAATGTTCGTGTCCGAGCCTGCCAGCCAGTATTGCAGTGTCAGAAAATAGGCGCGGACATCCTGCGCTGTACCCGGAATATAGCGTAGCAGTTTAGGCAGCCTACGAAGCATCTTGATCTGGCTTGCGCCGGCTTTTGACTTGTCTGACGACCCCCGGAGGCGTTTGAGCAGGGCGATGGGGCCACTCTCAGGTTTGTCCATGCGGAACCGGCCGAGCTTGGTCAGTTTCACAACTTCGGCGGCGGACATACATCCCGCGATCGCATCGCAGCTTTCCCGACGGTCTTGAAGGTTCGGCAGGACCGCATTGATGTGGTCTTCCATGAACAGCATCGACGCGATGATCAGGTCTGCGCGATCAATTTCGGCTCGGCACGCGTCCAGCGACGCCGGATCGCGCGCCCAATCTGCTGCGGCGTGAAATGACAGCGTCAGGCCTGGTACGGCTTTGCGAAGAGTCTTCTCCGCGCGCAGGGCTGCGGCTTCCAACTGGCGGTCCAGGGAGATCAGGACGACGCGAACGTCTGGAGAGGAGGTCGCCCTATCGTCCATAATGGGCCTTTGCGTCGTAGAGTGTGTCTATCGAAATCGTGTCCAGATGTTTTTCGGCAGCGTATCGTTCGGTGTTGCGGCGCGCTTTTCCGCGCACAAAGAACGGGATCTTCCGCAATTCTGTTTCAGCGTCTGGGTCCCACTGGATGACATTTCCGCCGAGGGGCAGGTCAGTTGAAGACCTTGTCGTTTCGGCGTGGCCACCGAGGTGGGAGGGGCCAGCCGCATCGTTGAACTCGAAATCGTCGCGGAACATGCCGAGGAGGTGTTCTTCCAGGCCCATGACGAGCGGGTGAACCCAGGTGTCGAACAGGACGTTCGCACCCTCATAGCCCATCTGCGGTGAATAACGCGCGGGGAAATCATGGACGTGGGCGGGTGCAGAAATGACGGCACATGGGAGCTTCAGCCGCTTAGCGATGTGCCGCTCCATCTGCGTGCCGAGCACAAGTTCGGGCTGGGCCTCTGTGATGGCGGATTCGACGTCTAGATAATCGTCTGTGATCAATGGCTCGACGCCGTATCGCTCCGCGGCAGCGCGAAGGTCGCGAGCGAATTCCCGGTTGTAACAACCAAGGCCCGCGACCTTGAACCCGAGCTCTTCGTCTGCGACACGAGCGGCTGCGATGGCATGGGTTGCGTCACCAAAAATGAAGACACGCTTGCCGGTGAGATAGTTGGAATCGACCGAGCGCGACCACCAGTTCATATTCGAGCCGGGAAGGCTGGCGGGCCGTTTGATGCCAGCGAGGGTGCAAACCTCGTCCACAAAGTCGTTGGTCGCACCGACGCCGATGGGAATGGTCTTGGTGTAGGGTTGCCCAAACGCACGTTCCAGCCAGCGCGCCGACGTGTCCGCGATTTCCGGATAGAGGACGATGTTGAAGTCGGCTGCGCCGATTTCCGCGACTTCCTCAGGCGTTGCGCCCAGTGGGGCGATGAGATTGATATCTATGCCCAAGGATAAGAGCAGGGACCCGATTTCCTTCACATCGTCGCGGTGGCGGAAGCCAAGCGCACACGGGCCGAGAATGTTGCAACTCGGTCGCCCGACGATTTCCGACCGCTTGGTCGGCACCGGGGCGGCGAGATTGCGTACGATCTGGTAGAAGGTTTCAGCGGCGCCCCAGTGCTCTTTTTTCTGGTAGGACGGCAGCTCGAGCGGGATCACGGGCACCGGCAAGGCAAGCGCTTTGGCGAGGCCGCCGGGGTCATCCTGGATGAGCTCTGCCGTGCAAGACGCGCCAACAATCATCGCCTGCGGCTGATGGCGCTCATAGGCTTTGCGTGCAGCGGTCTTGAAGATTTCAGCGGTATCGGATCCGAGGTCGCGCGCCTCGAATGTGGTGTAGGTGACGGGAGGCCGCGCTGAGCGACGCTCGATCATTGTGAAGAGAAGGTCCGCATACGTATCGCCCTGCGGTGCGTGAAGAACATAGTGCAGCCCTTCCATCGCTGTTGCGATACGCATGGCACCGACATGGGGTGGGCCCTCATATGTCCACACGGTGAGTTGCATCAGACGGCGAGCCTCGCTCTGCGGGTGAGGGGGCGGGCGAAGAGTTCGGCGAGGTCGCCGCTTTGCTCGTAGCCCTGGATCGGCGTGAACAAGAGCTCGATGGCCCACTTGGTTGTGAGGCCTTCGGCTTCGAGGGGGTTTGCGAGACCGAGGCCGCAGACCGTGATGTCTGGACGGATGTTCCGGCAACGATCGAGCTGGCGGTCGACATCCTGTCCTTCGCTGAAAGAAACGGTGTCACCCAGCAGGGCAAACTCTTCTTCGAGATGGGTGCTGTGGAAGTAGGGCGAGCCAACCTCGGTGAGTGTCATGCCAAGCTCGCGCGAAAGAAAGCGCGCAAGGGGGGCTTCCAGTTGAGAGTCAGGAAAGAAGAAGATGCTGCGGCCAGTGAGTTGCTCACGATAGGGGGCGAGCGCTTTCCTTGCGCGGGCACGGGGCAAGTCAACGGCGGCGTCGAAGGTCGCGTCGGGAACGTTCCACGCGTTGGCCGCGGCCTTCAGCCAGGCATCGACGCCTTCTACACCGAGCGGGAAGGGCGCTGGCAAACGCGTTGCGCCCCGTGTTTCCAGAACCCGCGCCGTTTCACGCAGAAAGGGCTGGGCCAGAAGATATTTTGTGTTTGGGCCAACAGCGGGAAGGTTCGCACTGTCGCGGGCTGGCAAGAAGGCGACCGGGCCAATGCCCATTGTTTCGAACAGACGCTGGAACTGATCTTCAACGACATCAGCAAGCGCGCCAACAATAAGAAGATCAGCGGCAGCATCAGGTGCCGGATCGGGCAGGATTTTCGCAAGGGCTGCCAGGCACTCATCTTCGCCCTGGGTGAACGTGGTTTCGATGCCGCTGCCGGAGTAATTGAGAATGCGCACATCAGGCGCGTGTCTCACGGAGAGACGATTCGCAGCGCGGCTGAGGTCCAGCTTGATCACTTCTGACGGGCAGGAGCCGACGAGGAACAGCATTTTAATGTCGGGGCGGCGCTCGAGCAGCCTGTCAACGACTCGGTCAAGTTCGTCGTTGGCGTCCGACATGCCGGCAAGGTCGCGCTCGTCGATGATGGCGGTGGCGAACCGGGGCTCTGCGAAGATCATCACGCCGGCCGCGGACTGTATCAGGTGGGCGCAGGTGCGCGAGCCGACCACGAGAAAGAAGGCATCCTGCATCTTCCGGTGAAGCCAGACGATGCTGGTCAGCCCACAGAAGACTTCGCGCTGGCCGCGTTCACGCAGGACAGGGCGATTCGCGCCGGGCCGGGTCATGGTCAACTCGGTCATGCGTAACCCTCCATTGGCGAGGACGGCTCAGCCTGCAGGCGCGCCTGGCGCAGCTTGAGGATGAACTGCGCGGCATTGATCACGTAGGTTGCATAGGCTGCCAGCGCGATCATCATCTGGGTCTGCGGGCTGCCGAGGCTAAGGAACACGGCGGCGAGATAGGCCGTGTGTAGCGCCAGCACGAGCATCGAAAAGACGTCTTCCCAGAAGAACGCCGGCGCAAAGAGATAGCGACCGAACACGACCTTTTCCCAGATCGCGCCCGTCACCATGATTGCATAGAGAATTAGCGTTTTCGCGACGACAGAAACCGTCGCGATCATGTAACCTTCGTCAGTGCTCAGATAGCGTAAGACGAGGGCGAGGCTCACGGCGAAAACAACGAACTGCAGCGGGGCCAGCACTCCTTGAACGAGCGTCCAGATGCTCGAGTCGCGGCGCGCGCGCTGCTCTGGTGTGTACAGCGGCTGCTGTGTTTCGAGGGAAATGGGGTTACCCGCCATCGCGTAAAGCCAGCCTCCTTGCTTCCCTGACAAGCTATCGGTGACGCGGACAGACTGTCAAGAGAAGTGGACGTCTAATGCACTTGACGTTTGAGGGG
>JBCBWQ010000096.1:0-9736 GCA_039817025.1 Pseudomonadota bacterium | reverse complement strand
ATAGCGCAAATGCTCCGTCTCTGGGGGCGACATCGTGCTGCGATTAAATCCGTGTGGTGTGGCGCTCATTCGGCGGTTCTTCCTCTTATGTGGTCGCAGATCTCATCTGCTTGCATAACGGAACTAAATAATTTGGTTCCGTTATGCAAGCAGATTCTGGCTTTCTTCATCCCTCCGCGTTAAGACGGAAGAGAATGACGGTGAAGACACACACAAAAACAGGCGCGTATCTCACGGGGGTGGATCAGATGGCCGATGTCTGGACCTTCCTGATCTTGCGGGAAGCCTTCTTCGGCGCGCGTCGGTTTAAGGAATTTGCAGACGCGCTGCATATCTCACGCGCCCGCCTCACTGAGCGGCTCAAATATGCGGTGGAGATTGGTCTCTTGTCGCAGCAAGCATGCAGCGACACAGGGAAACGCCAAGAGTATCGCCTGACAGATAAAGGCCTTGCCATCTATCCGATTGCCCTGGCGCTGATCGATTGGGCTGAGACTTGGCGAGACCCGCTGAACCCGCCAACGCTCATCCACAAATCGTGCGGTCATCCCTTGCAGATTCAGACCGTCTGCCGGGCGTGCAGAGCGCCGGTCCAGTTAGAAGACATTGCATGGCCAGACCTCATCCCTTTGAAGACCGCCTATACGAGCGGCAGCAACGTTCGAGGATGGCGGAAGATGACGTCATTCGACCAGGTTTCCAGTCGGCCCGACCCGGCTATGGAAACGCTGAAAGCCTTCGGAGACCGCTGGTCTATGCTGATCATGTACGGCGCCATGCAGGGTCCGTTTCACTTTAAGACTGCCCAAGACACGTTGGGGCTCTCGACCAACATTCTGACTGATCGCTTGAAGCACCTGATAAGTGCCAGCCTATTGCAACGGACCGGCGATCAACGAAACGCATCCTATATCACGACGCCCGCGGGTTTAGATCTGTTCAAGACCGTGTTGGCGATCCGAACATGGGCGACCGATTGGGAAAGCCCCGGTCCCAGCGGGTGGTCACCCGTGCTTCACACAACCTGCGGACATGAACTGCAAACCGATATTGTGTGCGGGGTCTGTTCTGAGATCGCGAGTCCGAGATCGATTGAGTTTTTATAGGCTTCCGTCTCAAAAAGCGGCCTCAGGCAGAGCGGCCGGCGCTGGCCCTTTGCGGCTATTCATCATTCGATTGGAAGACCATGCATCTTAAGGAAAGAGAGTTTGTCCCAATAGCCACGCTGGAAAACGATCTTACAGTCTTGCAATGAGAAGAAACCGCACCCGCGAAGGCCTAACGGATCACGCCACTCTAGCGCAATGACGTCGCCAGCATCGTGGATCACCTCAGGAATGCAGGTCATTTCCGCTGTCGCAAACTCCTTTTGGAACATGGCCTTAATGGCCGCACGACCCTTGACTGGGTCCTGCGTGACCTGATGGTTTGTTGCATCTTCGCTATACAGTTCAGCGAGACCCTCAGCATCTGCGGCATTGAAGCGTTTGACCCATTCTTCCACGACTTGCCTAGGTGTCATGCCGATATCCTCGAACTCAGATTGCATGAACACGTTAATCTGCGCAGGTGCCGATTTCTATGCGAATGTCGTGTTCCGGCGATTAGTTGCCAGAACAGCAGCGACCTTTTTGGCGCGAAAGCCGTCGCCGCTCAGATCGCAGCCTCGTTCAGTGTTACATCTCTCCAATGACTGAGGTCTGGCTGCGTCCGTGATGACTCAGCGGACGCCTTGGCATGACGCCGCTAGCGCGCTTACAGGGTCGAGGCTTGCAGCGGGTTGTCGGTCCTGGGCCGGGAGGCAAGGACGTAGGTGATGACGAGCAACAGCGCGATGAGTGCCAGTCGCGCGGCATTGCCGAACCAATCGCCAATGGCGGTATCACCAAAGGCGAATATCTCCCATAAGGTGATCATGCCGATATGGGCGATGATGGCCGGCCAAGGGTTGAAGTTCCAGCGCATAAACAACCAGCCAAACAAAAGGTCGCCAAGCCCCGTAATGGCGATGATCGCGGCGCTATCGATCAGGGTTTCACCTTGCGCTGCGTGGGCAAGGCCGAAGACCAATGCCTGCAAGAGGACAGCGGGAAGGAACCGCCAGCCTGCAATGCGTATCAAGGAGCCAATGGCGAGGCCGCGATAAACGATTTCCTCCGCGATGGGACCACCGATCCCGCGCCAGACGAGCGCCGGAAGCTTGACGTCCGAGGCAATTGGCGTGACGAAAAAACAAAGCGCACCGGTCGCCGCGAACAAGCCGCCATAGACGATCACGGGCTTTATCGCTCGGTCCAGAGTAAGCCTGCGACGACACTCAGGGCGGCCGCAATGCCCCTCGCCGAGAATGGTGGGCTTTTCTTCAACGACATACTAAACTCGTGCTGACTAAAGAATCTCAATCTAGCAGACAGCCGATCCATTGAATTGAAGGAATCGGCCACGTGTTCTCGTTGACCGAGTAGCGGTGCACATCCCCAAAGCCGTTTTGGAAGAGCACCACGATGTCGATGTCTGAGCGGCATGTCGCTTCGCCGCGGTGCATCGACCCCGCCACAAACGCGCAAGAATAGCCCGGATTGTACGTCTCAAGGGCGTTTCCGGCGGTTTCCAAAAAATCGGGCCGTGACACGATGGATTTCGTTATGGGTGAACTGCGCCGCTGAGCCGTTGCGGATTGATCAGGTTTGCATCAGCAGTTTGAGATTGTTCTCCGTTGGCTGATCAATTGGATAGAAGAGCTCGATCCTCAAGTCTGCGAGCGTGAGGTCTTGGGCGGTGTTGAACAAGGCCTGAATGGATATGAGCGAAAGCGTGAGGCCACCCACCTGAAGTACCGTCGGGATCGCGACGGTTGAAGCTCCGTTAACCTTTAGCTTGCTCAACTCGGTGAGCTTGACGGCTGACGCCGTGGTGGCAGCGTCCATACGTGTTTTGCCTTCGCCCTGAAGCCGATGAGAGAGGTGGGCGACCGCCTCTTCCCAATTGATGAGATGGCCACCCAGGGTCGGGTCGGCGGTCATGGCCTCCACCAAATTCTCGCCAAGCTTTAGCCCCAGATGGGTCAACACAGTCTCACCGCACGTATTCGCTTTTATCAGCGTCCAGCGTGCATCCAGCGCCCACCCCGGAAAGGGATCGTGGCGGGTGAGAAGCCGGTCAACGATTTTGACAAAAGACCCGAGTTCATCGCTTGCGAGGTCGCGCCGCGCATAAATTGGCGCGAACCCTGCGCTGACGAGCCAATCGTTTCGTGCGTGCTTCGGGACCGACAAGGCATCCGCGAGGCGTAACACCATCGGCCGACTGGGTGAGGCCTTCCCGGTCTCCAGATACGAGACATGACGCGGCGACACCTCCGCAGCGCTCGCGAGCGCCATTTGGCTCATGCGTTTCCGTGTCCGCCAGTTTTTCAGCATCTCTGCGAAAGCCACAATGATGCTCCTTCTGCAATAGCGCATATCTGAAACACGATCTGACGACCGTAACCTATGAGGTTATTGTTTTGCCGCAAGAGATTTGATTGGTGGACCTACAACCAATCAAAAAAAGGAAGGCAAACCCATGAGCAATTTGGCCGAAAGCATGCCGTTCGCGACGCATTTGGGGATTGAGGTGTCGGAAGCGGAGGCATCAAAAGTGGTGGGAAAGATGACCGTCGAGAGCGCCTTTTGTACGGTCGGCGACGCCGTTCATGGCGGCGCGTTGATGGCGTTTGCCGACTCGGTTGCCGCGATCGGTGCGTTCCTCAATCTGCCTGAAGGATCGCAAGGAACGACCACGATCGAAAGCAAAACCAATTTTCTGGGGCGAGCGGTCAAAGGGACTGCGCTGACAGCCGTCGCAACACCCGTATCCTTAGGCAGACGGATTTCGGTCTGGCAGACCATGATTACCGGCGATGACGGCAAACAGGTCGCGCTGATCACGCAATCACAGCTTGTTCTGTAAACGAGCGTTTAGTGCTTCTGGCCTCAGAGTCCGACGGAGGGCGTTTTAAGTCGCTCGCTGACGACCGCTTCGCCGCCGACAGGAGACGAAGGAGTTGAGGCGTTGCGTTTCAGCTCCAATGGGCGCAGTTGGCGACGTGAGGTTTTATCTCCGGCGCGGGCTGCCCCTTCGCTGCGGTCGCAAAAGAATAGAGGATCGCGAAGTCAAACACCTCAATGTGATCTGCCCCATCGAGGTGATCCAACCGGATTGTTAGTCCCGGCGGTTGCCACGTAGCGGCGCTCATGCCGCTACCTCGACAAAGTAAGGCGGCATGAGCGCTGCAGGCAAGCTGGTTTCTGGTGCGGGTGGCCGATAGCCCAGCGAGGAGTGTGGTCGCTTGGTGTTGTAATGGCGTCGCCACCACTCGATCAGGGTCTGGTTCGGCCTTGGCCCTTGAACCATTGGCGGGTCGATGCCTCACCCTTCAAAGTGTAGAAGATTTCTGTCGCCAGCAGCTCGTCTCGCAGCCGGGCGCTGAAGCTCTCGCAATAGCCCGTTCGACCTACAATCGATCCTCGATTGATTGCTTCACGGTCTCACCCCAAGGGCTTCCGGGTTCGATGTAGAGTGTCTGCACCCCCAAACGGCCAAGCCAGGCACGCAAGGCCTTGGCGATGAACTCAGGTCCGTTGTCGGATCGGATATGCTCCGGTGGTCCGTGCTCAAGGAACAACTCACTGAGTGTTTCGAGCACATCGCGGGAGTCCAGTTTGCGCCCGACGCGGATGGCCAGGCACTCCCGGGTGAACTCGTCGATCACGCACAGCATGCGGAATACCTTTCCATCATGGGTGCGTTTCGGCGTGGCCTCGAACCGGTGGCGGCTCACGCCTTAGTGGACGAAGTCATATGACCAGACATGGTCTTTGTGGGTCGGCCGGAGCCGCACACAGGAGCCGTCCGCTAGCCAGAGCCGACCGCGCTTTGGTCGTTTTTGTGGGACTTGTCGCGCCTTCACGCCGCCAGATCCGGTAGACCCGCTTTGCGCTCACCGACCCGCCATCGGCATTGAGCAGTTCGGTGATCCGGCGATAACCGTACCGTCCGAACCGCTCAGCCAGGGCGATGATTGCCTGGGTGAGAATATCCTCATCAGCCCTTGGCGCGCGCGGCTTGCACTGGGTGGAGCGGTGCTGGCCGACCACACGGCAGGCCCAGCGCTCAGAGGCGCCGAGTTCTTCCACCACATGGTCGACCGCATCGCGGCGGCGCGAAGGGCTCAGTACTTTCCCTTCACGACTTCCTGCAGGATCTGGTTGTCCAGCATGAGGTCCGAAACCGCCCTGCGCAGTCGCCGGTTCTAAAGCTCCATCCCCTTCATTCGCTTGGCCTGGCCGACCTGCAGCCCGTCATACTCCTTGCGCCAGCGATAGTACGTCTGCTCTGTCACACCGACGGCACGCGCCGCCGCCGCAGCTATCTCGCCCCGGCCCATCCGAACCTCGATCTCGCGAAGGCGCGTAATGATCTCCTCAGGCTTGGCTCTCTTGCCCATGTCTCAACTCCTAAGTTGGAGCCGCGACTAACTCAAAGACTGGACCACTTTCCTGGATGCTGACCAGCGATGTGCGCCCGCCGCAGCGGCCAAATTTTCAACATCCACCACAGCTTCCTGCCAAGCTTCAAAGGCGCGCGCCCCTACCACCAGGCCCATCAGCGCGGCGTAAAGCTGATCGGCGCGACCGGCCACTATGTGACACCCGATCTCGACGAAGGCCCCATCCTCGAACAGACCGTCATGCGCGTCGATCACAGCCAGACCGCCAGAGACCTCGTCGCCATCGGCCGGGACGTGGAAGCGGCAACCCTCGCCCGCGCCGTAAAGCTCCACGTCGACCGCCGCGTCTTCCTGAACGGCCTGCGCAAAGTGGTCTTTCCCTAACAGGTGGCGTACACGAGGCGCGCTAAGCGATTTCCGCCCAGGGGTCGTCGACCATGTAGTCCATCGGCCCCATCAAGGCGTCGTCCATACGCTCCTCTGGCCGGAAGACCGTTTCCAGTGCAGCACGCTCGATACTGCCAAACTGCGCAACGCCGGTGTCGGCAGCGGGCTCAAGTTGGAAGGCGAACGTATCGCTCGCAAGCAACTCACCTGTGCCATTCCGTCCCGAATAGACCTCGACCGTGAACGCTTCTTCGCCCGCCGCGTCGATGGCCTGGCCCGCAAAGTCGCCCTGCCAATCTCCAAAGCGCGCATAGGGCGCAAAGTTCTCATTGGCGAGGAGTGTCCCATCAAGTGAGAAGAAGCGTACAGAGCCTGCGCTGCCGTCAAACGTGATGTCCAACGCGAAGCCCTCAGCGCCGATATCGTCCGCGCTGATCGTGTCCCCATCCTCGATCTCGCCGATCCGAACATCAGTCGCCGCGTCTATTAGATGCGCGGTGATGGGGCTTTGATCAGGTGGCGTAAAGGTAATTTCGTTCGAGATGTCGGTAAGCGACGTAATCGTGAAGTTACCAAGCGAGACGCCACCGCCCGGATTGTCGAGATCGCGGAAGATCAACGTGTAAGACACTTGCCCAAAGGTTCCGCCAACCAGCTCAAGTTCTCCAGTTTCAGAATCGTAGGCATTGAGTGTCATATTTCGCAGACCGTCGGATATCCGAATAGTATCGTCAGCGCCGAAACCGGTGATCACTTGGGTGTCCAGTATATAGTCGCTGCCAATTATTAGATCAGCCCCGCCAGCCGTCAGATTAATCCCCTCAACATTCCATTCCAGTGGTCCCAGAACATCGTCCTCGACCGTGCCGACAAGAACTTCCTCATCAGTGAACGTCCGTAGAATTCGGCCATCATTGAATATCTCTAGGGGTGACCCATCGATTGTCGCCGACAAAATGCGGAACTCGATCGCCTCGCCAATCTCAAGGTCAGAGTCATTGAGTAACCGTATATAAACGGTGCCGAATGTTTCTCCATCTGGAATGATCAAGGTTCCCCGGGTTTCGCCATTTTCGAGTTCGTCGTACGATGCGAAGTCGAATCCTTCAGTTGCACCGCCGAGCCCGACAACCTCGTACTCGATCATCACGTCTCCGCGCCCATATGACGAGTGAGATACGGCTACGGCGAACGCCGTACCGCCATTTACCTCGTCAATCTCCTCATCGCGCTCTGTTCGCACCAATGGACCACGATCAGAAATACCAAAGCTGACGAAGCTAGAATTGCCCGGTGTATTGTCCGCGAGATCAGCGACACGGTCATTAAGGACACGGAACTGATAGCGCCCTTCCGGCCAACCATCAGACGGCGGGTTGAACGTGTAGGTCACCACGACTTCACGAGCGTCTGTTGCATCCACTTGCGCCGATGACGCCAACTGGTTGATCTCAGTGCTCCACCCCGATGTGAGGACGACGTCGTCACGATCAATTGTGTCGATATCCATACCTTGTTCGTCAGAGTAACGAACTGTCACAACTACAGGTGCGAAAACGTCGTCGATATCCGCAATTGTATCGGTCTCCACGGTGGGCGCTGTCGTATCTTGCGGACCGTCTGACACGGATATTGTAAACCTGTCGAGCTGTGCAACCTCTGGCGCATTCCCTGCCAGATCCGCTAGTCGATCCTCGAGCACGTTCAACGTGTAGCCCGTCGCCACCCAGCCTTCGCTTGGCTCATCGAAGCGGTAGATGGCCGTCGCGCCGGTCTCGGAAACCACACTCAACGACACGCCATCAGCGAGGCGGTTGATCGAGTTGCTTCGGCCAGAGAGCTGCAGATCGGCCGGGTCTATCGTATCGAGATCAAAGCCCTCATCATCCGTATACCTGACCTCGACAAACAGCGGACCGGAAAACTCAACAAGATCATCCACCGGCGTGATGACCGCCGTCGGCGCGACGCGGTCGAGCGGCTCATACACCAGCTGCCCCGGCAACTCGCCCGGGATGAAGTCACGCGTATCGATCGCGCCCAACCCCTCAAACACCACCGTGCGATCCGCAACACCGTCGCCGACGGTATCGAGCAGCAACGTCTCACTCTGAGCGTCATAGGCGACGGACGTCGCGACGAGGGCATTCTCAACGGTAAGCGTATCGTCTTCGCCAAACCCTTGGACGACAAGCGCGTCAAGCTGATCCTTGGCCAGCACCAACTCATCGGCGCCACCATCTGTAAGGTCGGCAATCTCGTCATTGCGAGACACGCGAACCACATCGTCGCCCGTCGTGCCCCGCGCGATGCTCTCAGCCCCAATTTTGATATCGTCTCGCTCGCCTTCGCCTATAGCGATCGGCACGCCATCCATTGTGGCACCGGTAATCCGCACACCGAATGTTTCTGCACCCTCCACAATGCGATCATCGAACACGTCAATGAATATCTCATTGGCGAACCAACCGGACGGAATGACAATTTGACCGCCCGTATCGTCAAAATCGACGCCCGGTGTCGCCGAGCCCGTGTCGAACGTCTCATACGTGACGATCACTTCCGACCCCTCAGGCGGCGGCATTGTCAGCTCCGCAAGAATGCTGATCGCCCGGCCGCCCTCATACCCCTGGGTCGATCCGCCGAGGAAGACAGCCGGCCCCGATGATGTGACCGCAAAGTCCGTGATGAATACTTCGGTGTTGCCGTTCCCAGCCCGGTCAGTGAACGAATTTTCGGGGATTGATGCGATATACTGCCCCGCCGGCCAGCCCCCTTCCGGCGGATCGAAGACGAAGCTAACCTCAACACTGCCGTTCTCAGTGATCGCCGTGCGCTCGATCGAGGACGCCGTCTGGTCAACGCTACCGTTGCGGGTCAGCAACCTCAAAATCGTTTCGTCAATTGTGGCGGGATCGACGCCCGAACCCCTATCGTCCAACCGCGCGACAAGCGTAAAGGGTTCAGACGCGCTGTCCACAACCTCGACCGGATAGAATACCCCGGTTGGGGCACGGCCATCGACGACCGAGACAGTTGGTGCAGTGGCAACCGCCAGATTTCCAGCGTCATCCACAACCACAAAGGTCGCGTCGATGGGTCCAATAAACGAAGAGACATCGACCACCGCTGTGTAGTTGATCTCGACATTGACGGTCTGCGTCTCGCCATCGCCAGTAACGGTCAGAACACCGGTGGCGTCATCATCCAGTCCGCTGATCTCGTAGAGCGCGAAGTTACTATCGTTCAGATCGACCGTATCCGACGTTGGCGTCAGGCGGAGATCGCCGCCCTCGTCCGCCGTTTCGTCCCTTACGCCACCCACCGTGTAGCGGAAGAAGACTTGGTCATCATTCTGAATATCGTCGGTCCAGATCCAATGGCCAACCGTCTCAGTGTCAAACTTGTCGCCCCGGAACCATGGCTGCAGCGTGCGGTCCCCATGCTCGGTGGCGGTTGTCCAGGCGCTGTCGTCGAAGCTCTTTTCACGCCAACCGGCCTCGGCTTCAGTCGAGACGAGCCATTCACTGGACGTCCCGAGGCGCTCGCCATTGGGCATCACGATATCAACGAAGGCGACGGCGCCGGCGTTCACATCCCGCGCATCGATAGCGATCACATCGCCATACTCCAGCGCGACCTGCGCAGTCTCATTGTCAAGCCACCAGTCGCCGGAGAGGACGAGTTTGCCATTCACATAGAGATCAAACGCATCATCGACTCGCGCCGTGATCGTCGCCAGATCCTCAACAGGCGGCGGTAGATCTTCGGGACGGATTGTCACCGTCACATCGGGGAACGCTCGCGATGAGTTGCCCAGACTGTCCAGGACGTCGCCAGATGCCGAAATCGTATGTG
>JBCBWQ010000095.1:0-9782 GCA_039817025.1 Pseudomonadota bacterium | reverse complement strand
TTCTCCAACGGTCTTGTCCTGAACCGCAGCGACACTCGCCGCGCCGACCGCTCCGACGGCCGCGACGGCGCACGCTGAAAGTGGGGCCACGGCAAGGCTGGCGGCGAGGATAAGACGGACAGACATGGGACGACTCCTGTCGGTGAAACGATACAAAGCCTATCATGGATAGCGGTATGGTGGGGCAAAATCTGGGCGCCAGGCCTGCCTGACGTGAACCGGAAGCCGCCAGGGCCGCACCACAATTATGTCGTACCGCCATCCGCCCTCTGCAAGATCCGGCCGGCGTGCCATCCATAGTTCTGCCGCTCGCTCTATCCGGCGTTTGGATGCCGCGTTTACGGCGTGCAGGGCCGCGTCGATCGAGGCGCGCAGCTTGACCTCAACAAAGGCTGTCACGTTCGAGCGTCTGGCGATCAGGTCGACCTCGCCTGCCTTGGTCCGGACACGCCTGTCCAGGATTGTGTAGCCTTTTGTTTGAAGGCTGACGGCCGCAACGGTCTCAGCCCAGCGCCCACGCCGCTCCGCCCGGCGACGGTCAGCCATTTTTGAGCGCCAAGGCACGTTGATAGCAATCGCGCTTGTTGAGACTGAGCGCTGCTGCGACCTCATTCGCTGCCGCTTTTGTCGGCAATCGCCCAAGGGCGTCACGGAGCGCCGCGTCGATGTCATCCTGCGACAGGGTCTTCAAGGACGGTGGGCCGATCAGAACCACGATTTCTCCCTTGGGTGGCCCGACGTCAGCATAGTGCGCCGCAAGGCCCTTCAGGTCAGCCCGGCGCGTTTCCTCAAAAAGTTTGGTCAACTCCCGAGCGACAACGGCGTCGCGATCACCGCCAAGGCATGTGGTCATATCGGCAAGGCAAGCCGGCAGGCGTGGCCCGCTCTCATAAAAAATGAGCGTGGAGGGGATCTCGGCAAGCGCGTTTAGGGTAGATATCCTCGCGCCGGATTTTGCTGGCAGGAAGCCCGCAAACAGGAACCGGTCGCTGGGCAGCCCCGAGGCGACCAATCCTGCCAGCATGGCCGAAGCGCCGGGAATGGGAACAATATCGACGCCGGCTTCGATCGCCTCAGAAACCAGCTTCCAACCCGGATCGGAGACCAGCGGCGTCCCGGCATCAGAGACGAGCGCAATCCGCCCGCCTGCTTGCAGCTTTTCGATCAGTTCCGGGCGCCGGGCGGCCCCATTATGGTCATGGTAGGCAGTCAGCTTAGCCTTCAGCCCACAGGCATCCAGCAAGCGGCGAGTCTGGCGGGTGTCTTCGGCAAGCACTTCGTCAGCGGCCGCAAGGACATCAAGCGCACGCAACGTAATGTCCCGCAGATTGCCTATCGGCGTGGAGACGATATAGAGACCCGCGGCCAGCGATGCCGTGTTCAGTTGTGGCGCGACCTGCGCGCCGGTAGGGTCGCCGGACGGGCGAATCGCTGGTGTCAGAGAAGGATCGGAACCCGATGAAGACATCTTTCGGACCAAAGCGGCTTTCGGGCCTCGCGCCAAGCCTTGCCTGCGGATTGGTGCTGCTCCTGTCGGCTTGCGCAACATCCGCGCCGCGCCCACCCGCCCCGATTTCATCCGGTGACCCGCGCGTCGATCCTGTTCAGGAAATACCAGAAGACGTTGCAGAAGCACCCGAGGAAACCGGTTTAGAAGACCTTGAGCCCACGGAAACGGAAGACGCAGCCGGTGCACTCCCGCCGCACATGGTGGGCCGGGAGGTTGTCCGCGCTGCCGTACTGCTGCCGTTCAGCCATTCCAACCGGAATGTCCGCGCCGAAGCTGAAGGCATCCTTGCCGGTATCGAAATGGGTGTCTTTGAGCACGCTGACGAAAATTTCCTCATCATTCCAAAAGATACCGGTGGAACGGCATCGGGCGCAGAGGCAGCAACCCGGTCTGCCCTCAATGAAGGCGTAGATATCGTACTCGGGCCTTTGTTTTCCTCCAGCGTCCAAGCGGCTGCAAGCACCGCCAAGGAAGACAACGTTCCTCTTCTTGCGTTTTCGAATGATCGCGCAGCCGCAGGGAATGGAGCCTATCTGGCATCGATCGGCATTGAAGAAGAAATTGCAGAGATCATCGCCTATGCGCGGAGCCGCGGCGTCGAGAGTTTTGCATTCCTCGGCCCAGAAAACAGCTATGGCCGCCGCATCGAGAGCGCGTTGCGCTTCGAAACCGCGCGGCTTGGAGGACAAGTCATCGCGTCGGGCTTTTACAGTCCGTCAAATGATGCACCGGTCCAGGAAGCGGCTGCGGTGGCCTCAGCGCTGTCCGCTGAAGCTGCCCGCATTCCGAACCGGGTCGCCGTCCTGATCCCTGAGCGCGGCGTAAAACTTCGCGCGGTCGCGCCCCTCCTGCCATATTCAGGTGTGGATACGCGATATGTCGTCTTTCTCGGCACGTCCCAATGGAATGATCCGACCGTCTGGCGTGAACCCACGCTGATCAATGGCTTTTTCCCTGCAGCCCCCAGCGAGGACATCGGCAAGTTCGAGCGCGACTTTGAACGCATTTACGGCGGCGCGCCAACAGGACTTGCCTCCCTCGGCTATGATGCTGCGGCGCTTGCCTCCAGCCTCGCAGCGGCGGGAGACCCGTTCGACCGGATAACGCTGACGGACCCGAATGGCTATCGCGGCGTGAACGGCTTGTTCCGATTCAGGGTGGATGGCACTGCCGAACGCGGTCTGTCGATCATGCAGATCACGAAGGATGAAGGGGCCATCGAGGTTCAGCCTGGCGCAGCACGGTTCGGCGACGACGCTTAGCCAACCACAGGAAACCACACCCCAAGGGTAGCAAGCGCGACACCCGAAATGGCGGCGGCATTCTGTATCGGCAACGAACGCGCCGCGCTCACGCTGGAATGACCTTACCGGCCCAGTCGAAAACCTTGCCGCTGTCTGACGGGTCGAGGCCATCGATGACGCTGAGCAGGTATGCCGCCGATTGGTCAGGGCTGAACAACTTCTTATCAGGAACGTTGGACTGGAATGGCTTTGATAACCCGGTGTCGACGGTGCCGGGGTGCAGGCCGACGCAAATGAAAGCATCGGAGCGCCGCGCCTGCTCGATTGCATAGTTTTGGATGAGCATGTTCAACGCGGCCTTCGATGCACGGTAGGCGTGCCAACCGCCGATCCCATTGTCTGAAATAGACCCGACCCGCGCAGAGAGCGCGGCGAAAACCGCCCGCTCCTTTCGCGGCATGATCGGGATCATGTGTTTGGCGAGTAGAGCCGGCGCAAAGGTGTTCACACGAAAGACCTGCTCGAACGCATCGAGGCTTTGCTGGCGGAAGGATTTTTCCGGCTGGAGCGCCCCATCCGACAGGAGGCCGGTTGCAACGATCACCAGCGATGGCGCGCCGTGAGCCTTGATCGCATTCGCCAGGTCTTCAAGGCTGTCCTCGTCAAACAGGTCGGCCCTGTGTGCGACGACTTTTCCGCCACCCCCAGCCCCCGTGCGCGAGACAGCGTGAACGGCGTCGACTGTGTCTCGCTCCGCCAATTGCGCCGTAAGCGCCGAGCCGATTCCGCCTGTCGATCCAATGATGACCGCTTGCATGTGTGTTCCTTTTCCCTCGAACGGACGGTCGAGGTGCAGCAAATTATGGCCGGTTCGGTTTAAGTGCGCCGACGCATCCAAACCGTAGAAAGTCGGCGAGGGCTAGAACTCGCGGCCAATGAAGAGCTTCGCCATCGTGTCGTCTGCGCCGTCTGTCACACCGACGCGGACAGCCGTCTGCAGGTATACGCCGTTTTCCCAGCCCGCTTTCATGACCGGGCCGATTTGATGGGCTTGATCTTCGAACCCCGGAATGTCGCGTGAGTTTCCAAACTCACTGAAGGCCTCGACGCCGAGCCGCCAGTCGTCGGTCCCGAGGGCTTCAAGTGGAAAAGCGCGGCTCACTTGAAAGCGGGTCTCAAGATCAACCCCGCCCTGACTGCCCGAACCCGCTTCCATTTCCGCGATGACGTTTGTACGCCACTCCCAGACGTCTGCGAACTTGTCGGTGAGCGTGAAACGCACCTCAGCTTCATCCGGGCCGCCATCGTCTGCAAAGCCGTACGCAAATCGAAAGCCGCCATTAAAGCCGCTGTTGTCGTTGGCTTCCTCACTCCATTGCAGCCAGTTTTCGACGGTAAAACTGCTAAAATCCCAGTCTTCATCGTCGGGTTGGCTGAACGAGGTGATGAGGCGCAACTGGTACCAGTCCGTGAACGCGTAATCGAAGTGAGCGCGCGATCCGGCATTTCCATCGCCGTCCACCCCCAGACGCGCCTCAAGAGCACGTTCGCCGTCTGTTACACCAGCGGATCCGACATTGCCCGTGAGCGATTGCGCTGACGCGTCTAGCGCAAAAGCAAATACGGTGAGCGCAAGCGAAGATGTGGCAAAGAAAGAGGAAAAACGCATAGGATGGCCTCACAAACAACGGTCCGTACAAGAATGTCCAAGCACTTTGATCGTTCCACAAAGCTCCCGGATTTGTGTCCGGACACAAAGCTAGAGTGTTCAACATTAAAGAGAATAAAGGTGCGGCGGGGGTACGCAGCAATGCGTCCGCTGGACCCATGCTACGGCAATCTGAATGGACGATCACACGGACCGGAATGAGAGCTTGGTACCTCTGGCCGGACTCGAACCGGCACTCTGTTGCCAGAAACGGATTTTGAATCCGTCGCGTCTACCAATTCCGCCACAGAGGCATGGGGAAGCTCCGAATGCATGAGCGGGGCCGCTTCGTCAATCGCGCTCGACCACAGAGCAGAACGACGCTATCGCAGCACCATGAACGACGCTTCCACTCCGCGCTCCCTGCTCCAGTCCATTGAAGCCATGGCCGATGAAGCCAGTGCTGAAGGCTACAGCCTGAAGGAAATTTTCGACAGGCTAGACGAGCGCGCGTTCGGAGCGGCGCTGTTCATCCTCGCCCTGCCCTGCTGCATCCCGTTTCTTTACATCGTCCCGCAGATTGTTGCCCTTCCCATGATTGCGCTGGCCGCACAGATGGCCATCGGGCGCGAAGAACCGTGGCTCCCATCAGGACTGGCCGCAAGGCGGATTGATAAGGCAGGCCTGACCAACACGGCGCGTGGGGGGCGCAAATGGTTCGGCTGGGTGGAGACGTTTGCAAAACCGCGCCTAACCCTGCTGACTGGAAAGGGACCGGAGCGGATCATCGGCCTGTTCCTGACGCTGTTCTGCGCGTCGATTCTCGTCCCCCTGCCGATGACAAACTCCGTGCCGGCTGTGGCGGTGGCGCTGGCGAGTTTTGGCCTCATCCAGCGCGACGGGCTCCTCGTCATTGGTGGGCTTATTGCGGGGACGGCATGGGTTGGAATGCTGGTGTTCGGCGTCATTTTCGGGCTCGATTTCGTGAGTGAGCTTGCCGGCTCGCTGATGCAGGGATCAGACGCACCCTGACGCGCGGATCGCCGCATTGTCGCCCCAGCGCGGTGGCTATACTTAGGCGCGATGTTGGTTGAACGACTGCTCTCGCGCACGGTCTGGCCGATTGCTGCAGCGCTTGCCTCGCTCGCGATGCTCGGCGCAGCCCATGCCTTCGAGCGTTTTGCCTTTCTCGCGCCCTGCCCTTTGTGCCTGCGCCAGCGTGAGGTCTATTGGGCGGTAATTGCAATGGTGGTGACCGGGCTCATTCTCGCCCAGCTACGGACGACGCCGCGCTTTCTGAACGCCTTGAACGCGCTGATCGGGCTGGCCTTCTTCGCCGGAGCGATGGTGGCCGGATACCATGCAGGCGTGGAATGGGGCCTGCTGCCTGCGCCTGCCGGCTGCGAAGGCGGCGGTGCGGTCGATCTGCTTAGCGATGACCTCGGCCTAGGAGAGCGAATTGCGACCGAGTCGTGCAAGGATGCACCATGGCATTTTCTCGGCCTGTCGATGGCTGTGTGGAACGCCTTGATCTCGCTCGGGCTCGCGGCGCTCAGTGTCATGGCCGCGTTGCCTAGCCGAAAAGCACCCAGCCCCATACCAGAATAAGCGATCCGGCTGCACCAGCTGTGGCGAGCAAACGCAGACCGAAATACCAGGCCGGAGCGGGCTTCATGCTCATATCCCACAACCAGTGCATCACAAGCAGGGCCGCCGCGCCCAGGAAGACCCAGGGCGAGCGGGTGCCAAGAACAGCGTAAAGCACAAGGCCCCACCCCGCGAGTGCGCCCAGGACCGACCCGATCATCACCCCCCAACGCGGCTCGGATAAGGACGCGTCGGTCATTTCAACGCCCCAGCGTACTCCGCCGAGAAAACTGAGGATCACAGCGGCATATGCGATGAGCACGAGCTCTGTTTGCGCAGCACGGATGGGATCGGCGTCCAGCAAAAGTCGGGCGGCCGCAGACCCCATGAACGGAGCAAGTCCTGCAACAGTCAGCGCGAGAGGCGCGGGCGGGATCCGGAAGGCGTCATTGGTCATGGCGCGCTGATTGCCGGATCGCTGCCCGTTTGGAAAGGCCTGCCGGCAGGCTTACTTGCCGTGGCAAATCACAGGCATCCACGTGTAGCCCTTAACGAACGGCCCGGTGGTGCGGCTTGGCTCATCCAGCACTTCGACATGGCTGAATCGCTCCATGATCTCTTCCCAGAGAATGCGCAGCTGCATCTCACCGAGACGATTGCCGACACAGCGGTGGATACCGAAGCCGAAGGAGAGGTGATTACGCGCCTGTTTCCGATCGATGATGATGCGATTGGGATCTTCGTCCCAGAAATCCTCATCGCGGTTGCCGGAGACGTACCACATGGCGATCTGGTCACCCTTTTTGATGGTCTTGCCGCGCATTTCGACATCTTCCAGCGCTGTACGGCGCATGAAGGCGAGCGGCGTTTGCCAGCGAATAATCTCGGAGACCATGTTCGGAATAAGAGACGGATCGGCTTTAAGCTTCTCATACTCTTCCGGGAACTTGTTCAGACCGTAGACGCTGGCCGTCATCGAATTCCGCGTCGTGTCGTTGCCGCCAACAATGAGCAGGATCACGTTCCCGAGCAGCTCCATCGGCGTCATATTGCGCGTCTTTTCACCATGGGCGAGCAGGCTCATCAGGTCCGGCGTTTGCGGCTTGGCCTGGCGCTCCTGAAAAATTCCCATGAACGTCTGAAGGCATTCCAGAAGCTCGCGCTTCCACTGCTCTTCGCCGCCGGGGCAGATGTCCGGATCGTTCATGTTGGTGACGATGTCGGACCAGTGGGTCAGGTCGCGGCGGTTCTCGAAGGGATAGTCAAACAGAGTTGCGAGCATCATCGTTGTCAGCTCGATGGAGACCGTATCGACCCAGTCAAAAGGTTCGCCGACCGGAAGGCTGTCGAGCAGGTCCTGCGTCCGCTTGCGAATGATCGGCTCGTAGATCTTGAGCATATTGGGCGCGACAGCGGGCTGCGCGGTCTTGCGCTGTTCGGAGTGGCGCGGCTCATCCATGGCAATGAACATCGGGAGCTCGAAGTCGGAGATCGGCTCGCCCAGCGTGATGCCGCCATACTCCCAGGATGAGGAAAAGCGCTGGTGGTCGATGTCGATTGCCATGATGTCTTCGTACTTTGTTACCGACCAGTACGGGCCGACAAAGCTGTCCGGGCACCAATGCAACGGGTCTTCCTTACGCATGCGCTCAAAACGGTCCCACATCTTGTTCTGATGCCACACTTCGCCGTCGACGATATCGAGCGTTTTCAGGTCAAGCTCCGAAGCCGGGGGCACCTCAGCGCCGCGGTCGATATATCCCTCATAAAGCGGCGGACGGTAGGTCCGGACCGGGCGTTTCAGACCGTGGGAAATCTTGTGGGCGGTGTCAGCCATAGGTGTGTCCTCCGGTCGGGCGCTTTGCGCTTAACTCCTCGTTTGGAGAACAAATATCACGCCTCCGGCGAAAAAACCATGACGGGGGCGTCATTTTTTAGATTCACGTCGCGTAGCGTTCGTTGCGCGCGCTCTGAAGAGCCGCTCGCATCGCCTCGGCAAGGGATTTTCGCTCGTCCATCGTCAGGAAACGCCCGATGACATAGGCGGTCGTGCCATGTTCGACCCGCAACCAGGACTGCGGCGTTAGCGGCTCATCCAACTCCACACGCGCAAAGGCTGCAGGAAGCGAGGCTGACTTTGTTGTCCCGCCCGGTTTGACATGGGTCAGGTCCACCGTGTCGGCGGTAATCACCACCCGTGTCTCTTCCTGGCCTTGGCGCTGAATATACCGCAGCGCAACCCAGAGCGCGGCCACATCCAGCCCGAAGAAGCCAAAAATCGGCAAGGAGGGCGAGAGCGCCCCTCCCCCGCTGAACAAGGGCAGCAGAGCAGACACAAGCATCAGCACGCTGAACACGATGCCAGCCTTGATCAGCCCAGTGATGAGCCTGTAGCCGCGCGGGCTGAGCGAACGGTTTGGCGTCAACACCGCGTCCAGGTAGATGATACGCGTCTGCTCTGTCATACGGCCCATCTAGCATGGGCTTGCCCTCTGGACAGTGCGGCATACAACGCCGGTCATGCCCTCACCCGCCAAACGCAAATCCCGCAATCCGCGCACTATGCCAAAAGCAAAGGCGGCCGAGCTCTACGCCGCCTTGGCAAAGGACCGGCCGGATCCGCACACAGAGTTGAACTTCATCAACCCATATACGCTCGTGGTCGCTGTCGCCCTCTCGGCCCAAGCGACGGACGTGGGCGTCAACAAGGCAACCGAGACCCTTTTCAAGATCGCTGATACCCCAGAGAAAATGTTGGCACTGGGTGAGGCAGGGGTCGCCGAACACATCAAGACGATCGGGCTGTGGCGCAACAAGGCCAAGAACGTCATCGCGCTCTCGCGTATGATCTTGGACGAGTTCGGCGGCGAGGTGCCACAGACAAGGGACGCTCTCGTCAAGCTGCCGGGTGTTGGTCGAAAGACAGCGAACGTCGTCCTGAATGAAGCATTCGGGCAGCCAACCATCGCGGTCGATACTCATATTTTTCGTGTGTCGAACCGCACGGGCCTCGCGCCCGGCAAGGACCCGGATCAGGTTGAAGCCGGCCTGGAGCGCGTTACGCCCGATGCGTTCAAACTGGGTGCCCATCACTGGTTGATCCTACATGGGCGCTACACGTGCGTCGCGCGAACACCAAAATGCTGGGATTGTTCGATTGCTCACTTGTGCCGGTTCAAGCCAAAGACGCCCGATCCAGCGACCGTGTCGTCATTGGGACCGAAATCATCGAAAGCGTCGCCGCGACGTTAAATTTTCTTCGCAAGACAAGGCGCTCAGGGGACCATAGGGTTAATCTCGGTTAACCAAGGGAGCCCGACATGAGTGACAATCCTTCAAATATTTCCGCCGGCGGCGACGGAAAGAACGGCGAACTCGTGCTGAAGAGCGATAGCGGCGAAATCCGGGCCCACATCGATGGCGGCAACGGTAATGCCTATCTCGGCGGTGGCGGTGCCGGCGGCGATCTCACCCTCAGAAATTCAGATGGCAAGTCCACCGTGCATCTCGATGGAAACGTTGCGAATCTGCAAATGGGCGGCGGCGGTGCCTCCGGCGACATCTCGCTCCTCTCTGGCACGCAGGAACAAACCCTCTTCCTCGATGGCGGCGATGGCAATATGCGCGTCGGCGGCGGTGGATCGAATGGCGATATCGCGCTCTTCTCAGACGACGGAAAAATGCGCATGCATATCGATGGCGGGCGCGCCAATATCTATGCCGGCGGCGAGGGCGCGGCGGGCGACATCGCCTTGAAGAACGATGATGGTGAAACCGTCATACACCTTGATGC
>JBCBWQ010000094.1:0-9802 GCA_039817025.1 Pseudomonadota bacterium | reverse complement strand
TGGTTATCGCCGGGGTTGCGACATTCTCCGTGGCGTATTGGAGCATGGCTGGTGCCATGCTGCTTGGCGCGCTCGTCTTCTCGGTCTGGGACCGCGGGTTCGGCCTACAAGCTGCCGCCGGGGCAGGGGTATTGCTACTCGCGGTCGGTCTGGCCGCCGCCTTTGGTGCCTTCGGCTCAATCCTGTCACCAGGCTCATTTGGGTCTGGTGCCATGCGCCTCATTGAATTGGCCTGCTACGCCATTGCCGCTCTCGCAGCGTTGGCCTTTCTTGCGTTCATCGTACGGGCGCTCAGGGACCGGCCCGAGGGATCAACCTTCAGCGCAGGCGGACTGCTGCTCGGGCTTGGTTTTGCGGTTGGTACATTTCTCCTGGTTGCCGCAATGGCGGCAGGGCTTGGTCTTGCGATTCCAGCGCTTGCAGAGGCGATGGGGATCGCGCCTGAGCGTCGCACCGTGGCACAGGTCGCGGTTTACCTCGCCCTCGCGCCGATTGTTGTGGGGGCGGTTGCCATTCCATTCATCCGCAAGCTGAGTGCCGATGCGCCAGCCTTGCGCCATCCGACCTGGGCACCTTTCCTGGATTTCTTCTGGCGCCATGGATGGACCGCGCTTCTCATCCTGCTGTTCGTTTCAAGCTATCGCCTCAGCGATATCGTTATGGGCGTCATGGCCAAGCCGGCCTATTCCAGCATGGGCTACACACCAGCTGATATCGGCATTGTCAGTGGCACCTATGGACCCTGGATCGTATTCGTCGGTGTGGCGCTGGCGGGACTGTCGGCTTTGAAATTCGGGTTGCGGACGTCGCTCGTTATCGGAGCCATCGTCTCCATTGTCGGAAACATCGTATTCGCCTGGCTGGTTCTTCAGTCATCGGACAGTCTGTTGCCGCTATTCATAGCAGTGACCGCAGACAATATTGCTGGCGGGTACGCCGGAACGATCTTCGTGGCATTCCTGTCCACGATGGTCGCTAAGTCCTTCGCAGGCACGCAGTACGCGATTTTCAGTTCGATTTATACGCTCGGGCCCAAGCTCGTCGCGGGAACGTCCGGCGTGGTGGTGGAGTCCATTGGCTACTCACAATTCTTTGTCTACGCGGCAGCTCTCGGCGTTCCTGCCGTCATCCTGTCGGTGATGGCCAACAGCATGAAACCTGATCGGGAGGCCGCTACACCGTCGCTGGGCGTGCCGGCTCCAGCCTAGGCCAGCAGAAGATCAGCGGCGACCCTGTCGGCCAAGAGCCGACCCGCCCTTGAGAGGGCGAGCCGCCCATCGGTATTCGTGAGCAGGCCCGCATCAACGAAACGGGCCACCGCGTCGCCGTCGACGGTGGTGCCGAGTGCGGCAAGTCTTTCTTGCTCCACGCCGCCCTCCACACGCAGCCCCATGGGCAATAACTCTCGTGCGGTTTCGGCCTGCGACAAGGCGGTTTCATCCGTATAACCGCGCCCTGTCGTCGCGACGGCGTCAACATAGTCTTGCGGCCGTCGCTCGGCCTCAGTCGCGATTCGCGCACCGTTAGGACTCAACCGTCCATGGGCACCAGGACCCACGCCGATCCAGTCGCCTCCGCGCCAATAGATCATATTGTGCCGCGCGCGGTGGTCAGCAGAGCAGGCATGGTTGGACACTTCATAAGCAGGCAGACCGGCCATGGCTGTTTCAGATTGGGTGAGTTCGTAAAGGTCGGCCTGATCATCGTCTTGCATGGGGATGAGTTCACCGCGCGCTGCGCGCTTGCCAAATACGGTGCGCTCTTCAATTGTCAGTTCGTACAAGGACAAATGCTGCGCGCCCAGCCCAAGGGCGACCCGTAATTCTTCACGCCATGTTTCCGGCGTCTGACCGGGCCGGGCATAGATCAGGTCAAGCGAGACCGACGGGAATTCAGCAAGCGCAAGCATTGCTGCTTTCCGCCCTGACGCGGCATCATGGTCACGGCCTAGAAAGCTGAGCGCGGCCTTGTTGAGGCTCTGAAGCCCGAGCGAGAGCCGATTGACGCCGGCCGTGCGCCAACCAGTTAAGTCTGCCCGTAACACGTCATTGGGATTGGCCTCCAGCGTGATCTCTGCTGCCTCCGACACACCGAAAGCGTTATCGGCGGCGAGGAGGATGCGTTCTATGTCAGCGGCCATGAGAAGGGATGGTGTGCCGCCTCCAAAGAATATTGTTTGCAAGGCGGGATGTGTGGGCATGCGATCTCTGTGGCCTTGGATGTCGGCGACAATTGCATCCACAAGAGAGCTGGTGTCCCTGTCCTTGGCCGCATAGACGTTGAAGTCGCAATACGGGCAAATCCGCGCGCAATAGGGCCAGTGAACATAAAGCCCGAAGCCATACGCCGGTCCAAATGGGGTCACGGCAACAGCGCGGCTTTGAGCTTGGCAAAGGCATCGGCGCGGTGGCTCATCGCGTGTTTTTTTGCGGGCTCCATTTCTCCAAATGTCTCGTGCTCGCCATCGGCAACGAAAACAGGGTCGAATCCAAACCCGCGCTCGCCGCGCGGCGGCCAGACAAGCTGACCCGACACGAAGCCTTCAAAGGCGACCTCGTCCCCATCCGGCCAAACGACAGCGAGGGTTGAGACAAAGCGAGCACGTCTATCATTTGATCCGGTCTCCTGAAGCAGTGTCTCGACCTTCTCCATGGCGCGGTAAAAGTCGCGCGGCTCGCCAGCCCATATCGCTGTGTGGACACCAGGCATCCCGCCAAGTGCTGAGACTTCGAGGCCGCTATCGTCGGACAGGGCTGGTTCACCGGTAGCAGCGCAAGCAGACCGCGCCTTGATCAGCGCATTGCCGGCAAAGGTCTGCTCGGTTTCCGCAGGCTCCGGCAGGTCAAGCTCAATGGCTGAGCGAACGACCAGCCCTGCTGGCTCGAATAAATCCTTCAACTCGCGGACCTTGCCAGGATTGTGAGTCGCGGCGATGAGCGGGCCTGGTAGAAGTTTACGCTGACTCATGTAAGTACGGTTCCGATCTTGCTTTCCAAGCGAACAGTATTATCGTTTTACGACAAAGCCATTCAGGTTTCGCGATAGGTCTGTTTCGTCAGATACCCCCGCACCTGTAAGGCGGCAACAGTGACAGGATCCCATGGCGTCCACCTCTCGAAACTCAATGGCTGCTGCAATGAGCGCTTTCATGGGCGTTGTGATCTGGCTGGCCGTCATTATCGGTGTTTTGGCTGCGGCGATGATCGGCATGGGTCTGGCCGCAGCGCTCAACGGCGGCGAAATGGCGATCCCCGGTGGCAGTGTTTACGCTGAAGACATGGCCCCCGGCCGCCTCGTTGCCGCACTGGCGGGGTTGGTGATCATGCTGCCAATCGTAATCTATATCTGCCTCCAGCTCCGCCGCATTCTGGAAACGCTTGCGCAAGGTGACCCGTTCGTGCCGGAAAATGCGCCGCGGCTATCACGTATCGCGATTGCTGTGGCCGTGATGGAACTCGCACGCAACCTTGCGGGTTTCCTCGTTGGCCTGCTTGCAGACATGGGCCCCGGTGACGGGTTCCGTCTGTCCCTTAACCTCGCCGCTTGGGCCGCTGTTGCCGTCCTTGTCGTCCTCTCTCAAGTGTTCCGCGAAGGGACACGGTTGCGAGAGGAAGAGAAGATGACGATCTAGGAGCCGCCTGAATGTCCATAAGAGTTACCCTTGATCGTGTTCTTCTCGACCGGCGAATGTCATTGACCGAGCTGTCAGAGCGGGTTGGTGTGACGCTGGCCAACCTGTCTATTCTCAAGACGGGTAAGGCGAAGGCTGTCCGCTTTTCCACCCTTGAAGCGCTTTGCCGAGAGCTTGATTGCCAACCCGGCGACATCCTCGTCTTCGAACATGAAGACGAAAGCGACGAACAACTCGCTGCCCAGTAGGCCAGATTTAGACGGTCTGAACCTGAATCCAGTCACCCAGCCTGGCGATACCGGTCCGAGCATCTGTAAGGAATGCATGGAAGAAGTGAAACACGTGCGGCATCTCCGGCCAGATTTCGAGCGTGACCGGGACCCCGGCTGCACCTGCACGTTCAGCAAGCGCGACTGAATCTGACAACAGAACCTCTTCTGCGCCAACCTGGACAAACATCGGCGGAAGTCCGGTGAGGTTTGCCAGGGCTGGAGAGGCGAGCGGCGCCGTGGCCGGCGCGCCAGCAAGATAGGCTGCTGCCATTCCATCCAGGCCGTCCTTGGTCACCATCAGGTCAGCGTCGGCCTTTTCACCATAGCTCCAGCCTTCATTTGCAAGGTTGACCCACGGCGAAATCGGGCAAAGCGCAGCAGGCATTGGCAAGCCATCGTCGCGAATCTTTAGCGCAGTCGCCACGGTCAGCCCGCCCCCGGCGCTATCGCCCGCAATCACGACTGATTTTGCGGCCAGTCCCGTCGCCAGCAGCGCGCGATATACCTCCACGCCATCATCCACCGCAGCTGGAAACGGAGACTCCGGTGCTATCCTATAGTCCATGGACCAGACCGTCCGCCTCGCCGCCTTGGCGATGTGGGACGTCAGCGCGCGATGACTGACGGGTGAGCCGATGACATAGCCACCGCCGTGAAAATAAAGCACCGCGCCGTCCTGTGCGTCGTCTGGCGTAAACTTCAGCCCCGGAACGCCGCCAAGCTGAGCAGGTTCCTCCGCGACGCCGTCGGCCAGCGGCATCGCACCGCCAATGCCGGCATAGGCCTTCCGGCGATCTTCAATGCTCGCGTCGGGATCGGCGGCGGCGGTCTGCTCGCGCAAGAACTGGCTGAGCATTTCAATTTCGGTCGCCATGAAAGTCCTCCCGGTTAGGGGCTTCGCCCCTTTGCTAATGCGGTCGCATCGATTGTCAGGGGCCGCGCATCCTGACCCAGGCACTGTGTCCGCGTCCGCCGGTTTCCCCGGTCGGCTCCCACCCCATCGCTTCATAAGCGCCCCGCGCAAACTGATTTTCAGCGTCGACGGTGAGCGTTAGCGGCCAGCCTGCATAAGCACGGGCTTCGGCGAGCAAGCCGCGACCTATGCCGCAAAAGCGCCAGTCTTCATCGACGAAGACATGGTCAACATAGGCGGCGCGCGGTTGCAGTGTCAGAAACCCGACAACCCCAGCGCGTGGTTCTTCCGCCACCCAGCTGACCGCCGTGCGAAGGCTTTCATAGAGCGGGCCGATATAGACCTGCGGCCTGCCGCGCCAGGCGAACGCCTCAAGGCAACTGCGGAAAATCATGGCGCAGGCCGGTGCGTCGACGCCTTCAAAGCGGCGTATGCTCCAACCTGCGGCATGGGTTTTTGTCGGCATGGCAAAGCGTAACATGCAATCGGCAGGAGGGAAGGGGTCAGCCGATCGCAGCGCGCTGGGCGTCAAACAGCTCCGTGCAGCCCTTCTCGGCAAGGCGCAGCATTTCGTCGAGCTCAGCGCGCGTCATCGGGCGATCTTCGCCGGTTCCCTGAACTTCGATGAAGCCGCCGTCGGAACTCATCACAACATTCATGTCTGCTGCGCCGCCTGAATCCTCGGCATAGTCCACGTCGAGGACGGGTGCGTCCTGCCACAGGCCAACCGATATCGCCGCCGCTTGCTTCAGGATCGGATCGCGCTCAATTACGCCTTCGTCCTTCAGGTAACGGCAGGCTAGGGCCAAGGCGACAAAGCCGCCCGTGATCGATGCGGTCCGCGTGCCTCCATCGGCCTGGATCACATCGCAGTCGATCGTGATTTGGTTCTCGCCGAGCGCCGAAAGATCGCAAACCGAGCGCAAGGATCGCCCAATCAGGCGCTGGATTTCCTGTGTGCGGCCCGACTGTTTTCCGGCTGCCGCTTCGCGGCGGCCACGGGTGTGCGTTGCGCGAGGCAGCATGCCGTATTCGCCGGTCACCCATCCGGTTCCCTTACCGCGCATCCAGCCTGGGACATTGTCAGTCCAGCTTGCCGTACACAGCACATGCGTGTGACCGAACTTGGCCAGGCAAGAGCCTTCTGCATATCGCGTCACATTGGTTTCAAGGACGATGTCGCGAAGGGCATCGGCGGCGCGGCCTGAGGGGCGGGCGAGGGACATGGAAAAGCTCCGTGGTGTTTCGCTTGCCGCGT
Organism: Pseudomonadota bacterium; assembly: GCA_039817025.1. GTDB lineage: Bacteria > Pseudomonadota > Alphaproteobacteria > Caulobacterales > Hyphomonadaceae > JANQQC01. The sequence continues at coordinate 3,728 of JBCBWQ010000094.1, read as the reverse complement.
CTCGCGCGTTTCGCCCTTGGTGTCTACGGGGAAGCCGGACTTGCCTTTGCAAGCTTTGACGCTGTCTCCGCCTGCACTGCGCGGGTGACGGGATAGTTCCACGCGGCCGCCGCTGCCGAAAGATAGGCAACGACAGGGACCCCAATGAAGACAGCGAGCAAGCCGCGGACCGTTGCTTCTGAGTTTTCCCCGGACGGGTCAAAACCGACAATGACGCCAAGCAGGAGGTAAGGCACGCCGACGGCGAAACTTGCCCCGGTTTTGTAAGACGCCGTCATGAGAGAATAGTAGAGCCCTGCCCGCTGCTCGCCGGAGCGCGCTTCCTCGATCTCGATTAGATCTGCGACCATGGACCGGGCAAGTACGAAGCCTGCTCCAAAACCGAATCCCGAGACCATTGCGGCAGCAAAGAGCGCATAAATCGATCCGACCATGGCCGCTGGCAAGTACAGGAAAAAAGCAAATGCGCTGAACAGGCAAAGCGTGCGCAGGGCAATATGCTTTTCTGTGCGTTTGGAATACCAGATCCAGCCGGGCATCGCGGCGAACCCGGCAACAAAGAAAACAAGCAGCACGAGCGGCGCGAGATCCACAATGCCGAAGCCCCACTCGGCGGCAAAAAGGAACGTCGCTGCCGTTGAGGAGATTGCGATACCGATGCTCAGCTCAACAAAGGCAACCCGCCAGATTGTCGGGCTCGACAAGGCGTCCCGGATCGCTTGCGGACTGAAATCCATCGGCTTCGCATTCGGGTCGTAGGGGCTGTCGGGCACAAATTTGAGAGCAAGACCAACGGTCAAAGGCAAGCTGACGAGCAGGATCCAGCCCATCACGTAGATCTGTCCCGCTCGATCCATATCCGCGAAGATGGCAAGGACCGCGGGCAGGATAAGCAGGCTCAGCAAAGCGGCAATGTTCAGGATTTCTCGCCACATGAACAATCGCGACCGTTCATCATAGTTGCGGGCGAGGAAAGGCACCCAGGCCTGATGCGGCGTCTGCAATAGCGTCGACCCCACATAGAGCACCATCATGCACAGGGCGAGGTAGAGGCCTGTCGCTGGTCCTTCGCCAGGCATGTAGAGAAACACGGTTGCGATCATCAGCACTGGCACAGCCAGTGCCAACCAGTGTTTCGAACGGCCCCAGCGCGATGGCCGACGGTCAACGAGATACCCCATCACAGGATCGGTAAACAGGTCCCAGAAGCGCAGCAGCATGAACACCGTGCCAGTCACCGACAGGCCGAGTCCCATTTCGTCGGCATAGAATGGCGACAGGAATACCGAGACGGGCAACCCGATCGCGGCGAGGGGGACGCCTATGCCTGCATAGGCGAGGGCGCGGCCCGTTGTCAGCGGCTTGTGCGGATCCTGCATGGCGCAAGCTGATCATCGCTTGCCCATGCGTGCAACAAAAACCGCAGCCGGGCGCGTCTTGAAGCGCCCCGCATCGCTGCTTATCACCATTCCATGGCAACATCCGAAATAACCCAGTCCTTGATGCAGACGCTGGATGGCCGCGCGCGGGACATCTTCCGGACCGTGGTTGAGACCTACCTTGAAACCGGCGATCCGGTTGGCTCGCGCACCTTGTCCAAGTCCGCAATTTCGCTGTCGCCCGCCTCCATCCGGAACGTCATGGCGGACCTGACAGATCTCGGCCTCCTCGAAGCGCCGCACATCTCGGCTGGGCGCCAGCCCACTTTCGCGGGCTTGCGCCTGTTCGTGGATGGCTTTCTGGAAATGGGTGAACCGTCCAGGGAAGACCGTGAGGCGGTCGATGTCCGCCTGCGCGCAGAGAGCCGCGATTTCTCCGCCGTGCTCAATGAGGCCTCGTCGATTCTCTCCGGCCTCACAGGTGGAGCAGGGCTTGTCGCATCGCCGACGCGGGATGTGCCCGTCCGCCACGTGGAATTCGTCCCGCTTGGCAGCAATGAGGCTCTAACGGTCATCGTCACCGAGGATGGCGATGTTGAAAATCGTCTGATCCAATTGCCCGATGGTCTGCCGCAAACGGCATTGATCGAGGCCGGGAACTATCTCGCAACCCGTCTGAAAGGGCGCACGCTATCGGAAGCGCACAGGGAGATTCTAGACGAACTCAGCAACCACGAAGCTGCGTTGGACAAGGCGGCCAGCGCGCTAGTCGCCAAAGGGTTGGCGGAGTGGTCTGGTGCTGCGCCCGATGGCGACAGGGCATTGATTGTCCACGGCCGTGCCAACCTGCTCACCGATGCTGAGGCCGCCGAAGATCTCGACCGCGTCCGGCAACTGTTTGAAGCCATGGAGCGCCAGCGCGCATTGATCGATGTCCTCGACTCGACGCGGGAAGGGGAGGGTGTGCGTTTGTTTATCGGCTCAGAGAACCGGCTTTTTCCGTTGTCGGGTTCCAGCGTGATTGTGGCTCCCTATATGAACGCCGATAGACGGGTCATCGGCGCGCTTGGCGTGATCGGTCCGACCCGGCTCAATTATGCGCGGGTCATTCCCATGGTGGACTACACGGCGCGTGTCGTGGGCGAGATCATCGACCGCGGAAATAAGAAAGAGGGCTAGACGACGGTATGAATGTGGACGACCAGACAACGGACAAGATCGACCCCCAGACCGAAGACGCGGCTGCAGAGAGCCCAGCAGGTGAGGCGGCTCCGGTAGAGGCTGAGGTGGCCGACGGGGCTGAAGGCGAGCCCGCCCAGATGAGTCCTGAGGCGCGCTTTGCTGCGCTCGAAGCCGAGGCTGCTGATCTCAAGGACAAGCTGCTGCGCACGCTCGCCGAGGCTGACAACATCCGAAAGCGGGCTGAAAAGCAGGTTTCAGATGCGCGGGCTTACGCCATAGAGAAGTTTGCCGGCGATCTCCTGAATGTATCGGACAACCTGTCGCGCGCGCTTGATGCCCTGGACGAGACCGCGCGCACCGACCTGTCTGATGCCGGCAAGAACCTGTTTGGCGGGATCGAGATGACCCAGAAGGAGCTCCACGCCGCGCTCGCTCGCAATGGTGTCGTCGCCATTGATGCCGCGCCGGGCGCCCCCTTCGATCCAAACCTGCACCAGGCCGTCAGCCAGATCCCTTCCGAGCACCCCGCCGGCAGCGTAGCTCAGCCGTTCCAGTCTGGATGGAAAATCGGCGACCGTACCCTGCGCGCCGCCATGGTGGCCGTCAGCACCGGGCCGGCGAACTGAGCCTCACCCAAATGTGAGCGCGCCCCTTGAGTGGCGGCGCGGCTTCACCATATCGCTGACCGAAGCGGCGTATCAGCGCGATATGCCATCTCAACCCGTGGAGCCGCCGTTCATCGGCGCTGCAAAGCAGGCCGGTCCCCATGACCGGCGGCGGCCGAAAGAAGAGGAAATACAATGGGTAAGATTATCGGTATCGACCTCGGTACGACCAATAGCTGCGTTGCGGTCATGGATGGCGGGGACGCCAAGGTGATCGAGAATGCCGAGGGCGCGCGCACCACGCCGTCCGTCGTCGCGTTCACCGAAGGCGGCGAGCGCCTTATCGGCATGCCGGCGCGCCGTCAGGCCGTTACCAACCCCGATTTCACCTACTACGCCATCAAGCGTTTGATCGGGCGCACTTATGACGATCCGACCGCCCAGAAAGACAAGGAATTGTCCCCGTTCGAGATCGTGAAAGGCCCGAATGGTGATGCCTGGGTCAAAGGTCGCGACAAGGAATATGCCCCGCAGGAAATTTCAGCCTTCATCCTGACCAAGA
>JBCBWQ010000093.1:3759-10002 GCA_039817025.1 Pseudomonadota bacterium | reverse complement strand
GCCGAGAAACGGCACACCGCGCCGGATCACCGCGTCCTCCAGCGCCTGCAACACGCCATCCCGCGCATCGACGCCTGCCCGGCAGTCGGCATAGTGCCCCACACCCGGCAGAACGATGCGGTCAGCATTGGCGATGGCGGCGGGGTCAGAAGTCACCCGGATCTCCCGCGTCTTCTTCGCCGCATTCGACGCCGCCCGCAGGGCCCGCTCGGCGGAATGAATGTTCCCGGACCCGTAGTCCACAAGGGCGATCATGCGCATGCGCGCGGAGCTAGCTCAGAGCGAGCCTTTCGTCGAGGCCGCAGCGCCGCCAAGGCGCACATCCGCTGCAACTGCCGCACGCAGCGCCCGCGCCGTGGCTTTGAAGCAACTCTCTATGATGTGGTGAGAATTCTCGCCGTAGAGATTCTCCACATGCAGGCACATGCCGCCATTGCCGGCGAGCGCATGGAAGAATTCCTTGAACAGCTCGGTGTCCATCTCGCCGATCTTGTCGCGGGTGAAGTCCACCTTCCAGATGAGATAAGGTCGCTTGCACAGATCCACTGCCGCTCGGCTCAGCGTCTCGTCCATGGGCACATAGGCGTGCCCAAAGCGCGTAATGCCGGCAAAGTCGCCAAGCGCCCGCTTGATGCATTGCCCAATGACAATGCCGGTGTCCTCGACGGTGTGGTGCATGTCGACATGCAGGTCGCCCTTGGCGCGGACGGTCAGGTCAATCGCCGAATGCTTGGCGAAGCTTTCCAGCATATGGTCGAAAAAGCCGATGCCGGTCGCGAGATCGCTCGTGCCGGTTCCATCCAGGTCCAGCGCGACCTCGATGGTGGTTTCGCGGGTTTCGCGCGTCAGCTCAGCAGTGCGGTTCTTGGTCATAACGGCCCATGTAGCGTGTCCTTCGGCAAGAACCTAGGGCGTAGGTTTCACGAAATTCTAAAGCTTTCCGCGTACTCCCGGCCTGTTCAGTGATATTTCTCTCCATCAGGTCGGTGCAGCGTTGGGTTCGAAAGACGGGATAAAGCGATCGGGCGTCTTGCGTCGTATCAGCATTAGGCGCTCCGCGCCGCTGATTGCGATGCTGGTTTCCGGCTTTGTGTCGATCGTATTCCTTGGACTGCACGTCGCCTCGGACAAGATCGTTTCAGCGAAGGAAAATCAGGCGCTCGCGGCTGAACTTGCCGCGGCTCTTGCGCCAGATGTGTCCGCCCGCGCCGTTGCACGGATCGAACACCTGCTCAGCACACAGACTGATAGCGGCGCTGTCATAGACCAGAACGGCATAACCCTGGCGGGCGACCCTGCCTCGCTCACGCATCCAGAAGCCCTCCGCACCCCAATCATCGAGACCGGCACGCAGATCGGAACGCTGGTCGCCCTACCAAGGTCCCACTGGGTCACGCCAATGACCTGGTACATGCAGGTCGCCCTTGCATTGTTCGGGCTGACGGCCGGCTATCTAGTTGCAAGTTTCTACGCTGAGCGCGTGTCCGATGCGCTCGACGACCTCTCTTTGCAAGCCGATGAAGACAAAGTCCTTAATGCCATCGATTTCGTGGAGTTATCGCGCCTGCGCACCTCCATGCGCAGGGCAAGGTCCCGGGTCTCGAGGCAAAAACAGGCGCTTGAAATGGCGGCCTGGTCGGATTTGGTCACCGGCCTGCCCAACGCAGCGTCGGCCTCAAAACGCCTGGAGAGCCTGTGTGCGACAGCGAACTTCGAGCGTCCGGCGGCCCTTACTCTTTTACGGTTCCAGAACACCCGCGGCGAAGCGGTCGGGTCGTACAATGGCGGCACGCTCCACTCCGCCGCCGCCCTACGGATCAACACCGAAATCGAGACATTCTGCAGGGAGAACGATGTCCCGCGCGAAGAGGTGTCGCTCCACCGGATTTCCGGCGATCAGCTTGTCATTCTCATCGGCATGGCGCGCGACAGGAATACGGTATCGACCCTCCTGCGCGGCGTCCTGCGCGCCATGCGCGCACCTTTCGAGCTTGATGGCCGCTTGCAAGACGTTCGCTTGCATGGCGGCGTCGCCATGATCCCTGAAGATACCGACCAAGCCAAACTCGCCATCGAACGGGCGGAACGCGCCTACCATACCGCACGGGAAACAAGCGACGCCGGTATCAAATTCTACACCCCTCGCCTTGACCGGATTGAGCAAGCCAAACTCAATCTCGAAGCAGAGCTGCGCGATGGCGTTGCCAAGGACGAATTTGTCGCCGCCTTCCAGCCGAAAATCGATTTCAAGACAGGCAGGGTTGCAGGTTTCGAGGCGCTCGCCCGCTGGCAACGCGGCCCAGATCGCATGATTTCCCCCGGGGTGTTTATCCCGCTGGCCGAAGAGACCGGTCTAATCCAGAACATTGGGGACAGCATCCTGCGCCAGGCCTGCACCGAGGCCGCTTACTGGCAGCGCATGGGCCACCCTATTCCCATCGCCGTCAACGTGGCTGCCCTGCAGTTGGAAAAAGAAAAGTTCGTCGAAAGCGTGGTCGATGCTTTGCGGGAAAGCGGCTTGCCACCCAAGCTCCTTGAGCTTGAAATCACCGAAACCATGGCCGTTGCCGATGCAAGACGCGTCGCAGATGTGATGCGACCGCTTCGGGCCATGGGCGTGCGGCTCGCAATCGACGATTTCGGCACGGGCCATTCGAATCTCTCAATCCTCACCCAGCTGCCCTTCACGACCTTCAAGATCGACCGCCAGTTCGTGTCTGCGCTGGACAAGTCCTCAGAAGCGCCTGCCATTATCGAAATGATCCTTGCCATGGCAGAGACGCTCGGCCTTGAAACGGTTGCTGAAGGCATTGAGACGCCTCATCAGGCGGACTTCCTGCGCCGCCGGGGATGCCAGATGGCACAGGGCTTTCTCTACAGCCGCGCCGTTTCTGCCGACGACGCCCTGAGCTGTATCAAACGCTTTGAAGCCGATGTGGACGTGTCCCAGCGCGCTGTTGGGCAGGCCTGATCGACCCTTGCGCCCCGCGCACCCATCCGCCATGTCAAAGGAATGACAGCGGACACCTCTTCCTCACCCTGGCACGGCACGACCATTCTTGCCGTGCGAAAACCGGGCAAGGTTGTCGTCATCGGCGACGGTCAGGTCTCGATGGGCCAGACCGTGATGAAGGGCAACGCCCGTAAAGTGCGCCGCATAGCCGGGGGCGATGTCATCGCCGGTTTCGCAGGCGCCACGGCCGACGCTTTCACGCTCTTCGAACGCCTCGAGGACAAGCTCGAACGGTTCCCCGGCCAGCTCCAGCGCGCCGCCGTTGAACTCGCCAAGGACTGGCGCACGGAGAAATACCTGCAAAAGCTTGAAGCGCTGCTGATCGTCGCTGACAAGACCTCAACCCTCGTGATCACCGGACAAGGCGACGTCCTGGAGCCGGAACACAACGTCGTCGCGATTGGCTCAGGCGGCAACTACGCCCATGCTGCAGCGCGCGCGGCCTACAGCTACGAAGACGACGCAGAAGCCCTGGCGCGCCACGCCATGGAGATCGCTGCGGAGATCTGCGTCTACACCAATTCCAGCTTCACCGTGGAAACGCTCGATGTTTGACCGCACCGACCTGCGCGCCGCCGTTGAAGCCGGTGCCATAAGCCAGGAGGCGGCCTCCCGGCTCGAGGCTTTTCTCACCAATCGGGGCGACCCGCGCGGCACAGCAGATCCTGAGTCGCTGCGGTTCCTCGCCAATTTCAACGATATCTTCCTCACCATCGGCGTTGGCATCCTCGCCATCGGGCTGACGGCACTGACCGGGATCATCTTTGGCCCGACCGCGTCCACAGTCACCCAGGGCTCGCTCTCGGTCGCCAGTGCACTTGTGCTGCTGCCGGTTGCAGGGATCATGTGGCTGCTGCTGGAGTATTTCTGCGCCCGCCGCCGCTTGCTCCTGCCCTCAATGGCGCTTGCGTCCATCTTCGCGCTCTATGTTGGACTTGCAGGTGGACTGCTCGTGAGCGGCATCACGAATGTGCAGGATGTGCGCATCGACAGCTTCTTCGATGCGTGGGGCACGCTCGGCGAAGCCGGCATTGCGACCTTCCTCGTTGCCGCCGCCGCCGCAGGGGCAGTATATGCCCGCTTCAAGCTCCCATTCGCGCTCTTCCTGATCGCTGGTGCCCTTGCGCTTGCCGCCTACACGTTTGCTGGCTTTTTCGGGGACATCGGCATGGTGATCGGCGGATTTGGGGCGTTCGTGGTCGGCCTCATCACCCTCGCCGTTGCCATCGCTTTTGATGCCACCGACCCAGCCCGCGCCACGCGCCGCTCCGACAATGCCTTCTGGCTCCACCTTGCTGCCGCCCCGCAGATCATCCTCGGCATACGCGGCATGATCTCAGGCTCGACCCTCACCAACCCCGGCCCTGCCGAAGCCGTGCTCATCCTGCTGGTCCTCGTCGCCTTCGGGGTGCTCTCCCTTGCCCTCAATCGCCGCGCCTTGATTGTTTCCGGCCTGCTCACCTTTGCCCTCGCGCTGACAACCATTGTCTCCAGCCTCGGCGGCGGCGTGACCACGACGTTGATCGTGACCACCCTGCTCCTGGGTGTCGGCATCCTGCTGCTGGGCGGGGGCTGGAAGACTGCCCGCCGCGCCCTGCTCACTGTCTTGCCCAATGGGGGCCTCGCCGGCCGCCTGTTCCCGCCCGAACCCGCCTGATCCAGGACTTGTAGAATGACCGTGCTGACCCCCCGCGAAATCGTCGCGGAACTTGATCGCCATATCGTCGGACAGACCGCCGCCAAGCGCGCCGTCGCAATTGCCCTGCGCAACCGCTGGCGGCGTAAACAGGCCCCCGAAGCCCTGCGCGGCGAGATCACGCCCAAGAACATCCTGATGATTGGCCCGACCGGCGTCGGCAAGACCGAAGTGTCCCGCCGGCTCGCAAGGCTCGCGGACGCGCCCTTCCTCAAAGTCGAAGCGACAAAATTCACGGAAGTCGGCTATGTCGGCCGGGACGTGGAACAGATCGTACGCGACCTTGTTGAGGCCGCAATCATTCAGGTGCGCGCGGCCAAGCGCCAGAACGTGATGGACCAGGCCCGCGACGGGGCCGAAGAACGCCTGCTCGATGGCCTTGTTGGCGCAGACGCCCAGAGCTCAACCCGCGAGGTGTTCCGCAGGAAGCTTCGCGACGGAGAGCTTGACGATAAAGAGATCGACATTGATCTGGCCGATACAGGGTCCTCCATGCCCATGGTCGACCTTCCGGGGGCTGGCGGCCAGATGGGAATGGTCAATCTCGGCGACCTATTCGGCAAGGCCATGGGCGGGCGCACCAAACGCGTCCGCACAACGGTCACGGATGCCTACCGTCCCCTGATCGAGGAAGAAGCGGATCGCCTCCTCGACGAGGACGCCATCATCCGCGAAGCCATTCGCGTGACCGAAGAAGACGGCATCGTCTTCCTTGATGAGATCGACAAGGTCGCGGCGCGCAAGGATCGCGGCGGCGCCGATGTGTCCCGCGAGGGCGTCCAGCGCGACCTGCTTCCTCTCATCGAAGGCACCACCGTCAACACCAAACGCGGGGCGGTAAAGACCGACCATATCCTGTTCATCGCATCGGGGGCTTTCCACGTTTCCAAGCCGTCTGACCTGCTGCCGGAGCTCCAGGGCCGATTGCCGATCAGGGTCGAACTGGACGCGCTGACCCGGGACGACATGCGCCGTATCCTGGTCGAGCCGGAAGCGTCGCTGATCAAGCAGCACGAAGCGCTCATGGCTGCGGAAAACGTCACGCTGGCCTTTGAGGAAGAGGCGATCGACGCGCTTGCCGATCTTGCGGTTCAGGTGAACGATTCGGTCGAGAATATCGGGGCCCGCCGCCTGCAGACCGTTCTTGAACGCCTGCTCGACGAAATCAGCTTTGACGCCCCGGACAAGTCGGGTGAGACCATCACGATCTCAGCGGACTATGTTCGCGAGAAAGTCGAAGGGCTCGCTGGCAACGCGGACCTGTCGAAGTTCATCCTCTAGACTTCCAGCACGGTCTCGAAACTCGCAAAGATCATCCGCTTGCCATCAAAAGGCATCGGACTGTCTGCACTGGCGGCCTGCATGGCTTCCATAACCTTCGGCATGCTCTCATCATGGGCCGCCTTGGATGCCCAGACCACGTGGGAATACGCAACGGTCTCGTTAGCCGCACACTTCACCGCCATCGGGAAGGACGTTGTCTCGCCGTCCGGCACATCGTCGCCCCACGCATCGACAGCCGAAAGCGCGCCGT
>JBCBWQ010000093.1:0-3662 GCA_039817025.1 Pseudomonadota bacterium | reverse complement strand
AAGCGCCTTGCAATGCGCGATGAACGTATCCTTGTCCGCGGTCGGCACCGCATAAGCTGCAACTGTAATGTAGGTCATGGCGATGTCTCCCTTAGTCGCCGTTGAACGCCGCTTCGAGGGCGGCAATGTCGAGTTTTCTCATGGTCAGCATGGCGTCGCGGGCCCGACCCGCCGCCGCACGGTCCTCAGCCTGCATCATCATCGGCAGGACCGCTGGCGTGATCTGCCAGGAGACACCGAACCGGTCCGTCAGCCAGCCGCACATGCTTTCTTCGCCGCCCGCTGCGAGCAGCGCCGTCCAGAGGCGGTCTGTCTCAGCCTGATCCTGCGTCAGCACGCTGATCGAACAGGCCGGCGAGAGCTTGAACATATCGCCACCATTGAGCGCCATGTAGGGCGCGCCGGCCAGGGTGAACTCGACCACGAGCGGCGTCTTCTTCGACTCCTGATCCCATTCGGTCTCAACGAAACTGTCCGGCAGAAGCGAGACATAAAGCGCAGCCGCCTCATGCCCGTTGCCGTCGAACCAGAGGCAGGTGCGCACCTTCTTGGGCTCGGTCATGTTAACATCCTCCGCAATCAAGATGTCGCAATACAGGAGCGGGTGCAATCAGACCGTGCTTGCGCCTCGCCGGTTTAGACTTAGCTTTCCTGCAATTAAGGGAGGCGCACATGACAGAAATGAACAAGACCTGGATCCTGAAATCCCGCCCCGTCGGCGATGTTAAGGAAAGTGATCTGGAATTGGTCGAAGCCCCGCTTGCCCCCCTGGAAGACGGTCAGGTCTGCGTGCGCACTGTGTATCTCTCCCTCGACCCGACCAACCGGATCTGGATGTCGGACATGGACGCCTACCTGCCGCCGGTTGGTCTCGGCGACCCGATGCGCGGCGGCGGCATTGGCGTTGTCACCGAGAGCAAACACCCGAATTTCGAGCCCGGCGACCTCGCCAATACCGGTCTTGCCACCTGGGCGCTCTACAACACCCTGCCCGGGGACGCGGTCGCGAAACTGCCCGCCCTGCCCGGCGTGCCGCTCACCGCCTATATGGGCCCCCTCGGCGCGACCGGCATGACGGCGTATTTCGGCCTGATGGACATCGCCAAGCCGAAAGCGGGCGAAACGGTTGTCGTGTCCGCCGCCGCCGGCGCTGTGGGCTCAATGGTCGGACAGATCGCGAAAATACAAGGCTGCCGCGTCGTCGGCATTGCCGGCTCGGATGAAAAATGCGCCTGGCTGACCGAACATGCCGGTTTCGACGCCGCCATCAACTACAAGACAGAAGATGTGGGTGCAGCGCTCGACACACATTGCCCGAACGGCATCGACATCAACTTCGAAAATGTCGGCGGCACCATCATGGACGCGGTCATCGCACGCCTGAACGATTTCTCCCGCATGCCGCTTTGCGGACTGATCTCAACCTATAACGACACTGAGCCGACGCCGGGTCCCTATAATTTCGCAAACCTCCTTATGCGCCGTACCCTGGTGAAAGGCTTTATCGTCATCGACTATTACGACCGCTTCCCAGAAGGTGCGCAGGCCATGGCTGGATGGCTTATGGAGGGCAAACTGATCTTCGAGACCGATATCGTGGATGGCCTTGAAAACGCGCCGAAATCGCTGGAGCGCCTGTTCACCGGCAAGAACCTTGGAAAGCTCGTCGTGCGTGTCTCGCCAGAGCCGGAAACCTGAAGGCCACACCTGCTGCCCTGAATCAGCCCCTCCCCTTGCGGGGCGGCTGCGTCCGCACCACCTGATCGTCGGGATGGCGAAGAACGGGAATGTGGCTCCGGAATGAGCAAACGCGACTATTATGATATCCTCGGCGTTGAAAAAAACGTCGACGAGAAGGCGCTGAAATCCGCCTACAGGAAACTCGCGCTCAAGTACCACCCGGACCAGAACCCCGGCGACGCAGAGGCCGAAGCGAAGTTCAAGGAGATCGGCGAAGCCTATGCCGTACTCTCTGATGCCGACAAGCGCGCTGCCTATGATCGCTTCGGCCACGCCGCCTTCGAAAACGGCATGGGCGGCGGCGGCGGAGGCGACCCCTTCGGCGGTGCAGACCCCGGCGACATTTTCGAGAACATTTTCAGCCAGGTTTTCGGCGGCCAGAGCCCATTCGGTGGCGGTGGGCGCCGCCGAGGCGGTCCGGCCCGCGGAACCGATCTGCGCTATGATATGGACATCAGCCTTCAGGATGCCTTCGCCGGCAAGGCTGCCACGATCGAAGTGCCCGGCGCGGTCGACTGCAAATCCTGCGACGGATCTGGCGCTGAACCGGGGACGAGCCCTGAAACCTGTCCAAGCTGTAACGGCGCTGGCCGTGTGCGCGCGACGCAGGGCTTTTTCACGATGGAGCGAACCTGCGCACGGTGCTCCGGGCGCGGGCAGGTTATCCCGAACCCCTGCAAGACCTGCAATGGCGCTGGACAGGTGCGCGAGACCCGCACACTTGCGGTGAACGTTCCGCCGGGCGTTGAGAGCGGCATGCGCATCCGCCTTGCGGGCGAAGGCGAGGTTGGAATGGCCGGCGGTCCACGCGGGGATCTCTACATTTTTGTCGATGTCGCCGAGCACGATATTTTCGAGCGTGATGGCCCAAACCTTTACTGCCGTGCGCCGGTGCCCATGACCACCGCCGCGCTGGGCGGTGAAATCGAAATTCCGACCATTGATGGTGGCCGCGCCCGCGTGACGATCCCCGAAGGCGCGCAAACTGGTCGCAAGCTACGCCTGCGCGGCAAAGGCATGCCGTCGGTCCGCTCAGACGGCTCAGGCGGTGCGGTGGGCGACCTCTATGTAGAGATGTTCGTTGAGACGCCGCGCAATCTCTCGGCCCGCCAAAAAGAAATTCTACGCGAGTTTTGCGAGTGCTCGGGCGCGGACTGCAATCCGGAAAGCGAAGGCTTCATCGGCCGCGTGAAAAAGTTCTGGAACGGCTTCAACGATGGCGACGAGGCAAGGCCGAACTAGCAGGAGGCACCGATGATCGAGCCTGCCCATGCACAAACCATGGCGCGCTACAATCGCTGGCAGAACCGCTCGCTCTACACCGCCGCGTCTACCCTGTCAGATCAGGACCGCCGCGCCGACCACGGAGCCTTCTTCGGTTCAATCCACACAACCTTTGCCCATATCTTGTGGGCCGACCGGGTCTGGATGAACCGCTTCGCTGAAACGCCTGAGACACGGTCCGAAGACGCGCAGGGTAAGGGGCCCCGCTACCAGGATTGGCACCAGTTGCAGGAAGACCGCGCGGCCTTTGATGAGACCATTCTGGGTTGGGCCAGCACGCTTTCGCGCGATTGGCTGACAGCCGACTTCACCTGGTCCAACGTCGCAAAAACCCGCACATCCACTCAGCCGGGTTGGCGGCTTGTCACCCATTTCTTCAATCATCAGACCCATCACCGAGGGCAAGCCCACGCCCTGCTCACCCGGTCCGGTGTCATCCCTGAAGATACCGATTTGTTCCTCATGCCGGCAGGTGCATAGCGCCCAGAAGCCAATAGCGCAGACCCTAACGGGCATGGATTGCCTCGGACTTATCCGCCCTTTCGCGGGCGGGCCTATAGTGCCTGCCATGCTCGAGACGTTCCGCCATTTCTGTAAGCTCGTGCCGCCGGTCTTCTGGCCGGTGCTGTGGCTGAACC
>JBCBWQ010000092.1:0-10023 GCA_039817025.1 Pseudomonadota bacterium | reverse complement strand
CACAAATAAGCCCCCTCGGCGCGTTCGAAGAATTGCGGCGCATTGGGCGGCAGCAGTCTTGCGGACTGGTGTCCATACATACCGCCGGGGATTACGGCTTCGGCGCGTTCGCGCAGACTCTCGTCTTCAACGGACATCGGCGTCCCTCCCTGCCTCAGCAGCTTATGCTGATGTGCGCAGACTGCAAAATCCGCCGGGCCCTGTGCAGCGCCCGTCTTGCGCTGCAACACAACAGGCCCGACGATTGCACAGTGATGCAGGACAGCTTATGCTGCGGTGCAACAATTCAGGGCGGGTCCGCCATGCTGTATACTCTCGTGGAACTCAATCGGGCCGCCATGGCTCCGATGCGCATGGCCGCCAGGTTCAGCAGATTAGCCTTCGACGCGCCCGGAAACCCCTTCAAAGACACCGACCTCGGCCGCTCAATGGCTGCCATGGCGGACGTTTTTGAGTCCTCGACCCGCTATTATGGCAAACCGGAATGGCGGATTGACGAGACGCGTGTCAACAGCGTTCCGGTCGCTATCAAGCCGCGGGTCGTGTGGTCCACGCCCTGGTGCGGGTTGGTCCATTTCGAGAAAGACCGGGACGCCATGGCCAAAGCGCGCAAAAAAGATGCGCCGCCCCAGCCGCGCCTCCTCATCGTTGCGCCTTTATCTGGTCACTACGCAACGCTCCTGCGCGGAACGGTCGAAGCGTTTCTACCCGATCATGAGGTTTATATCACCGATTGGGCCGATGCGCGGCACGCACCCGTCTGGCTCGGCAAGTTCGACCTTGACGATTACATCGACCATATCCGCGCCATGCTGACCCACTTGGGGGCAGGGGCGAACCTTCTTGCCGTTTGCCAGCCCGGGCCGCCCGCGCTTGCCGCGATCGCAATGATGGCAGAGGACAGGGATCCGAACCGACCTGCAACGATGACATTCATGGGCTCGCCTATCGATACGCGGCGCTCGCCGACCATCCCGAACGTGTTGGCCGAAGAGCAGTCCTATGACTGGTTCAAGGAAAACATGATCTACACCGTGCCCGCCATGCTGCCGGGCGCTGGGCGGCAAGTTTACCCCGGATTCGTCCAGCTTTCGTCTTTCATGAACATGAATTGGGACCGGCACGTCGACGCCAATTGGCGCTTTTTCAACCACCTCGTCGATGGCGATGGTGACAGTGCGCAAAAACACCGAGAGTTCTATGATGAGTATCTTTCCGTCCTCGACATGACGGCAGAATTCTACCTCCAGACCATCGATCGGATTTTCCAGAGGCATCTATTACCAAAGGGCGAATTCAAGCACCGACACCGGCTTGTCAAAACCGAAGCGATTGAAGATGTGGCGCTGATGACAGTTGAGGGTGAGAAGGACGATATTTCCGGGATCGGACAGACTCAGGCCGCGCATGACTTGTGCGTGAATCTGCCGTCAGCGATGCAGACCGACTATATTCAACCGGGCGTTGGCCACTACGGCGTCTTCAATGGATCACGCTTTCGCACGGAGATTGTGCCGCGCGTTTCTGAATTCATCCGACAGTTCCAGCAACGTGAACGTGATGAGGCAGCGGCCGTCAAGCTGAGGCTGGTGGGGTAGGGGCTGCCCCCGCAAGACCGCGCATCATGAAAAGGGGTACAGAGCCGGCTTCCGTAACGGCCCAGTCAAGCGGCTGGTCGTGGGGTTCCGTTGGTACTGCGTCGATCATCTGACCTTGAAAGGCCAATGCGCAGGTGAACGCGCGGCCGTCTTTTCGCAGAGCGGAAATTGCGCGGTCGTAATGCCCTTGTCCGTATCCGAGGCGCGCGCCCTGGCCATCAAAGGCGAGCAGCGGTGTCAGAATAAGCGTTGGTGATGCTTCTAAAGCGCTGACGGGCGGCTCCCTCAGACCGAGCGGGCCCGGGTCGAGCGGATCTCCGGGCGTCCAAAAGCGGTAGGTCATGGTATCGCCGGTGTCATCAAGACGGGGAAGGCAAAGCTGAGCGCCGGCGTTTGCGAGCTTCTCCATCAGGGGGGTCGCATCAATTTCACTGCCGATCGTCATATATCCCGCGACCACAGGTCCGTACCGCTCCAGAAGTTTCATCGGGAAGGCCCCAGCAAGGGCTTCGCCGGCGTCAGGATCGCGCGCCGATAATTCGTCGCGGCGCGTTTTCATCTCAGCCCTGAGCGCTGCCTTTTGGGTGGCGGGGTCCATGGAGGCTCCTTGATCGCGGTAATGGCGAAGACCGCATGCGCCGGTGGGAGTATCACTCCCGTCGACCTAGCAAGCTAGGTGGGCGCCAGGTGAGCCCGGACCACGATCCGGGCCAGATTGCCAGCTCCCTGACGGAAAGTAAGGTCGGCGGAGTTCAGTCCCATGTCGAACGCCGCAGCCCTCGCCGACAACCAACATAGGATTTGGGAGTTAAGAATGAAAGCGAGCGAGCCGTTCAATTCGCCGCGTCGTTGGCGGCAATGTCGAAGATGAAGAGCAGTGTGCGCTGGCGGTCTGAAAAATTATCATCGGCCACAAGATAGATCCGATCGTGGCCGTTCGTGAGGCGGCGCGCCGCGAGCCCCTCAAAATTATCAACTGGCAGCGGCTTGGCGAGGGTAAACAGGGTTTCCGTATCGCCGTTGAAGCCGAGCGTGCGCTGCAGGTCGATCCGGTTGCCGCGCTCACGATCATAGGCGCGAAGCACAGAATATAAACGCAGATCACGGGGATTGTTGCCAGTGGTTGCAAAGCCGGTGAGCGCTTTGCCGTCTGGTGCAGGCACGGTTGGGTAGAACGCTGCCGAGGACGGGGTTTCAACCAGGGCGGCAGTAGGCGCTTTATCCTCCACAATTGTTTCAAGACCTGCAAAGAGGTGTCCGCCCAGCGGGTCATAGGCGAGCGCTTCAAGGCCCTTATTGCCATCAATGCTCTGGTTGAGCCCAAAAGTGTCGTCTGCAAAGTCCACTGCGTTCGCGCCGCGGGCACCTGCGCCGCACCCTTCAAGATCGTAGGCCAGGACGCGGTGGTCGCGTTCAAAACTGACCAGCGCGAGGCCTTCCGCAAGGACGAGTCCTTCGGCGTCGCCTTGGCGCTTGCCGGAGAGCGGTTCGCCATTCGCGCCGCGCATGAAAGCAAGCGACGCCGATCCTGTCGGTGCGTCCTGCTCGTCCATTGAGATCCAGACAAAAGCGCCGCCATCAGAGGCGGCCAATAGCGTTCCTGAAGGAAAACGATCCAAACCGGAAAGGCCGCCGAAGCGTTCATCTTCGCCGGCAAGCGCCCAGCCGCCAACGAAAACCGCGTCACCAAAATCAGGCCTTGGCATGTCGATTGGCGTGGCGGTGAGCGAGACGGCCTCAGCGCGGGCGAAGTTCACGTCATCCGGGCAAGATGCGGCGCGCAAGGCATCGGCGCGTAGAGGCAGGCTGGCGTCGACTGTAGCGGCTGCTGGATCCTGTCTTTGCGCCTCGCATGCAGCGAATAACGGAAGGAGCATCAATATCAGCAATCGCATTGTGGGGTATCCTGTTGCCGACTCTCGATAGGCTGAAAACGTCACAGACTTGCGACACTTAGCTGCGAGGCCCTTTCACGGCTTGAAGTGAGGTCTGCTTCACAGCTCGGCCGAGATCGACCTTGCTGCCGCCGTAGCGCGGCGCACCAGCACTTGCCCCGGAAATTGCCGAGCCGCGCGTCGTGCGGTCCGTCAATGGCGGGACTGCCATCGCCTCAGGGTGGGGGCCGTTCTCATCGAACAGGCTGGCAAGTTGTTCGGTCATCACCCCGCCGAGCTGTTCTGCATCCACAATTGTCACAGCGCGCTTGTAGTAGCGCGTCACGTCATGGCCGATGCCAATGGCGATGAGTTCCACCGGGCTGCGGGTCTCGATGAACTCAATGACCTGACGCAGGTGGCGCTCAAGATAATTTCCAACATTCACAGACAGGGTGGAGTCGTCCACGGGCGCTCCGTCAGAGATCACCATAAGAATCCGCCGCTGCTCAGGACGGCCCATGAGCCTGTCATGGGCCCAGAGCAGAGCTTCGCCGTCGATGTTTTCCTTCAGCAACCCTTCGCGCATCATCAGGCCAAGATTCTTTCGAGCGCGCCGCCACGGGGCATCGGCAGACTTGTAGACGATGTGGCGCAGGTCATTGAGGCGCCCCGGACCGGCGGGCTTACCGGCTTTGACCCAGTCCTCGCGACTGAGACCGCCCTTCCAGGCCTTGGTCGTGAAGCCGAGAATTTCTGCTTTCACCCCGCAGCGCTCAAGCGTGCGCGCCAGAATATCTGCGCAAAGCGCAGCAACCATGATCGGTCTGCCCCGCATCGAGCCAGAATTGTCCAGCAGCAACGTGACGACGGTGTCGCGGAATTCTGAGTCATCTTCCTGTTTGAAGGACAGGGGTGCGGTCGGGTCGGTGATGACGCGGGTCAGGCGGGCTGTGTCGAGGACGCCTTCTTCCAGGTCAAACGACCAGGAGCGGTTTTGCTGTGCCATAAGGCGCCGCTGCAGCCGGTTCGCGAGCTTTGACACTGCGCCTTGCAGGCCCTGCAGCTGGTGATCGAGGTACGCGCGCAGGCGAGTGAGTTCCTCGGGATCGCAGAGGTCAGGCGCATTGGCGACCTCGTCATGGGCGTTGGTGAAGGCTGTGTACTGGAATTCGGGACGATCATCGCCTTCGCGGTAATTCGGCCGCAAGGGCGTTGCGCCATCATCCGTTTCATCGGGATTATCGTCTGAGTCCATGTCAGCATCGGCGTCGACGGACACATTGGTCTCCTCGCCGTCGATGTCGTCGCTTTCGCCGGCCTCGATCTCCTCCATTGAAGCGCCTTGCGTCTCTTCGCCCGCGTCCTCCATCTCACCGGACTGTGACTCTTCCTGCTGCTGCTCTTCCGGTTCCTGGTCATCAGCGTCTTCGCCGGATTCGTCCGAAGACTCGTCGCTGGCGGTAAGGTCGCGAATAAGGTCCTTTATGGTTTTGGCGAATGCGGGCTGATCAGCGATTTGCTCAACCAGCGTATCAAGCGCCCCCCTGGACTTGGCCTCGATTTCATCCCGCCACATCGATGCGATGCCTTCAGCTTCTGGCGGAAGGGCGCGGTCCGTTAGCTTTTCACGTAGGAGAAATTCGATTGCAGGCGCGATGGGGGCATCTTTTCGATCGTCCATCCGCGTGTATCCGGCTTTCTCGCACCGCGCCGCCAACGCTGCGTCGAGATTGTCAGCCGCACCCGGCATCGCATTGGCGCCAAGCGATTCTATCCGCGCTGTCTCCGCAGCCTCGTAGATTTGGCGCTGAAGATCACCTTGGGGGCGGAATTTGGCGTGTGCGGCACCATCATGGTGAGCAACGCGCAGCGCAAGCGCGTCGGCCTCCCCGCGGGCACGGGCAGCCAGGCGCGGAGACAGTTCCCTTGGGGGAGAGGGTAGGGCGACCCTTGAGCCCTCCAGGCGCGCCGCGTCTGAGCCGAAAGAGACATCGGCCTCGCGGTCGGCTGTCATGGCCTTCGTCGTCGCGGCCAGGGCCGCCTTGAACAGATCGTATGGCGCGTCGTCAGTCTTGCTCATGGGACAGACTTAGCGCGGCGCGAAGCCGTTGCGAAGCCAGTGCCGTAGCGGCAGGGCTATTCCGCCGCGACAGCCTCTTTGAGGGCGGCTTCTTCTTCGAGCCAACGCTCGGCCTCAAGGGCGGCCATACAGCCCATGCCCGCGGCCGTGACGGCCTGCCGGTAGGTCTCATCTGTGACATCGCCAGCTGCAAAGACGCCTGGAATATTTGTGGCCGTCGAGTCGGGCGAAGTCAGGATGTACCCATTGTCTTTCATGTCGACCTTATCGACGAACAGCTCGGTGGACGGGGCGTGGCCAATCGCGATGAAGATGCCGTGCACAGGGATCACAGTTTCCTCGCCGGTGTTGCGGTTGCGGATCCTCGCGCCGGTCACGCCGAGCGGATTCTCGTCGCCAACAACATCTGCGAGCTCAGAGTCCCACAAGATCTCCACCTTGGGATGCTTGAACAGGCGGTCTTGCAAGATTTTTTCTGCCCGCAGGCTGTCCCGACGGTGGACCAGCGTGACCTTGGAGGCGAAGTTCGTGAGGAACAGCGCTTCTTCCACCGCTGTATTGCCGCCGCCGACAACGATGACGTCTTTTTCGCGGTAAAAGAAGCCATCACACGTGGCGCAGGCCGATACGCCAAAGCCCTGAAATTTTTCCTCGGACGGCAAGCCAAGCCATTTGGCCTGCGCGCCTGTGGAAATCACTACCGCGTCGCCAGTGTAAACGGTGCCGCTCTCGCCGACCGCGCGGAAGGGACGGCTTTCAAGATCGACCGAGGCGATATGGTCCTCGACGGTTTCAGATCCCATCTTTTCGGCGTGCTCTCGCATTTTATCCATGAGTTCGGGCCCCTGGATCTCGGCAAATCCTGGATAGTTTTCCACTTCGGTCGTAATCGTCAGCTGCCCACCAGGCTGCAGGCCGGTCACCACGAGCGTCTTGCGCAAGGCCCGGGCGGCATAAACGGCCGCAGTCCATCCTGCAGGGCCGGAACCAATAATCAGGATTTCGGCATGTTTTATGTCTGTCATCGCTGGCGCTCCCTTGGGCTGCGACGGAATAGGAATCTCTTTGGCTTCTGTATGGGGTGTTCGCCGCCACGGTTAAAGCCCCTAGCGGCTCACGAGCTTGTGTGACTGCTATGCAAGGTCTCGTCTGATGAGAGACTCCACAATGGCATCGGCAACACGTTCGGCTTCTCGAAGGGGGGGGTAGGTCCAGCGCTCCAGTGCACCGTCAAACCAGCGCGCGACTCCTCGGTCGATAAGGCTTCCATGGAGCCGGTCGAACTTTTCTGATTGGCCGTCGAGGCGAGCCATGTGGACGGGAAGACCATGATAGGCGGCATCTGAAAGCATATTGGCGCTGTCTTCAGTGACGATCGCAGCGTCTGAATGAAGCAGCCAGGCGAGATAGGGGTTGGGACCATCTTCAGGGCCGGACCAGATGTCCGCGCCGATTTCTCCAGCGAGGATACGCAATCGGGTGGTTACAAAGTCGGGGGTGCGACGGGACGTTGTTATGCGCAGGTGCCAGCCATCGGCTGACACAACGCGAAGCTGATCGGTGAGCCTGAGACAGGCCTGCTCGGTAAACCGGTGGGTTTTTGAGTTGCCGCCGACGATAACGATGGCGCTTTGAAGGTGCTGCCCGGCGACGTCGGCATAATCGCGATGGGCTTGCGCGATTGCGCCGTCTGAAAAGTAAGCCGGTGATCCAATAGTCGTGGTGACATTAGGCGCTTCGAGCCCATCATGGGCAGGCGTGACGACCAAATCGAAATGTCCCGGGTCGACGCGTGGATCGAGAATCTGCACGCACAGCGTCTTGCCGCCTGACCACACCCGAACCGCCTTGGTGAAAGCGGCAGATCTTCGACCTGCTGCGATCCACAGCGTCGGCCACGGGGCCCGAAGAATTGTGCGCTGCGCCTTGGGGAGTGCGAGGCGCGGAAAAGGCCATCGGTCGGCTGGAAGCCACGTCCATGGCGCACGGGGCGACAGAGTGATGGGGTCGGCGCGATGGTTCTCGCCGCGAATGTGCGCAAGCTTGGCGCGGCGAGACGGCTCGGAAAGGGCCGCCATTACCGCTCGGATCTGTGCTGCATTGCCAGCGCGCCCGTCGGAAGCTGCCCAAATCGAGGGGCCGAGCGAACCCGGCTCGGCCATGGTTATTTATACTCGAGCTTGGCAATCTCGTAGGCTTTTGCGCCTCCCGGAGCAGCAACTTCCGCTTCGTCGCCTTCGGATTTCCCGATCAGAGCCCGTGCGATCGGGGACGTGATCGAGACTTTGCCAAGCTCGATATTCGCCTCGTCTTCGCCAACGATGCGATAGGTCGACTCTTTCTCTGTATCGACATCGATGATGGTTACAGTTGCGCCAAACACCACTTTGTCGCCGGAGATTTTCGACGTGTCGATAATCTCTGCACGCGCAAGCTTGTCCTCAAGCTCGGCTACGCGTCCTTCAATGAAAGACTGCTTCTCCTTGGCAGCATGGTACTCGGCGTTCTCCGACAAATCGCCATGCTCGCGTGCTTCTGCGATCGCGGCGATGATGGCTGGGCGTTCCACCGACTTCAAATTTTTCAGTTCTGCGTCGAGGGAAGAGTGCCCTTCGGCGGTCATAGGGATGCGTTGCATGGGTGTACTACCGTAACTGTACGTCTGCAGAGCGTTACATAAAACGCCGCGGCGTCAAGTGGGAGGGATCAGGCCGATTGCAAGGGGCGCACAGTTGAAGGGCCTGCGCGCAGGGACTGGATGGCCTGGATTGCCGCCAGTGACGCTGCGAGTGTGGTGAAGTATGGAATCGACTGGCTTAGCGCAGTCTTTCGTATGGATGCAGAGTCCTCAAGAGACTGCGCGCCTTCAGTTGTATTCAGAACCAGTTGGACTTGGCCGTTCTTCATAGCATCAACAATATGCGGCTGGCCGTCCGTCACTTTGTTGACCGTTTCAATATCCAGTCCCTCATTAGCAAGAAACGAGGCTGTGCCGTGTGTTGCAAGAATTGAAAAGCCAAGGTTTTTTAAGGTCTGCGCGGCATCGACGATGCCCGGCTTGTCGTTATTCTTGAGCGAAATGAACACCGTGCCTTCGTGGGGGAGTGTCATGCCTCCAGCGATCTGTGCCTTGAGGAAGGCCGCCCCGAAATCATCGTCCCAGCCCATGACCTCACCCGTGGATCGCATTTCCGGACCCAGAACAGGATCGACCCCAGGGAACCGGCCAAACGGGAAAACGGCCTCTTTAACGGCAACACGCCGCGGTGTGGCGTGGCGTAGGTCAAAATCGGTGAGAACAGCCCCTGCCATGATCTTGGCTGCAATACCGGCAATGGGGGCACCAACCGCTTTTGCCACAAATGGTACCGTCCGGCTGGCGCGGGGATTGGCCTCGAGCACGTAAATTTCATCATCTTTTACGGCGAACTGGATGTTAATCAGGCCGCGTACGTCGAGCGCAGTTGCGAGCGCAACGGCTTGTTCTGAGAGCCGGCCGACAATGGCTGGGTGGAGCGTATATGGCGGGAGTGCGCAGGCTGAGTCGCCAGAATGGACCCCGGCCTCCTCGATGTGCTCCATCACTCCAGCGACATGCACGTCACGTCCATCGCACAGGGCATCGACATCGACTTCGATCGCATCCGCGAGGTACCGGTCGATAAGAAGCGGCTGTTTGCCTGAGACTTTAACCGCTTCAGTCACGTAGCGCTTCAGGTCATCAACATCGCGGACGACTTCCATGGCGCGGCCGCCAAGAACGAATGAGGGGCGGAGCATCACCGGAAAGCCGATCTCTTCGGCCGCGGCAAGGGCTTCCTTGGCCGAGCGGGCGATTGCGCCGGGGGCTTGTTTGAGACCGATCTTGTCTAGGACGGCCTGGAACTGTTCCCGATCTTCAGCGAGGTCGATGGATTGTGGCGAGGTACCGAGAATTGGCACGTCTGCACCTTCAAGGACGCTTGCGAGACGGAGTGGTGTTTGACCGCCAAACTGAACGATGACACCGGCAAGTTCACCCGCCGACTGCTCCTTATGGACGATTTCCAAGACGTGTTCGTCGGTTAAGGGTTCGAAGTAGAGCCTGTCGGACGTGTCATAGTCCGTTGAAACCGTCTCGGGGTTGCAGTTTACCATGATCGACTCAATGCCTATTTCGGCCATGGCAAAGGCGGCATGACAGCAGCAGTAGTCGAATTCAATTCCCTGGCCGATGCGGTTGGGCCCGCCGCCTAGGATGACGGCCTTCTTTTTCATTGAAGGTAGGGCTTCGCAGTCCGGTGAGATCTGCCCGTAAGCGGGGTGTTCATAGGTCGAATAAAGATACGGCGTCTTTGCTGCAAACTCCGCTGCGCAGGTGTCGATACGTTTATAGACGGGCCGCACGCCGAGCCTGTGCCGTGCTTTACGAACCGCTGTTTCCGACTTGCCCACCAGGGCCGCAAGGCGCGCGTCTGAAAACCCCTTG
>JBCBWQ010000091.1:0-10173 GCA_039817025.1 Pseudomonadota bacterium | reverse complement strand
TTTCTGAACATAGGCGCCGCCAACCATGTCGAGGACGACGTCCACGCCGCCTTCTGCCTTGATGATTTCGGAGAAGTCCTCGCTGCGATAATTGATCGCGCGGGTCGCCCCGAGCTCAACGCAGGTGGCACACTTTTCATCGGAGCCGGCCGTCGCAAAGATCGCCGATGCGCCGGCGGCCTTCGCCATTTGTATGGCCATGACGCCGATTCCGCTGGTGCCGCCATGAACCAGAAAGGCTTCCCCGGCCTTTAGATTACAGCGCTGGAAGACATTGGCCCAGACCGTCATCATCGCTTCGGGCAGGCAAGCCGCCTGAACAAAGCCCATGGTCTCCGGCACGGGCAGGACCGATCCCTCATCGACAGCGGTGTATTGCGCATATCCCCCGCCTGCGAGGAGGGCGCAGACCCGGTCGCCCGTTCTGAAGCGCGTCACGCCAGCGCCGACGGCTTCAATGGTTCCTGCGCATTCCAGCCCCAGGATCGCCGATGCGCCGGGTGGCGGCGGATACAGGCCGCGCTTCTGTAGTAGGTCTGCACGGTTTAGCCCCGCCGCTTCGATGGCGATCAGGACTTCGCCGTCAGCCGGTACGGGTTTGTCCGCCTCGCTGAGCTGGAGCGTTCCGTCCCCGGTGACGTCCACTGCTGGCATAGTCTCAGTCATCGGCCGTGCGCCCTCCTAGCGGGTTGATTCTCTCGCCACCATGGCTTTCGCTGGGGCGAGACGCAATTCAAGATGAGGAGGTGCCGGACCATGTTTGATGATCCGCCGGCCCCAAAGCCGGACCGCCCGCTCGATCTACTCTCCGTGGATGAGCTTGAAGCGAAGATTGAGGCGCTCAGAGCGGATATTGCCGCATGCGAGGCCGAACTGGACAAAAAGCGTGCCCATATGAGCGCGGCGGAAGGGCTGTTCGGATCATCGGATTAAAGTCCCGGAAAGGCGTGAGGGACTAGAACTTGCATTCCCGACGCTTTGAGACTGCCAAGAGGTGCGCATGCCGTCTGCCGATACGATAGAGACCATGGATGCCGCGCTCGGTGCATTTGCGGATGGAAAGGTGTTCGAGCGCGTTTTCGCTGAAGGCATGGCGCTTGTCGAAGAGGCGGCAAACTATCTCGACGGTGCAGGGCGCGATGATTCGCGCGACCTTCCACGCGAAGCCGGGCTGACCTATGCGTCCTGGAGCATGGAGCTGACCACGCGTCTAATGCAGGCGGCGAGCTGGCTCGTTATGCAGAAAGCCGTGAAAGATGGCGATATGCGCCGCGAGGAAGCCACAGCGAAAAAGTACAGACTGACCCGCGACGGACCTGCCCTCGATGCAGAGGCGCAACGTGGCAATGGCCTGCCGCCGCGATTCCTCGATCTTGTTGAGCGCTCAGAGGCGCTTTACGAGCGTATCTGCCGTCTTGATGAAGCGCTGTATTCTGGTGCGCCGCCTGCAGCGGGCAGCCCGGTCTCATCCCAGCTTGCCCGCCTTCAGGAAGCCGCTGAAACCGGGGCATTCGATCCGCTGTCCGTCTGGTCCAAGGCTCGCTAGGTTTCAACGCCCAGCGCAGCGACCGTCGACAGGGTCAAACCGCCTGTCGGCAAGCCTTCAGATACCTGGAAACTCCGCACGGCAGACAAGGTCTGCTGGCCCATCTTGCCGTCCACATCGCCAGGATCGTAGCCGCGCTCTTTCAGGGCCCCTTGAATAGAGCGGACAAGATTTGAGGTCGTATTGGTCTCGCACAGGATCTGGCGCCAGTCCTGGCGCTCCGGACCAACCATGACCTTTTGCTCAAGCGTGTCGTACTCGGCCGGGACGACTTCGAGTTCGGTCCGCTCTGGCTGAATGAGGCGGCGGACGGACCGGGTTTCGTACTTTGCCGGGATTTCAACGCGCTCAACCCGCGCCGGGGTGACAACAACGCGCTTCTTCACGGTTTCAAACTTCGCAGGAATGACCTCGTCAACGACCTGTTCCGGCTCAGTGATGACGGTACGCTCGACGGTCTTGAACTCTGCAGGAATTTCCACGCGGCACATGATTTCGCCCGTGGCCTCATCGATCTTTTCATAAGCGCCGCGGCCCGGCCTCCATTCCACGCGGGCAGGGGAGACCATGACGCGCTCTTCAACCGTTCGGGTCTTGGCGGGAATGACTTTCTTTGTCGCCTTGGCTGGCGCGACCAGCACTTGCTCTTCGACCGTATCGTACTCGGGCGGAACGGTGCGGTATTCGTAGGATGCTTCCTGAACCATGACACGTTCTTCAACGGTCTCATATTCAGCTGGAATGGTGCGGGTCTTCTGGCGCTCCGGTTTCACGAGAACGCGCTGATAGACTGTATTGTACTGCGCCGGCACCAGAACCTTGGCGTAGCATTCGCCGGGCATTGCGTTTGGCGGCAGATCTGCCTGTGCAGCGGCTGCGCCGGCCAGCGCTATCCCCGCAAGTCCAGCCGAAAGCGGTTTCCAAACACACGTCATTGTCTTCGCTCCAAATTGGCAGCCGCGCTTTTCCGCGGGACTTCCCAGATTGGCACATTACAGGCGTGTTAGGGCTTTGTCTCGCCCCTGCGTCTTCTCGCGTGTTCCCGGCAAATTTTGCTCAATCTGCGGGCGATCTGGCCAGTTAGGACTTTTTCCGGCGGCGGCGCATCAGGCCTTCCTGGGCCACGCTGGCGACAAGTTCTCCGGACTCCGTGAAAATGGAGCCGCGATTGAAGCTGCGCGCCCCGCCGGCATAGGGGCTGTCCATGTGGTAAAGGTGCCATTGGTCGAAGCGGATCGGGGCATGAAACCACATGGCGTGGTCGAGGCTTGCGCCCATGACATCACCGCTCATCCACGACACGCCGTGGGGTCGGTTGCCTGTGCCGAGCAACGCCATGTCTGAGGCGTAGGCGAGCAGGCAATGGTGCAGCCATGGCGCCTCGTCGATTTCGCGCGCCACGCGGAACCAGAGCTGCTGTGGGTCGGGCAGAGGTTTGGGGTCAATGAAATCCATGGGTGAGACCTCTCGCATCTCCACGGCGCGAGGGCGCAGGAAGTCTTTGCGATAAGCTTCAGGAATCTTGTCAACGATGGCGCGACGCTGCTCATCCCGCGTCGGGACATCGAGCGGTTTGGGGGCTTCGGGCATCGGGTGCTGGTGGTGCCAGGCTTCCTCTTCGACGTGGAAGGAGGCTGCCAGATTGAAGATCTGCTTGCCGTGCTGCACAGCGATGACGCGGCGCGTTGTGAAACTGCCGCCGTCGCGGGCGCGGTCGACTTCATAAATGATCGGAATGCTGGGGTCGCCGGGCCGAATGAAATAGGCATGCAAGCTGTGACACAGCCGATCCTCGACGGTGCGGTATGCGGCCACCAGCGCCTGGGCAATGACCTGCCCGCCAAACACGCGCTGGTTGGTCTCGTCCGCCGGGCTCTGGCCCCTGAACAGGTCCACTTCGAGGCGCTCAATGTCGAGCAGGGTGAGGAGTTTGGAAACGGGATCGATCATGGCGCTGGCGCTTAGCAGATGCGAAAGGGTCTGGAAACGCACCAGTGGTAAACACGGTGCCAGGGCCCTAAGCTGGTGTCATAAGAACAGGGAGCAGTGTCGCCATGGGCGTCTTCACGACAATCCAAAGAGAGTGGACCACGTTTTCGGGCCTGCGCCGGACCCTGAAGTTGACCGAGGATATATCCCCGGACTCACCAAATCTCGTTGCCGACGATTTTGAAGCCTCCGTCGATAAGCACCGCGCCAATGTCGCCTTCCGGTTCGAAGGCAGCGTGATGACCTATGGCGAGTTCGAAGCGCGCGCGAACCGGTACGCCAATTTTGCGCTCCATCAGGGTCTCAAGCCGGGGGATTGCGCGTCTTTGTTCATGGAGAACCGGCCAGACTACGTCGCGGCCTGGGTGGGACTCTCGAAAATCGGCGTCGTGGCAGCGCTGATCAATCACAATCTCGAAGGTGATGGCCTCGCCCACTGCATCAATATTTCCGACTCCAAGCTTGTGATCTGCGGGGAAGAGCAGGCGGCGTCCATTGGATCCGTTGACGGGAAGCTGAGCAATGCACCGGCGATCTGGGCGCTTGGCGGCAATGGCGGGCAAGACCTATCCGCGGCGCTTGAAACGGCCTCAACGGACCGGCCTGACCGCTCGCACCGCGCCCATCTGCGTGGGTCGGACCTTTGCCAATACGTGTATACGTCAGGCACGACGGGGCTGCCGAAAGCGGCGAAGCTGACCCAAATGCGCACCCAGGGCATGATGCGGGCCTTTATCCCGCCTTGCCGGACGACGCCGCGCGACCGCGTGTACATCACCTTGCCGCTGTATCATGGCACGGGCGGGATCTGCGGCGTTGGCATGGCGCTGATGTCAGGCTCGAGCATCATCCTCAGGCGCAAGTTCTCCGCGTCCAAATTCTGGGACGATGCGACGGACGAGGGCGCAACAGCGATCGTCTATATCGGAGAGCTTTGCCGGTACCTTCTGAATCAGCCGCCGCATCCGAAAGAACGCAGCCACCGCATCCGCACAGGCTTCGGCAATGGATTGCGGCCGGAAGTTTGGCAGGCATTCCTGGACCGATTTAATATCCCGCACCTGTGCGAGTTCTACGGCTCGACGGAAGGCAACGTGTCTTTTGCCAATTATGACGGCAAAGTTGGTGCCGTTGGGCGTATCCCAAGCTGGTTGGAGTCGCGGTTCGGCCATATCGCTTTCGTCAAGTTTGATGTGGCTGAAGAAGCCCCGATCCGCGGCGAGGATGGGTTCTGCCAGCTTGCCGATCCTGACGAGCCTGGTGAAGCGATTGGGCGTATCGATAATTCAGAAGCGCGCCAGCGCTTTGAGGGTTACTCGGACGAACAGGCCACGGCAAAGAAAATCCTGAGGGATGTGTTTGAGCCGGGTGATATGTGGTTCCGCACCGGCGATCTGATGAAGAAGGACGCCCAGGGCTACATCTATTTCGTAGACCGGATCGGCGACACGTTCCGCTGGAAGTCAGAGAATGTGTCCACCAATGAAGTGGCAGAAGCGATCGCTGGGTATCCCGGCGTTGAGACTGCGAATGTCTATGGCGTTGAAGTGCCAGGTGCCGATGGGCGCGCAGGTATGGCCGCGGTCACCGCGAAAGGCGACGTGGACCTGCCAGGGCTTCACGCTTTCCTGTCCAGCAAATTACCGAGTTATGCGGTGCCGCTCTTCGTGCGGGTGCAGAAAGAGGCGGAGACGACGGGTACGTTCAAGTATCGCAAGGTCGAGCTTGTCAAAGAGGGCTTCAATCCGGCTGAAGTTCAGGAGCCGCTCTGGTTCGCGCATCCTGAAAAAGGCGAGTATGCCCCGCTGACCGCCGACGAGCATGAGACAATCCTCGCCGGCGGATATCGGTTCTAGGCCGCTACTCGTCGCCCTTGAACAGGATGACCTTCTGGTGCGGGAAAGGAATTTCTACGCCTGCACCATCGAGCGCTTTCTTGACCAGTTCCGGCACGGAGTAGAGGACATCGAAATAGTGTTCACCCTTCACAAATGGCCGGGTGATGAAATCGACCGAGCTGTCATTGAGGGTTGAGACTTCGATGAAAGGCGCAGGATCCTTCAGGATGTGCGGATGGTCATCGAATACTTTCTGGATGGCTGCGCGGGCTTCATCGATGCTGGAGCCGTATGAGATCCCGAACGTCATATCCACGCCGCGGACCGGGTAGTGGGAATGGTTTATGATCTGCTCGCCCCAGATCTGGCCATTTGGAATAATGATGTGCTGGTTATCGAACGTGTTCAGCGTGGTGGTGAACAGGCCGATCTCAGTGACGTTGCCGAACTTTCCGGCTGCATCCACGAAGTCGCCCATCTTGTAAGGCCGGAACACCATCAGCATGACGCCGGCCGCGAGGTTCGACATTGCACCCTGAAGGGCAAGGCCAACAGCCAGACCTGCCGCACCAAGCAGGGCAACAATTGACGTGGTTTCCACACCGAAACGGTTCAGCACGGCGATGAAGACAAAGGCGAGGATCACCCAACGTGCCAATGTCGACAGGAAGCCGAACAGCGTATCGTCGAGATTGTCGTAGCGTTTGGCCATGCCGCGCACGCCCGCAGCGACCCGGCCGGCAATCCAGTAGCCGAAGATGAGAATCAGGACGGCAAGCAGGATGTTTGTGCCCCACGCGATTGCGCCCGGCAGGTACTGATTGACATCAATGGAATTCAAAAGCTCTTGCATGGTTACTCCCCGTTCAATGCAACAGGCATTGCCCAAGCCGCGCTGAGGTGACCCTCAAACCCTGCGACGGATTTGACGATCGTAAAACAACTGCGTTGGCTCGACCCTCGCCCCTTGGTTCTGTCATTACCAATAGACCACCTGAATTGGCCCCCAAGTGGCACTTCAGCGCCCGTTCATCTTGCGCAACAGGGCGTTAGCGCACCCAAGCTCCGGGTGCATTCGAGCGATAGCCCAGAGATGTGTACGCGGCATCGATCACGCTCTGGCCCCGGTCGTTCACAAGCAGGCCTGCGCCCATCCGGTTCATGGTATAGCTGAAAGCCAGTCCGCATTCGGTGTCGGCAAAGCCGATCGAGCCGCCAGCCCCGACATGGCCGAATGCCGTGTCTCCGATGATCGCGGTCATCTGGTCACCCATGGGATAGGCGCGATTGTCCATGGACTTCATGAATCCTGACGCAAACCGGGTTGGCACGAGCAAGGTCGCATCTTCACCGGTTGCCGTCGTCACCATGGACATGCGCGCGACCTGGTCCCTGGAGACGAGTGCCCCGTCATTCACCGCGAGCGGTGTGTACATGGCGACCTGCCCGCGCGCGTTCGAGATGCCGCCTGCGCCGCCAATCTCTGCCCGGTGCGCGGCTGGGTCGTTGGGGTTCCAGCCGCCTGAGTTCAGAAAACTGAGCGCCTGGATCGAGGCCGGGTCGGTCATCAGCTTCTGTGTAAAGCGCGTGAACGCGTCGTCGGGGGAGGGGATGTGCGGGATGATCGGCGCGATGGGTTTGTCGAAGCTGTCCGGGATGCCGATCCAGAAGTCCGCGCCCGTTTTCTCGGCGACTTCCTCTTTGAAGAAAGTGCCCAGCGATCTGCCGGAGACGCGGCGGACCAGTTCGCCCACCGTCCATCCGAAATTGACCATATGATAGCCGTTGCGCGTGCCAGGCTCCCAGAAGGCCTCTTCATCTTCCATGCGCGAGATCATGTAGTCCCAATCCAGAAAGCCGCCTTCTTTTACGGGTGCGCGTAGCGCCGGCAGCGCGCTTTCATGGTTCAGCATCATCTGGACCGTGGTCGCTTCTTTGCCGCCCTTTGCGAACTCAGGCCAATACTCAGAGACGAGCGCTGCAGGATTGAGGTCGCCCCGGTCGATCAGGATGTGAGCGCAAATGGCTGTCGCCGCCTTGGTGCAGGAGAAAACGATGCTCACGGTGTCTTCGGTCCATGCGTCTCCTGTTTCCGGATTGGCGACGCCGCCCCAAAGATCGACCTTTGTTTCGCCGTCCACGCTCAGGCAAACCGATGCCCCGACTTCACCGCGCTCTGCGAAATTCTTTTCAAATTCAGCCCTAACGGCCTCGAACTGTGGATCACAGTGACCCTGAACTGTCGTCGACATGACCGGCCTCCCCTTTGTTTTCCCGAAGCAAAGCGTGAGACGGTCAAAAGCGCAATGGAGCCGGCGGAACTTGCCTAGCGCCGCAACACGGCCCTTAGCCCGTTTGGATCAACCGAGCGGCCATCGGCATCGACGAAACCGGCGCGGACGGGACTGCGGGTTTCCTCGTCCACGAAGCTGACCGGTGCCGGTTCGCCCCCGGCAAGATGGGCATCGCCCCATTGGGTCAGGGCAACGAGGGCGGCCCGCAGCTCCGCGCCCCGGTCGGTAAGGACGTATTCCGGACGGGTGCGTTTGCCGGATTCCTGGTAGCTGCGTCTTTCCAGTAGACCCGCCTCGGTTAGTGTTTTCAACCGGCCGGACAGAACGGTGCGCGGGCACTTCAGCTCGGCCTGAAAATCATCGAATCGGCGTACGCCATACAACGCCGAGCGCAGCACCATCAGCGTCCAACGGTCGCCGATCAACTCGATGGCGCGGGCAAGATTGCAGCCAGACGGCGGAACAGGAGAACGGCGAACGCGCGGTGTCATAGGCAAAGACTGGATGGGTTCGGATATGAAATCCAGACTTCAGGTCTGGCGGGGCTGCAGGGTTGGGCGCGATTGAATGTCTGATGGGTGGGCTCTGCGGCCACGCTCTGACCTTCGCTCAAGCCACCGGCGAGGCCGTCAAGTCGGCGCGCGGGGACGAATCCGCTTTCCCTTTCAGACTTCGGTTCTGCGCCACATTGCGTGCCGCTCGCCGCTCGGCTAACCCTGCGGCCAGAAACGATATTCCGCTGATTGGAGACACAGATGGCCCGCAACAAGATCGCCCTTATCGGATCCGGCATGATCGGGGGCACGCTCGCCCATGTGAGCGCGCGCGAAGAGCTGGGCGACGTCGTCCTGTTCGACATCGCTGAAGGCATTCCGGAGGGCAAGGGGCTCGACATCGCGGAATCAACGCCGGTGTACAACTCGTCGGTAAGCCTGAAGGGCACACAGGATTATGCCGATATTGCTGGCGCGGATGTCTGCATCGTGACTGCAGGCGTACCGCGCAAGCCAGGCATGAGCCGGGACGACCTGATCGGCATCAATCTCAAAGTCATGAAAGCCGTCGGCGAGGGTATCAAGGCCCATGCGCCGAATGCCTTCGTGATCTGCATCACTAACCCGTTGGATGCGATGGTTTGGGCGCTCCAGAAATTTTCCGGCCTGCCGACAAACAAGGTCTGCGGTATGGCGGGCGTGCTCGACTCCTCGCGGTTTGCCTACTTCCTGTCTGAAAAGACCGGTGTATCGGTTGCTGACATCCATGCCTGGACCCTTGGTGGCCACGGCGACACGATGGTGCCGATGGTGCGCCATTCCACCGTGGGCGGCTTGCCGCTCCCACAGCTGGTTGAACAGGGCTGGATGAGCCAGGACGAGCTGGATGCCATCGTGGATCGCACCCGCAAAGGCGGCGGCGAGATCGTGGCCCTCCTGAAAACCGGGTCGGCATATTACGCACCTGCCGAGAGTGCGATTGCGATGGCCAAGTCGTATCTCAACGATCAGAAGCGCGTGCTCCCGGCAGCGGCTTATTGCGACGGCCAGTATGGACAGAGCGGGCTTTATGTTGGCGCGCCTGCGCTGATCGGGGCAGGCGGCGTGGAGAAAGTGGTGCAGTTCGACCTGAACGAAGGCGAACAGGCCATGTTCCAGAACTCGGTCGATGCTGTGAACGGATTGCTTGAAGCCTGCATCGCGATAGACGCCTCGCTCGCCTGATGCGGACACTTGCTGTCGGGATCGCCGGTCTCGCCTTGTCTGCCTGCGGGGGAGGGGATGAGACCGGCGCACCTGCGCCCGTTGCCGAAGCGCCGCGGGCCGCGGCAACGCCATGCGCCAAGCTGACCCGCATCATTGACGCCCGGGATGACCAGCCCGCCTTCTCAACCTTGGTCGATGACGATGCGTTGGATGGCGCCGTGGCGTGCCAGGTCGTGTCTGAACTCATTCCGGCGGAACACTGGGTCGGTCAGGATGATCCGGCAGTGATCAATCGCCGCGCTTATGTCTGCACATTCCTGGAGACCGGCGACCGACGCGACACCGACCAGGCGGTGTCCTACTGGGAGACGCTGTTCAGCACGTTCGGCCTCGGCTGTCTTGAAGACTGGACAGCGGGAGGCGGCGCACTTCTGGACCCCGACGCACCGCTTCGTTTTCGCAGCTTTACGCTTACGCCGCCCATAGCCGCGGAAACCGGTCAGGAGCCCAATGCGCCGCTCAGCATCAATTGGCTCTTATCAGACGATCCAGCGCTTGCGCCGCTCGGGCAGCGTGTAACGCTTTATGTGCTCGACCGGCCTTGAGTATGCGCGCCGGCACTGGGGATTGATCAAAGACGCGTGATCGCTGTCGCCGGGGGGAGGGTTCCGGGGTACCTATCGGCCCAACTTACCCGGGAGCCCGCCATGATCCGTCCAATCCTTCTTGCTACCGCCTTGTCTGTTTCGTCTGTGCCGGCCCTTGCCGATGGCCACCTCGCCTCGGAAAAGGCTGCTTCCGCGCAG
>JBCBWQ010000090.1:0-10186 GCA_039817025.1 Pseudomonadota bacterium | reverse complement strand
TGCGAACGTTGCCAATGCTTCTGAAAAGGACGGCTCGTTTGTGGTGGCGGCAGTGCGAAGGACTTCGTCCAATCGTTCGATACAAAGGACGCCGTGGCCAAGCGTTGCGTGTCGGGCAAAGCGGCTCAGCACTTCGCTGGGCAACGTCTTCTGACGCTCGCCTGCGCAGATCGCCGCGCGCAGAGCAAGGCCGGGATCGGAGACAAGAACAACTGGTGCGTCCGCTTTTGAAAGAGCCGCTTCAAGCGCGGCATCGCTTCCGGCATCGCTTGGCCTGTCCAGCACCACATCGAGCCCGATTGCCAAGACTTTGCTTTTGTCAAGCTTCTCCACAACTGAGGCTAAAAATTGCCGGTTTATAGGTGAGGTATACGGAAACGCTTCCAGTGAGCGGTCATCTACGGCTAAGATGACAATATCGTCGGAAAGGGACGCACGATTATCATGGGTGGACACGCGAACATCCAAAAGAAACGCTTCGAGGCTTCGCACCGGGCTGGTAAATGTCAGCGCGAAGGCGAGCGCTGCGCACACCGCCGCCAGTCCGATAGTGCGACTGTTGAGTCTTTCGCGCACGCGCCTCTCCCCTTCGCTCGCCGACTAGGCCACGATCTTGGTCGCTGCGCCAGTCGCGCCGCCATGGCCTTGTCAGGTCTTGCGGCCCTTTGCGCACCCGCTTTCGCCGATGGCCTTGTCATTGAAACGACCTCAAGCGCGTATGCGGCAGGCGATGTCATAGTGTCTGGATCTGAGATCACTCTCGGCGTTGGCGAGCAAGTCGTCGTGCTCGACCAGTCAGGTGAGATCGTTACGGTCGAGGAGACCGGGGCCTATGATGCAACGTCCGCCATCGAGGCAGAAGACGTTGACCTCATCGATGCTGCATTTGACCCGGGCCGCCGCGCGGATATCGGAGGCACACGCGCCGAAGATCATGACGCGTGTGTCGCCGCCGCCCGTGAGCGCGGAGACCACGATGCCAGCCACTGCGACCGAGCGTTTCCGCCAGAACCGGTCGCTCCGACCCTGACCATAGGAACGGCTTTGCGCGCCGGGCCTGTTCAGCCCGCAGCGCCGCTCATCTTCAAACTCGAAGCGACGTTCGACAGCATGGCCCTGTGTGCAGCCTCGCTGAATGTTGAGGGGGCGCAGACTTATCCGCTTGAAATGTCCCAGGATCGCGGCGCGCTTCGATTGATGGGCGATGTTCCGGCGATGGCCCCGCGGCGCGGCAGCCCGCGGATTGTCGCGCCGGATGCGCCAGGCGACTACAAGGTATCTTGCCTCGCCGTTGACCCTCAGACCTGGACGGCGTTTTCCGCCGCCATGGCCGATGACGCGTCCTATGCGCTGTCAGTCCATCTTCTCGAGCGCTACGCCAGCCTGCGCGATGCTCCCATGGCCCGCACGGCTATGACAGTCCGGGTCGCTGAGTAAATTAGAGCAAGAGGCTCGCTGCGAAGAACGCGAAAAATCCGCCGACCAGAAAAAAGGCAACGCTTATCCACCACAGGACCCAGCTGATGGTTCGTAACCTCTGGCACGCCCGCGCTTTCGCGGGATCGGCAGGACACGGCAACGTGCGCGCGTGCCACTGCCAGGCACCAGACGCGGCGAGAACGATGCCTGCAACACTGAATACCATAATCTTGTGACGCCCGAGCACGGTTATGCCCGGCACGGCCTCAATCAAACCGGCCATCACCGCGCCCATGCCGAGACTGACCAGCATGGCCGGCAACGCGCAACACACAAGCGTCCCAGCTGAGGTAAACAGCGAGAGTGTCGCCGGCAGGATGCTTGGGGGTTTTATCTCATCGTCTGCGAGCGTCATGCGGCGGGGCGTTCAATCTCAACCAGCGCATATCCGGACTTTTTGATGAGTTCGGCGATGCGCGCATCGTCAAGATCCTCACCCGGCTTCATCGCAATCCGGATTGCGCCGTCATTCAAATCGACCTCAACGCGCTGTACCGCGTCTTCGCGGCCGAATACTTTTGTCACAGCCTGCGCGCAGAAATCGCAGACCATGCCGTTCACCCTTGCGATGACGGGTGCATCCGCTTTTTCCGCGACTGAAAGCTCAGCCTGCGGAAAGGCGGGGGCACTCAGGCAAGCAATTGCCAAGGCTGTAAAAGCCGACTTCATCATGATGGGTATCCTTTCATCAAAATCGCACAATCCAATTGGCCAGGAACCGCTCGGTTTCCGGCGTATAGCCAATTTCTACCAGCTGAACCCCGTAGAAAAACCGGACCAGGGGCGTCACGGTGACGGGTGCATCCGCTTCTGGCTGGTGCTCAACTTCAACCATCAGCCATGTATGTAAGTCGCCGTAGTCCCCGATATAAGGCGCAACGCCGATACGGGCGGCCTGCCGGAAATCCTGATCAAAGCCGAGATTTAGGGCGCGAAGCTGATAGGAGGTGAACCATCGCCGGGTTTCCCAATCCGCCGCGCCGCCAACAAATCCTGCGAGGTCTCCTTCGCCCGTGGCATCGGCGTCGGCATAGCCCGCGCTGGCATTAAAATAGATGTTTGCCTGGGAGCCGGGCCGGTTCCAGCGCTTGACCAGGCGGTTGTATTGAATACCCGCATACCGCCAATCCGACGTCCAATTGTCTTCGACATAAAGACCGACTGAATCCTGGAAGGTCGGTGAATAATGGAGATGGAGCGATGAATAATCGCCGGAATTCCGCTGCATAAACGTCCAGCCACCCGGATAGGACACGGGACGCGCTTCAGCGCATTGCGCTGCCAATAGGGCAGCCGCTGCTGCCAGCCCAACGGCTTGCCCCCTCATTTCTTCCGACCACCCATCACGGCCACAAGCTCTTCAACCTTTTCAAGCCGCGTCTCGACATCATCGGACAGGAGCGCCGTCTCAACGCAGGTCGCCAGGTGGTCATCAATGATAAGCGCTTCAAAGCTGGTCATTGCAGCTTTCACGGCCTGAACCTGGCGGACAATATCGATGCAGTACCGGTCTTCTTCCACCATGCGGGAGATGCCGCGCACCTGCCCTTCCAAACGGGCAAGGCGCTTGAGCGCTGAATCTCTTGTGTTCTCTCTCATCAAGATACCCTTTGGGGGTATCCTTAGCACGATACCCAAGACGGGTATAGATACCTGCTAGGGGGCCAGCGGAACGAAGATAAAGTCCCCGCCTTCATGGCCAGAATGAACGATCTCGTCGTATTCAGGCTCCTGCTCCCAGTTCATTGCCGTGGCACTGACTGTCACCACATCCCGAACGCGGGAAAACACATCACGGCCCAGCGCGACATCATCATTGTCGACCAGGGCAGAAATGAACGCGCGAGCAAACAGCGAGTGTCCATTCCCGAGCCCATCCGCAACGGGCTGTAGTCCGCCCGCTGTCATCACATTGCGGCTGCGCTTGTCTGCGATCTGTTGAAGGTAGCGCTCGCGGGTCTCGTGCGCGGCATCACCTTTGAGCATGGCGAAGGGTGCGCGCGTGAAGGCCCCTGAATAGCAGCTGTCGGAGACAACCAGCACTTTTCGCGCCTTCGTGAGGCTGAGCTGGGTATTCACGTCCTGAACAGAAATGGAGTTCACCGTTTTGTACGGGATGGAATCGACCGGTTCCCAATATCCGCTCGCAATCTGGTCGATGTATTGCCCATGACCCGCGAAGTAGAGCAATAGATTGTCATTCTCTCCGAGCTGATCGCCGAGATCGCTCAACGCCTTGAGGATCTCAAATCGCGTTGCGTCCTTCAGAATGGTGACCCTGAAGCCGTATTTGTCTTCGAGGATTGCGCCGATTGCAGCGACATCATTGTGCGACGTATCCAGATCCGGCCAGTCAGCGTGCTCATAGTTTTCGTTGCCGATCAGCAGCGCATGGTATTCTCCAAATTTCACTCGGAACTGCTCGCGCAGCGGTTTCGGCGTGATCGAGGCGCTGCTGGGCACCAGGCTGCGTTGGCCGCCGCCCAGGGTTTGCTGTGCGAGTTCGATCTGTTCGCGCAAAGCGGCAAGTTGGCCGAGCGCGGTCTCTGCTGCCTGCTTTGCCGCCTGCGCTTCACGCTCGCGTTTTTCAAGTTCCGCCTCTCGAACAGAGACCGCAGCAGCGCGTGTGTCCAGATCGGCCAAACGCTGCGAGGCAGCCGCTTCGCGCTGGGAAAGCGCCGTCAGCCGGGCTTCATAGCTGGCCGTTGCAGCATCAACGGACGCCCGGTCCTGTTCGAATGCCGCACGCTCCGCGGCAAGCGCATCCCGCTCCACGCTAAGTGAGCCAAGCGAGGCGGCCCTGGCATCGAAAGCGGCTTCGCGAGCCGTCAGTTCCGATCGACGCGCCTCCAAGCGCGCTTCCGCGCTGGCGACATCAGCGAGACGGGTTTCAAGGTCCAGCCTCCGCGCTTCAAAGGCAGCGGTATCCGCGGAAAGGGCTGATCGCGCATCGGCAAGCCGGCGACGCTCGGCATCGAGGGCTACACGCTCAGCGGCGACGACAGCACCGTCTTCTTGTGTCGATACAAGAGCCGCTTCCCTGTCGGACAGCGCTGCTTCCTGCGCCGCAAGCTGCTGAAGACGGCTATCGAGCTGTGCGCGGCTTGCGGCG
This sequence comes from Pseudomonadota bacterium, assembly GCA_039817025.1. GTDB lineage: Bacteria > Pseudomonadota > Alphaproteobacteria > Caulobacterales > Hyphomonadaceae > JANQQC01. The sequence continues at coordinate 5,595 of JBCBWQ010000090.1, read as the reverse complement.
AGATCTGATAACGCAGCGTCACGCGCAGACACCGCTTGCATGCGGGCCTGTTGCTCACTGGCCAGAGCCACGCGCGCCTCGGACAGTTGTGCCTCAAGGCGCGAAAGATCCGCTGTATCCGCGTTTTGCGCCGCCGTCAGCCGGCGCATTTGCTCGGCGAGCGCGGCTTCCTGGGCGGCGATTTGGCGACTTCTCGCATCGAGTTCGACCTGCTGGCGCTGGAGGTCGGTGCGGGCTGTCTGAAGCTCAGCATAGGCGGCGTCTGACCCCGCACTCCGGCCGGCTTCCGCAGCAAGCGTCTGGGACAAGGCGACACGCTGGCTAGCGAGATCGGATTCAAGCGCGGCAATACGCTGAAGCGCAACCTGGCGCTCAGTCTCCAGTGCGGCGGACGTCTCTGCGCGCGTCTCGAGTTCCTCGCGCAGTCGGGCAATCTCTGCTTCGCGTTCCGCTATCGTCTCGTCGCGGGCGGCAATTTCGGATTTCAAGGCAGCAATTTCGGCTGGATCGACGAGGCGGACGGCACTCGCCAGATCACCATCAAAGCCATAAGCCGCGCGGTAAAGCGCTTCGGCTTTCTCCGGCTCCACAGGACCACCAAGGCCCTCTTCATACAACCGGGCCAGGTTAAAACGCGCCGGATTGTGCCCCTGCTGAGCGGACCGGTCGTACCAGATGCGGGCCATGGCATAATCGGGCACACCCTTTTCGCCGCGCTCCGACAGTTCGCCAATATAGTTTTGGGCGACGGCGTCCCCGTCCATCGCGGCCGGAAGCCAGGCCTGAATGGACCCGGCGACCGACGCTCGGTCGTCGAGAATGTACTCGCCGCCACGCACGTGACAGTCCTTCGCGGTCGCCATAATCGGCTTGCGCCGAGACACATAGGTACGGTTGCCGAGACGGCGGACTTGCCCGGGCAGGAGACAATCCACGACAATGAACTCATCTCCCGAGCCTTCGCGATAGTCATCGGCCGCGGCGGGGGTCAGGCTGGCAATCGTGAAAACACCGAGAACGAATACCTGCACTGTTCGTAGGCTCTTCGCCCAGATGGCGAGTCGTTCGTTTCTACTCGCTCTATCGCTGAAAGTTTTCGTCATAACGTCTTGCGTCCTCAGCGTTTTTTTTGCGGCCTCGCCCCAGTTTCACTTAACAGAATACGCGGGGCTGTGTTACTGAACACAGGCCGGTATTCGACCACAGGGCAATAGTATTCCCTACCAACACGTCGAAACAACGGCAAAGAGGGGAAAAAATGCTAGTAAATTCCAGTATTCGTGCGGCCACGGTCGCCATCGGGGTCATGCTCTGCGGGGCAACGGCCAATGCGCAATCTTTCACCGATGCTGGTGGAAGCTTCCGAAACCATGTCGCCACGATCTGCCCCGTATTGGCGCAGCAGCGCGATACGGCATCGAATGAACAGGACTTGTTCCTGCGCTGCAACGGCGCGCTCAGCCAACCTGCTGCCGCCAATGCCGGGCTGACCGGGCTGACCGACCAGGGCGCGATTCTCGATCAGTATCTTGGCGTCCAGGGCATTGCCCAGCAGGCTGATGCCGCCACGGAAGCCACGCGCGGTGATCAGGCCGTTGCCGGGCGCCTCAGTGCGATCGGCGGACAGCTCCGCGGCCGACAGTTTGCTGGCCTCACCCAGCCGCGCGCCATCCTTCTCGCATCCAACGATCCTGACCAGTTCATGGTCCCGGACAATAGCGGCCTGCGCGAACGCGCGCTCGACGGCTTCCTGTCGATCGGCGGCTATGACGGCGATCAGGACACCACCTCTCAAGAACTTGGCTTTGATCAGGAAGGCTGGTGGATCGCCGGCGGACTGGACTACCAGTTTTCTGACACGCTCATCGCGGGCGCAGCGATCAGCTATGTCGATGGCACGGCAGACTTCGACTCCATCGGCGGCGTCCAGTCGGGCGGCTCGATGAATTCGGAAAGCTGGTCGGTTTCGGCCTACGGCTCCCTGCTCGCAACCGAAAAGCTCGAGCTGAACGGTCTCGTTTCGTTTGGCCAGGCGGATTTCCGCAACAAGCGCAACATCTCGGTCGTTGATCGCAATGGCGATGCCAATGGCGGCGGCGGCCAATCTGACCAAGACAATCTCGCCACAATCAATCGCACAGCGGTCTCAGATTCCGAGGCGGATACAATCCAGCTGACGGTGGGGGGCTCTTACGCGCTCTACCAAGAAGGCGGCGTAAGCTTCACGCCGACCGCTGAGCTGAGCTATTACAACGCAGACATCGACGGCTTCTCGGAAACGGGTGCTGGCGGGCTGAACCTGACATATGACAGCCAAGAGGTGGACTCTCTGCGCGCCTCGGTCGGTGCCATCTGGCAAAATGCGATCAATACGGACTGGGGCGTCTTCGTTCCCTATGCCCGCGGCGCGGCGGTGTTTGAACTGCAGGATGACGAGCAGTCAGTGCGCGCTCGCTACACAGCCGCCCAACGCGTCTCCGACAGTTCGTTCACGATCACCACCAATCCAGCCGACGAATCCAGCTTCGACATCGCCGTCGGCGCATCGGCGATCATGCCCGGCGGGGTCAGCGCCTTTGCCGAATACACGACCGTGCTCGGGCTGGACAATGTCAGCCATCAGGGCATTGCCCTCGGCCTGCGGATGGAATTCTAGCAGGTCGCAACAAAGACGTGAGCGGCGGACGGCAAATCGCTTTCCGCCGCTTGCCTTTTCTGACGCACGGCATTCCTCTCAGCGCAAAGCAGCCCAGCAAGCCTTGACCGGAGCATGCCGCAATGACCGACACCCCTGACGCGCAGGAACCCACGCGCCGTAACGCGTTTACGCGCTTTCTTGACGGCGTTGAGTGGCTCGGCAACCTCCTGCCCCACCCCGTCACCCTATTCGCGATCCTTGCCGGCGGTATTGTCGTCTTGTCTGGCATTTTGGGCGGAATTGGACTGGCCGTGGACGATCCGCGCCCCGCGGGCGCACCCGGTGTCGCTGAGGATGGCATGATCCGTGCCGTCAGCCTGATGAATGGCGATGGTGTTCGCCGGATCTTCACGGGCCTCACCACAAACTTCACCGGTTTTGCGCCGCTTGGCGTTGTGCTGGTCGCCATGCTCGGCGTCGGCGTTGCGGAAAAGTCCGGGCTTTTATCTGCAGCGGTGCGCGCCATGGTGCTTGGCGCGCCACGCCATGTCGTCACCGTTGCAATTGTCTTTGCCGGAATCGTCTCGAACACGGCTTCCGAGGTCGGATATGTCGTCCTGATTCCCCTTGCTGCCGCTATTTTCTACGCGCTTGGTCGCCATCCTCTGGCCGGAATGGCGGCGGCATTTGCAGGGGTTTCCGGCGGCTACAGCGCAAATCTGTTGATCGGAACGATCGACCCCCTCCTTGCCGGGATCACGCAAGAAGCAGCGCGGTTGATCGCGCCCGATTACATCGTCGTCGCGACCGCAAATTGGTACTTCATGGTGGCGTCAACCTTCCTGATCACGCTGGTCGGTTCGCTTGTAACGATCTTCATCGTCGAGCCCCAACTGGGCCCCTATGAAAGCGACAAGGCTGATCCGACGATCCTGGATGACAGCATGATGCAGCCGCTCAAGGATTCAGAGCGCAAAGGCCTGTTCTGGGCGGGAGTGGCTTTGCTCGGCGTCCTTGCCGTCATGGCGCTCACCCTGGTTCCTGACTGGGGCATCCTGCGTAATCCTGAGACCGGTGACAGGATCAATTCGCCTTTCTTCAAGGGGTTCGTTGTGTGGATCCTGATCTTCTTCATTGCCACCGGCTATGCCTATGGCCGGGCCGCCGGAACGATGAAGGGCGACCGGGACGTGATCGACGCCATGTCCGATGCGCTGGGTTCGCTCGGGCTATACATCGTCCTTGTCTTCTTCGCCGCGCAGTTCGTTGCCTTTTTCGGTTGGACCAATCTGGGCGCGATCAGCGCTGTGGCCGGCGCGCAGTTCCTCCAGGACACAGGCATGACCGGGCCGATCGTCTTTGTGTTCTTCATCTTGATGTGCGCGATCATCAATCTGTCGCTCGGCTCAGCCTCTGCGCAATGGGCGGTCACAGCGCCGATCTTCGTGCCAATGCTGATGCTTATCGGCTATGCGCCGGAGGTGATCCAGGCCGCTTATCGCATCGGCGACAGCTCAACGAACATCATCACGCCGATGATGAGTTATTTCGGCCTGATCCTCGCCTGGGCGACGCGCTACAATAAAGACCTTGGCGTTGGGACTCTGATTGCAATGATGCTGCCCTACTCGATCTTTTTCCTGATCACCTGGTCCGCCTTTTTCGTGACATGGACGTTCATGTTCGACCTACCGGTGGGCCCTGGATCGCCGACGTTCTACACGCCAGGCACCTGACCCTAGTCGTGGTTCCACCAGGCCGTGTCAGTCCAGGATCGAAGGTCGAGTTCATGGGTCCAAGCCGAGCGGTGCTGGGTGGCGACATGGTAGTAGGTTTCTGCAACCTTCTCTGGGATCAGAAGCCCATCCTCCGCGCCGCGGGTCTCCCTCAGTTTACCGAAAAGTTCCGGCCCGAGCATCTTGCCCAGCGTGTCCGGCGCATCCACCGCACCGTCGATGAGAATGTGCGCGACATGCACGCCCTTGGAGGCAAATTCAGCGTTGAGCGTTTGGCACAGCATACGTCGGCCGCCCATCGCAGCGGCGTGTGAGTGCTGCCCGCCATTGCCACGCACAGCTGCCGTGGCTGACGTGACGAGGATCTTGCCGCCGCCGCGCTCGAGCATCGCCGGCGTTACGGCGCGCGCTAGCCGGTAAAGGCCGAATGTGCCGAGGCGCCACCCCATCTCGAAGGCTTTCGGCGATGTCTCGGCCAATGGGCGATTACCGATCTGCGCGCCGAGATTGTAGATCGCGACTTCGATGGGGCCGATCTCGGCTTCGACATGCGCCACACGGGACTCTATGGCGTCGTCATCAAGGGCGTTCATCAGGAAGCCCGTTGCCTCACCGCCTTCGCCTTTGATGCCGTCGACGAGTTTCTGGAGCCCCTCTTCATCCGACCGGCGGCACAGCACCGCGTGGTAACCCTCGCGCGCAAACTTTGTGCCCACGGTTCCGCCGATGCCCGCTCCGGCTCCAATCACCAGACATACAGGTTTCATGTCATTCTCCCTACAAAGTTCTTTTTTGGAACTCTGCGGCGAGGATACGGCTAGCGCAAGTCAGGGCAACTAAAGTGTGCGCTTACGCCTTTAGCTTGTAGCCCGTCTTGAACACCCACCAGACGGCGGCAATTCCAAGCACGCTCATGACGCCCGAAACGATCACACCGATGGTAATGTCGGAATTGGCAACGCCGAGGAACCCGTAGCGAAACCCGTCGATGAAGTAGAAGAGCGGATCAAACAGGGCGAGCGTGTAAAATGGCTCCACCATCACTTTGATGTCGTAGAACGTCCCGGACAGGAACGTCAGCGGGACGATCACGAAATTGGAAATGGCGGCAAGGTGGTCAAACTTGTCAGCCCAGATACCGCCAATCGCTCCGAGCGCACTCAACACAATGGCAGAGGTGAGCCCGAACCAAAGGATCGGCCACACATGCGTGACATTGAG
>JBCBWQ010000008.1:0-32248 GCA_039817025.1 Pseudomonadota bacterium | reverse complement strand
ACACCGTCGTCTCCACAGGCTTCCTCTCCGACGCCTGCTCCTCAATCGGTGCCATCGGCGAAAGCTGCTAGGCGGTCATCGCTTCGAAAACAGAACACCCCCGCTCGCAAGGGCGGGGGTTTTTCTGTGTTCAGTCTGGGAATCCGCCAGCCTTCGACAGGCTTGAGCTGACAGGGTGGCCCAGCATTTCTTCCAGCCAGGTCGCGGTTTCGATCAGCTTTCCAAGATCGAGCCCTGTTTCAAAGCCAGCACGCTCAAGCATGTAGACCACGTCTTCGGTGGCCACGTTTCCTGTCGCTGCCGGCGCGAAGGGACATCCGCCGATTCCGCCGCAACTTGCATCAATGACATCAATACCCGCGTCCACGGCGGCAAACACGTTCGCGAGGCCCGCCCCGCGCGTGTCATGGAAATGCAGCCGTAAATATACGTCCGGGGCATGGACGCGGACCGCATCAATGAGGGTGCGGACTTGCCAGGGCGTTGCAACGCCAATCGTATCTCCAAGGGCCAGCTCAGCGACGCCAGCCCGCTGCGCCTGTGCAGCGAGATTGGCAACCACAGCGGGATCGACTTCGCCGTCATAGGGATCACCGAAGGCAACAGAGATGGTTGCAGACAAAGGGAGTCCGGCCTCATGAACCAATGGCGCGCAGGCGCTCAGGGCATCCGCACTTTCCTGGGGACTCATGCCCTGATTGCGCCGTCCAAAGCCTTCGCCGGCAACGAGAACGAAGTTGATTTCGTCGGCCTTGGCGTCGATTGCCCGGCGCACGCCTTTTTCATTCAGGGCAAGCGCGATGTGCCGGACCCCCGTGTCCCTGTCCAGTCCGCGAAAAACCTCCGCGCTATCGGCCATTTTCGGCACCGCTTTCGGTGAAACGAAGGAGCCGGACTCCATGCGCTTCACGCCACAGGCCTCCAGCCGCGCGATGAATTCGAGCTTCTGTTCTGTTGTGGGGGTCGCCGAATCATTCTGCAGCCCGTCGCGCGGGCCGACTTCCACAATATCGATGCGTCTTGTCATACCGGCTCAATAGCGTGCAATCAGGGGTGATGACAAACACCGCTCCTCCCCTTGCTGGCCTGCGCGTCATCGAGCTTGGCCAACTCATCGCCGGCCCGTTTTGCGGCCAGTTGCTGGCTGACTTCGGCGCGGACGTGATCAAGATCGAAGCGCCGGACAGGCCAGACCCAGCGCGCGACTGGGGCGCTGTGAAGAAAGAGGGGCATGGGCTTCTTTGGCCGATTATCGCCCGGGGCAAGCGAGCGGCAACGCTGAACCTGCGGGTTCCGGACGGGCAGGACATCTTCCGCAGGCTCGTCGAGACAGCCGACGTGCTTGTTGAGAACTTCAGACCCGGCACGCTTGAGAAATGGGGCCTGGCCCCGGCCGATTTGCACGCGATCAATCCGCGCCTCGTGATCGCGAGGGTGTCGGGCTATGGGCAGACCGGGCCGGAAAGCGCAAAGGCCGGCTATGCCAGCGTTGGAGAAGCGAAGGGCGGATTGCGCCACCTGATCGGCGAGCCGGATCGTCCGCCGGCGCGGGCCGGCGTGTCGCTCGGCGACACGATGACCGGAACGTTTGCCTGCCTCGGCGTGATGATGGCGCTGCACGCGCGCGAGCGCTCGGGGCAGGGGCAAGTCGTCGATGCAGCGATTTATGAAAGCGTGATGGCGTTTATGGAGAGCCTGATCCCGGAATACGCGCTTGCCGGTCACACTCGCCAGCGAACCGGTGGTATTCTGCCGAAGGTCGCACCGTCTGGCGTTTATCCCTGCGCCGATGGCGAGGTCGTCATTGGCGCAAACCAGGACACGCTGTTTGCGCGCTTGTCGGACATGTGCCGCGCCGACTGGGCGTCTGATCCCCGATACGCAACCCACGACGCGCGGGGGGATCATCAAGCAGAACTGGATGCGCTGATCTCAGCCTGGACCGCGCAGCGCTCGACCGCAGATGTCATGACCGCTGCAGAAGCCTTTGCCGTCCCCTGCGGACCGGTGAATACGGCCAGGGATATGCTTGCCGATGCCCATATTGCAGCCCGCGAGGCAATTGTACGCCTCGTCGACCCGGCGCTGGGCGAGGTGCCTATGCAGGGGGTTGTCCCGAAACTTTCAAACACTCCGGGCCGCGTGCGCTCGACAGGCCCGGCCTTCGGGCAGCACACCGCCGACGTGTTTGCCGAGATTGGAATTGACGCGGCGGAGCTCGCTGCGCTGCGGGAAAACGGTGTGGTCTAGAACCGGTATTTGTACGCCAGTTCAAACGCCTCGACGGTTTCTTCCAGCGAATAGATCGAAGCTGACAGGCGCAAGCCGTGGCGCTGTCCGAAATGCAGGTCGACGCCAGCAGAGCCTGCAACGCCTATGTCGTCTTCGGTGAAGGTGAACCGGCTCACTTCCGATTCCACTTCATACTGGACAACGCCTGCACGGACGAAAAAGTCCGAGAATTCCGTCGTCTGGACCCGTCCGACGCCGAAAGCTCCGAAATACTGGTTCAGGCCGATCCGGTTCTCGATCGGTGGATCACCGGCACCGCGGATGATCTGGTCCTCCACGCCCACACCGGCCTCGACTTCCACGCCGAGATTGTTCGTCCATTCATAGCCGCCGCGTAGAACAACAGCGTTGACGTCATAGCTGTTGGTGCCGAAGTCGCCGCCGAGCCAGGCGTAGCCACCTGTGGCGTACCAGTCGCCAGGGTCGGCTGTAGCGACGGGCGCAGCGACAATGGCCGTCGTTGCGGCGAGAGCGAAAGATTCGAGGCGCATGGGCATTTTCCCCTTCAGGCTGGTGAGTGCAGTCGAGTGTGGCTAAGGACACCTGCAGATGTGTTAACTGTCGTCCCGCACCGCAGTAAGTTGAGGTTTTGCAATGTTTGCCGGTTTCCAGCCGCCCCTTGAAGACAAGACCGCACAGGACGAAACATCCGAGTTGCGCCCCGCCTTCAACGCCGATGGGCTCATCGCAGCGATCGCGCAGGATGCAGATACCGGCGCGGTGCTGATGATGGCCTGGATGAACGCCGAGGCGCTCAAAGCCACCCTGGATACAGGCCGGGCGACGTATTGGTCACGGTCCCGAGGGGCATTGTGGGTGAAAGGCGAATCGTCCGGGCATGCGCAAGCGGTTGTGGCTTTGCGCGTTGATTGCGATCAGGACGCGGTTCTGCTCACCGTTCGACAAGCCGGCAGCGCTTGCCACACAGGTCGAAAGTCGTGTTTCTATCGGCAGGCCGACAAGAATGGGCGGCTTTCAGAGCCGATAGAATCCCCCTAGCGGGCCAATGTGTAGACGTGGGGAGCGTTGACATGAACCGATCCTTTGCCCTTGCCAGCTTCATGGTGCTGGCTGCGTGCGGCTCTGAGCCGGCTGACATTGAGACGACGGACGTCGCCCAGCCCGAAGCTGAAACTGCAGCCGAGGCGTTGAACATGTATGTGCTCGATTGCGGCACGATCGAAGTCTCTGACCTCGATATCTTTTCCACCGCAGGTGACTATGCGGGTCAATCGGACGTCTTTACCGATGCCTGCTTCCTGATCCGCCACCCGGACGGCGATCTGATGTGGGATCTCGGCTTGCCGGGCATTCTTGCCGGGGCCGAGCCGCAGGAGAATGGTGTCTTCACCGTCTCCCTGGAACGAACGCTGACGGACCAACTCACCGACATTGGCCTTGCGCCTTCGGATATCGAATACGTGTCGATATCCCACAGCCATTTCGATCATGTCGGCCAGATTGACCAGTTTGTCGGGGCGCAGTGGATCGTCCATGAGGATGAATACGCCGCAATGTTCCCGCAGCCTGGCGAAGGGTCTGAAGAGGACACCGCTGGCGAAGGCAATCAGTTCATCGTCTTCGAGGGCTTCGAAACCGTCTCGTTCACGGGGGAGTACGATATTTTTGGGGATGGCACCGTGGTGATCGTGCCAGCGCCCGGGCATACGCCGGGCCATACCGTGTTGCAGGTGACCCTGCCTGAAACCGGGCCCGTGCTTTTGACCGGAGACCTTTATCACCGGTCTGAAAGCCGCGACCTCGGTCGCATCCCGCGGTTCAATGCAGATGAGGCACAATCAGCGGCCTCTATTGAGGCCTTCGAGGCGCGCGCGGCTGATCTTGGCGCAAAGGTGATTATCCAGCACGAGCCGGCCGACATCGATCCTCTGCCCAAGCCGCCAGAAGCAATGCGCTAGTCAAAACGCCCCGGTTCGCCCTCCAGGTCTTTCGCCCTCTAGATCTTGCGCGTGAGCGCCGTGAGCCCGTCACCCTCGCGGCGGGATTCAAAGACCCCTGCATCTGCCACCTGATACTCCCGCGTCTCGACCGTGGAGACCTTGTGATACTCCGCTGAGACTGTGTCCGGTGTCAGCGTGACCACAGTTACGCCGCTGCCGAATGGATCGTAGTGATCGACTTCGGGGTTCGCTTCGACAAACAGTGATCCGACTTCAGGTATGTCTCGCACATAGGTGCCAAAGCCCGGTGACGTGATAGACGTGCAGCCAAACTCCACGCCGCGCCGCTCGCCATCCTTGTCGACCAGCGTATTGGCCCATGCGGTGTGCGTATCGCCGGTCAGCGTAACGAGGCGCGCCCCGGCATCCTTGGCGTCGGAATAGAGCCGGTCACGGGCCGCTGGGAAACCGTCCCAGGCGTCGAGGTTCCAGGGCATGCCGAGCTGGGAAAACTCGATGAGCTGCTGGATATAGCCCACATCCTGCGCGGCAATCTGTTCATCGCTGAGCGTTTGACGAAAGTTTGGCGGGCGCACCCGCGCCATGACGACCTGATTGGCAAGAACCTGCCAGGCAACACCGTTGCTTGCAGAGTCCTTCAATCCATCGGCCAGCCATTCCTCCTGCACGTCACCCAGAAGCGTCCGCGTGGGGTCGGTCACCCGCGCCATCGTCCGCATTGCCGCCATCGGCACTTGCGCCGGTTCCAGGCCACCAATCTCGGTGAACCATGAAATCTCGTCAGAGCGCCCTGTGAGGCGGCTTTCCAGAGCGAAGACCGTGGCGACATCGCCAAACTGGAAGGTGCGATAGATCGACTCGCGGAATTCTCCGCGCTGCGGATCGCGCACCGGCATCCATTCAAGGTAAGCCTGCACGGCGACCTGTTTGCGGTCACTCCAATCGCCTTCGCCTTCTTCCGGATTGTGGTTCTGCGCTCCGGTGCGATAGGAATTGTTCGTACTCTCATGGTCGTCCCAGGTGCAGATCCATGGCGCAGCAGCGTGGGCGGCCTGCAGATCGGCATCGGTCTTGTATTGGGCATGGCGCATCCGATAATCCGCCAACGTCACGGTTTCAGTGATCGGATCATGCAGTCGGCCAAGCTTTTGCGCGGTCTCTGCACCGTATCCATCGATGCCATATTCATAGAAATAGTCGCCAAGGTGGACGATGGCGTCGAGATCATTCCGCTCGGCCAGAACGGCGTATCCGTTGAAATAGCCAAAGTGCCAGTTGGAGCACGACACCGCCGCCAGAACGACCGGCGCGCCGCCGGAAGCGGACGTCGTTTTTGTCCGCCCGCGCGGCGAGGTGATTGGGCCTGACGGCGTGTTCACCGCGAATTCGTAAAGATACACGGTGCCGGGCTCGAGCCCTTCGGCGTCGATCTTCACGCAGAAATCCGTCGCGGCGCTGGTCTCGACGGAGCGCGCATCGATCACCCGCTCGCCATCCTCGGCGTAGATCGTCCAGGTCACAGGGATGGGGCCGGACTCGTCTGCGGTTGGCGTAACCCGTGTCCACAGGATCACCCGGTCACTGAGGGGATCGCCGGACGCAACGCCATGATTGAACGATACAGACCCGGAATAGAGTTCCGGCTTGGCGCCATCGCGTGCATCCGGCGCTGCGCAGGCGGCAAGGCCTGCTGTTCCGCCAACAAGCCCAAACAGTTTCCGCCGTGTGATCTTCGCCATAACCGATTCCCCTCAGCTGCTCTGGCCGCCTAAGTGCCACGTCGATGTGTCGCCACCATGACGGTTCGCCCGCCATGCGTCTATAAGGGCGCGATGCAGATATTGACCGCCACCGCCGCAGAAACCGATGCCGGCACGCGCCTCGATCGCTTCCTGTCCGAGGCGTTCGAGCAGTTGTCCCGCTCACGGGCCAAGACGCTCGTGAAAGAGGGCGCTGTCAGCGCGAAGGGCCTGTCTCTGACAGATCCGCGTGCGCCCGTCCTTCCTGGCGAAACCTACACGCTGGAGATGCCCGATCCGGTCCCCGCCACACCGCAGCCCGAAGCCATCCCGCTCGACATACTGTTCGAGGACGAACATCTCATCGTCGTGAACAAGCCTGCCGGCATGGCCGTCCATCCCGCGCCCGGCTCCTGGGACGGCACGCTGGTCAACGCACTGCTTCACCATTGTGACGGCGAACTGCCCGGCATTGGCGGCGTGGAGCGCCCCGGCATTGTCCACCGCATCGACAAGGAAACGACCGGCGTGCTGGTCGTCGCCAAGACCGAGCCTGCCCATGCGGGCCTCTCCAAATTGTTCGCGACCCACGACATTGTGCGCGCCTACCTCGCCGTCACACGGGGCGCGCCCCGACCGCTTGTCGGCACCGTGGACGCGCCGATCGCCCGGTCTCCTGCCGATCGCAAGAAGATGGCTGTTCCCCGCAATCCAGACGCCGGAAACGCCCGGCACGCAATCACGCACTACAAGGCACTGGAGACCTTTGGCCTGCTCGACAAGGGCGCGGGCAAGCCCGCAGCGGCGCTCATTCAATGCCGCCTGGAGACGGGCCGAACCCACCAGATCCGCGTCCACATGGCCCATATCGGCGCGCCCCTGGTCGGCGACCCGGTCTATGGCAAGAATCGCGGGATCAAATCCTATGGCTCAGGCGACGCCCACATCGCGGCAACCACCGCCGCCCGCCAGTTCCCGAGGCAAGCGCTGCACGCCGCTTCTCTCGGCTTCGAGCACCCGGTCACCGGAGAAACGCTGACCTTCGAAGCACCGCTGCCGGAGGATATGGCGGTGCTTCGACGCGCTGCAGGCGATGCCGGCTTAGGCCGGCGAGGGGTCTGTTGCCTCAGATCTCGCGGCATAAACGCTCGGGGAGGAGGGGGCTCTTGCTGAGAAACGGACATGGAAAGTCGATGCTCCGAGCGACTGGGATTGGCCCAAGCAAGTCAATGACGAAAAGCGATACAGATGCGGTTTTTGGCGGTTCTGCGCCCCTCGATTTGGCCTTCCCTTCAGCTCGAACTGTCACCGAAAGAGATATTGGAGATTGGCAATCTAAGGACTGGGATGGCACTTTTTGAAGGCACATTTTCCTTGAGTATACGAATTGCAGGTGTGTTAACTGGGTTTGGCCGCGCAGTGATCGTAGCCCACGATGTGTTAGCGCAGAAGTAGAATATTGAGGCTCAATCTTGTCGGACCCAAAGTCTCCTAGTGATATCGATCGATACGTTGGTTTGCAGGTTCGCAAAGCTCGCCGCGCCCGCAAATGGACACAAGAGAAACTGGCCAATGATCTCGGGATTACCTTTCAACAGGTCCAGAAGTACGAGAAAGGCGTCAACCGTGTATCCGCCGGGCGACTGCACCAGTTTGGCAGGGTGCTGGACCGGCCTTTGACCTATTTCTATCCTGATGTCGACTTTGGAGAAAGAGAATTCCAAGAAGCTGATGACGCGGTTGAAGCCCATGAGTTACGCGGTGAAATCAGAAAGGCATTGCCGCGTATTGAAGATCTGACAGTCCTGCGAGCCCTCGCGGCGATTACTCAGATGGCGTGTCAAGGGACGCAAGATAGCGACTAGTCTCATCTTGCAAGATATCGCCCAGGGAAATCAGATCCCGGTGGTCGGCAATCTCCAATCGCCAGCGCAACGTAGCCGCTTCGAGCTGTACAAGCAGCCCCCCAAGTTCATCCGTAGTCGGATTGTTTTCAAAGATTTTTATCTGCTGCTGGAATAGCCGTACGGTTTGGAGCAATGCTTCGCCGGCGAGTAAGTCCTTAGGTTGCGTCACATACGTCCCCAAACTGGGCATAGACATCTGCGAGTCTCAGGCCAGGCCATGGGCGAGGATAGACTATTGGATAGTCCACAGAGTCCAACCGATCTCCGTCCTTGAGCTGATGGCTGGTATAGAGCTGCTTAACCGCTCCCTGACGTTCGAGATAGCGTACATCATCGCCGCAATATCGCAGTGAGACTGCACGGCGACGGCGATTGGACATGTTCCCAGCAGCACCATGGACCGTGCGTACATGGTGCACGATCACATCGCCGGGCTCGGCCTTGAACTGAACAATATCATAGGCGTCTTCATCAGCTTCGATATCCGGGCAAAGCTCGCCGCTGGCCCCTGTTGTATGGGAGTGAGTGAACAGTACATTCGGCGCAAAAGTCTGGGGCCACTTATGCGATCCCCTGACATATTTCAGCGTGCCATTGTCTACATCGACCGGGTCGAGGGGTATCCAGACGATCACGCACTGTTCCCCTGAAATCTGGAAATATCCCAGATCCTGGTGAAAGGCAGTTTTCTGGCGCGTTCCCGGCTCCTTCACAAATGTCGTGTCTTCCCAAAAGTGCAGCCGTTCAGAACGAAGCAATGTCGCAATGGCTTCCGGGAGTTGACTGTCCAGGGCGGCGCTTCTGAGCCCGCGATGGTGCCGCCACGCCGCTGCGTCATAGAAGAATTTGCCTTTGGGGTGATTGGGCCTCGCCTCTTCTTGCAGCGGGCGTGCGCCGCCATCTGCAAGCACTCGGTCCCTCACACCCTGCATATTGAACCGGGACGCCTTATAGGTGTCGATTTGCGGAACTTCGGCCCAAACCTGCGCGGCAATGTCTTCATAGTCATAACCAGTATTTGACCGACCATGCTCAGCCAGTTGCATCTCAACACAATCGCGGATGCCGTTGATCTCGTCACCACTCAGGACACCGCGCAAACACACGACGCCATCGCGCTCATAGTCAGCAATCATGCCGTCGGTGATCATTTCCGCCGTCATCAGCCCGCCCTCAGCAAAGGCGTTGTGCCAGGCAGGATTAGATCGCTGGGAATGCCGTACGGGAACACCAGGGCATCATCGCCCCGGCGGCGCCGAACACCGGCCAGTGCAGCCTCATTCATTTGCGAGACGGCTGAAATGTACTCGGCGTCATCTTCTGCGAAATACTTCGGTAGTCCCAACGGTGTTGTCGGCCAAAACTGAATGAGCGTCGCATAGTGACTCTTGCGAACCACCCAGGTAATCGCGCGAATTCCAGACTGGATCGCAAACTCGGTGATGGCCACAAGGAACAGGCCGCGCGTGCGCCTGAACAGCTCGCCACCCATTCGGTCAGAGTCATAGACCATACGTGAGACTTCCCAGATATCGTCGGCAACGGGAACGCCTTGGAACTCGCACTGATTGGCGAAGACCTCCGACATCAAATGTGGAGCGGTCGTTGGGTTGAATCGGATGCTGGCAGTGGCTTTGCCAGTGTGAGGGTGCGTCTCGATTAGATAGATGGTGCGGTCGGTGTCGAACGCATCATAGTCATACCCAGGCTCAATGCCTGGGATGTTCCAGCCCATCTGCTCGACGAGAATGCGATAGCGATGACGATACATGTCTTCGAGCAGGCTCGCATGCTGATCGCGATTGGCGCGGGTTATAATCTGAACCATGGCTAAGCTCCATCGTGAGAGCTTTGATCTTGGCAGGGAGCACTTCGTGGCTCACGCCACCATTTCTGGGGGCTTGATCATACCATCACAAGTTGCTGGGCCATGGCCATCGCCACCGTATGCGTGCGCCCGCTGGTGTTCAGCTTCTTGCTAGCACGTTTCATATAGTCATGGACGGTGTGTTCGCTGACGCGAAGGATTTTGCCAATTTCCCAATTGGATTTTCCCGCCGCCGCAAAGTGTAAGACTTCGATTTCGCGATTGGTGAGCTTGGCGCGAATTTCATAAGGGAAAGGTCCAAGCTGACTGGCAACGCGCATATAGGCGTGTTGGCACACCAAATCGATCAATTTGATTTGAGTTGGAGACAGATCCAAACGTTCAGTGCCGAGCGACACGCAACCCGGCACTTGATCGAATGCGTAGACCGGAAACAAAATACCGTCGTTCTGGGTATAATCGCGCGCTTCATCGAGCATTTGTTGGCCCGCGCGGTCGGCGTGGTCGTAAGCCGTCTGCCACGAAAAGGGTTGTTTGGTACGCAAAGCGTAACGAACAATCGGATCACGAATGACAAGATTTTCGGCTTGTCGCCGGTCCAGGAACTCCTGAGGCCAGTCAGTCAGAAAAATGCGGTCATTATTGACCATGGCCGGGCTGACCAATTGGGCGATGGTGACGGTCGTAAAACCATAACTCCCGGCAAATGAGGTCAGCTCGTGGACGATGGCGTCCACGGTTTCAACTTCATCGATATGTGCAATGACCTTCAGGCCGATCTGATATTCGGCAATAGACATGACACCTCCCCAGGCGAAGCATTGACGGAGGGGAAGCCTAGCTTTTTTGGCACGTCATGCAAGCTTTGGCAAAATTTCAGTGCACGGTATAAATCTGATTGCCGCACGGTTGCCATGAAAAGTCCTCCTTGGACAACAGTATCATCGGAACTTTTGACACAGCTCAAGTAAGGCAGAGGAAATTAGGATCATGATTGGGAAAGGTTTAGGCAGAGGTCAGAATTCATCTAGGTTAGACTGGGGAAACACCTGTCCATAAGTCCCGTTGTGCGCTCAAAGCTGACATTGACGGTTCGGCTCCGACCGACCAAAAACGACGAGTTTCGGACGTCCGTCTTTTCGTCCGCCGATTTTCGTTTCGGACACCTGCTAACCTTTCACTCAACGGGATAGCCCAACACGTCTCCGCCCCCGCCGCCGGTGCCCTTACAGTCCCTTCTGTGACCGAGACCTTTCTCTCCATGCGGGGCCATGTGCATCCGTTGTTCTGGCCCGTTCTGTGGCTGAACCTTGCGCTGATCTGGGTGCGGTATAGCGAGGCCTGTGTCTGGCTTGAGCTGCGGCTGACCGGATTTGGCGGTGTGCGCGTTGCGCGGGTCTATGCTGACCCGGTGCTGGACTGGCGCGATGCCGTATGGGCCACAGCGCCGCGTCTGAGCGTGGCTGGCGTGCGGCGCATCATCTGCGCGCCTCCGCTTCGGCTGGCGCGCTTTGTTCGCAGGTGTGCTGCGCTGATGCCGGCGCAGGCGGCGCTCTCCTTCTGCGGCCTGGCGATCGACAGTCCGCCGATCCTCGACAGCTCCTGACAGGAACCGTCCCTCTATCATCCCCAATCGCCGCCCGGAGGTCCTCCGCGCGGGCGCTGGCGCTGGGCGCTAGACAGGCTTCAGCAGGGCGTGCCGTTTCTTGCCGGCCGAAAGCTTGATCGCGCCGTCAATGAGGTCAGCGGCGGTCAGCACCGCACCATCGTCTGTGAGGGCGGCGTCATTCACCTTGGCGGCACCTTGTTTGATGAGCCGGCGCGCTTCGCCATTGGACTTGGTCAGCCCGGCCGCGGTGAAACCAGCGGCGGCGAGATAGCCCGCATCAAGCTCCGATGCTGGAATTTCCGCCGTTGGCAGCGCGTCCGCGGCCGCGCCGCTGGCAAAAACCGCCGCGGCGGCCTCGCGCGACTCTTTTGCCGCGTCGGTTCCGTGGAGAAGCGCCGTTGCGGCATCAGCCAAGGCGATTTTGGCATCGTTAATCTCGGCACCTTCGAGGGCTTCGAGCCGGGCGATCTCATCCAGTGGGAGTTCGGTGAACAGTTTCAGAAACTTGCCGACGTCAGCATCTTCAGTGTTGCGCCAGAATTGCCAGTATTCGTAGGGGCTTCGCTTGTCAGCGTTGAGCCAAACGGCCCCATCGGCGGTTTTGCCCATCTTGCCGCCTGAGGCTGTAGTGATCAGCGGACAGGTGAGGCCGAATGCATCGCCGCCGTCGGCCTTGTGGATGAGGTCAGCACCCCCAAGGATATTCCCCCATTGGTCCGAACCACCCATCTGCAGGGCGCAGCCTTCGCGGCGGAAAAGCTCCAGGAAGTCATAGGACTGCAGCAGCAGATAGTTGAATTCGAGGAAGGTATAAGGCTGTTCCGCTGCAAGCCTGCGGGCCACTGTGTCCTGCTTGACCATCGTATTGATCGTGAAATGCCGTCCGATATCGCGCAGCACATCAATGTAGCCGAGTTGGTCGAGCCAGTCGGCATTGTTGACCATGATCGCGTCCGTCGGTCCATTGCCGAAGGTCAGGAAGGGCTCAAAGGCTCGTTTGATCCCGGCCGCATTCTGCTCAATCTCCGGTTCTGTGAGGATGGGCCGAGAGGCGGCCTTATCGGTCGGATCGCCGATCTTGGTGGTTCCGCCGCCGATCAGGACGATGGGCTTGCCGCCATGCTGCTGAAGCTTGCGCAGCATCATGATGCCCATCAGTGAGCCGACATGCAGGCTATCTGCGGTCGCATCGAATCCGATGTACGCAGAGGGCACGCCGGTTTTGCAGTAAGCGTCGAGCGCATCCGTGTGCGTGACTTGCTTGATGAAGCCGCGCGCGTCTAACTCGCGCAGGAAATCGGATGTGTATTCGCTCATCGGGCCGCCTCGGACGTTCAGGAGGCGCAACGTTTAAGGAAGGCCGGCGCATTGAACAATCCCGCAGATGAAACGCCAATCTGGGTCGCTGGCTTCATGTCTGGGACATCGCTTGATGCCGTTGACGCTGCCATGGTGCTCACCGATGGCGAGGACGTGCTGGAGTTTGGCCCGGTTGCCGAGCGGAAATACACACCGGAAGAACGCGCGGTCTTGATGGCTGCAACGGATGCGGCGCGGGCCTGGAATTGGAAAGGACCGCGTCCGGAGGTCCCGTTTCGGGCAGCCTGTGAGATTGTCACCGCCACCCACGCCGATGCCTTTCAAAAGCTGCTGAGCGAATGGGACGGGCCGTTGCCTGCGCTTGCTGGGGTACATGGTCAGACCGTGCTGCACAGGCGTCCGACCGCGGCATGGGTGGGCGATACACTGCAACTGATCGATGCAGGTGCGCTCCAGGACGCGCTTGGCCTGCCACTCGCCTATGATTTCCGAACGGCAGATGTTCAGGCTGGCGGCGAAGGCGCGCCGCTTGCGCCAGCTTACCACGCGGCGCTGATGAAGCGCCTCGGCGATGGTCCAGCGGCGGTTTTGAACCTTGGTGGCGTGGCCAACATAACAGCCCGCGCGTCGGACGGTTCGCTGGTGGCATTCGACACCGGACCTGCCAATGGCCCCATCGATGAATGGGTAGACGGCCATGGCCGCGGGACGCACGATGCTGACGGCCGGTTCGCGGCTGCAGGGCGCGTGCATGAGGGGCTGCTGGCGCAGCTGTGTGAGCATCCCTGGTTTGGCGAGGCACCTCCGAAATCGTTGGATCGCTATGACTTCAATGCCAACATGGCGCGGGGATTATCGTTCGAGGACGGCGCTGCAACACTGACCGCCTTTTCTGCTCGCGCGGTAGCGATGGGTATCGCGCAGTTGCCCGAGCTGCCTCAAACGCTTGTTGTGTGCGGCGGGGGGCGCAGAAATCCAGCGCTGATGGCGCACCTTCGCGAAGATGTTCCGACCCATGTCATTACCGCCGAGGACGCGGGTTGGCGCGGCGATAGCATCGAAGCAGAAGCGTTTGCTGTTCTCGCCGTGAGAGCGGCGCGTGGTCTGCCGACCTCATGGCCGAATACGACAGGTGTTCCTCAGCCAACGACTGGCGGGCGACTGCTCTCGAATTGAAGCGCTAACTATCGTCTTCGGCTTCCTGGCGGAGACGTTCTTCGGCTTCGGCAAGGCGACGGTCCACATAGGCCGCGCATTTCTCCATCAGCTCTTCGGCCTTGCCCTGGTAGAAATGGTTGGCACCGCGCACCGTGTCGCGCTCAACGACCTCGCCCTTCTGGACGCGTACTTTGGTAAGCGCGCGTTCTACATCCTGAGGTCCAGCAACGGCATCCTCATCGCCACAGACAATCAGGCCTGACGCAGGACAAGGGGCGAGGAAGGACAGGTCATAGTGGTTCGCTGGAGGGGAAATGGCGAGAAAGCCATCGATCTCAGGACGACGCATCAGGAGTTGCAGCGTGATCCAGGCCCCGAACGAGTAGCCGGCAGCCCAGACATAGCGAGGGCTTTCAGACAGGCTCTCAACATAGTCGAGGACAAAGGCCGCATCTTCCAGCTCGCCGACGCCCTGGTCATAAACGCCCTGGCTGCGCCCAACACCGCGAGAATTGTAGCGCAGGACGCCGAAGCCGCGCTGTTCAAACAGTTGATACAGGCGGATCGTGATCGGGTCCTGCATCGTTCCGCCAGCCTTTGGATGGGGGTGCAGGATCAGAGCGATCGGCGCGCCTTCCACGGGCGGCTCTGTGTAGCGGGCTTCAATGCGGCCAGCGGGGCCGGGAATGATCAATTCGGGCATGGCAGATCGCCTTTTTTGTCTGTCTGGGCCGCGACGGCGTTGGCGCGAACAAGCGGCGGGCATAGTCGATATGGGGCTCAAAAAGCAAGTTTTTCCACAGCGTCCCCGTGCGCACGGCGATGAGCGTGCAATCCGAGACACCGACGGCTATATCTGACGCATGATTTATGCCGACTACAATGCAACGGCTCCACTGCGGCCTGCGGCACGCAACGCCATGCTCGCTGCTTTCGATGTGGGAGCCAACCCGTCCTCCGTTCACGGGCCGGGTCGCGCTGCCCGCAAAGTCGTTGAAACCGCTCGGGCGCAGGTTGGCAGCGCGATCGGCAGCCGGGCATCCGAAGTGATTTTCACGGGCGGCGGCACGGAGGCGGCCGCATTAGCGCTCCATGGCGCTGTGGCTGCGCTGGATGGAGAGGCAACGCTCCTGGTCTCGGCGATCGAACACGAGGCTGTCGCAAAGAATGCAGGAACGTCATGTGCGCCGATTGAGACCGCTTATGTGGATCGCGACGGCCGCCTCGACCTGGACCGTCTGAAAGCCCGTCTGGCGACGTGGAACGTGGCGCGAGATGGCACGCCAATCCTCGCGCTGATGTTGGCCAACAATGAAACGGGGGTGATCCAGCCTGTCGCCGAGGCCGCAGCCATCGTCCGCGAGGCGGGCGGGCTGACCTTCTGCGACGCCGTGCAAGGGCTGGGCAAAATCCCGGTCAATGTCGCGCTGCTCGGCGTCGATTATCTTTCGTTGTCGGCCCACAAGGTTGGCGGTCCGCAGGGTGTGGGTGCGTTGTGGCTACGAGCAGGCGCACCGCTGAAGCCGATCCAGCTTGGCGGCGGGCAGGAGAAATCGCTGCGCTCAGGCACGGAAAATGTCGCAGGGATCGCGGGTTTCGGGGCTGCCTCTGAAGCAAGCGTTGCGGAACTTGCGCAGTATGACGGTCTTGGGCCACGACGCGATGCCATGGAAGCGCGCTTGAAGCGCGAAGCGGGTGTCGTGGTCGCTGGTGAGGATGCGCCCCGCCTCGCTGGCGTATCGAACTTCGCCTGCGCCGGCTTCCGCGCGGAGACACAGGTTATGGCGCTCGATCTTGCCGGTGTTGCGGTCTCGTCGGGCTCGGCCTGTTCGTCGGGCAAGGTGAAACGCAGCCTGGTGCTCTCAGCGATGGGATACGATGACGCGCTTGCGGAATCGGCAATCCGCACCAGCTTTGGATGGAAGTCTCAGCCCGGCGACTTTGACGCCGTGGCCGAGGCATGGCTCGCGGCGGCGCGCCGCACCGTTTTGAAGGAAAGCGCCTGACATGGCTGATGACATCAAGGTCAAGGATACGATTGACGAAGGCACCGTCGCCGCGGCGAAGGCGTTAGAGTCGGAGAATTATTCAGCCGGGTTCTCCACCGACATCGACATGGAGATGGCTCCCAAGGGGCTCTCGGAAGACATTGTCCGCTTCATTTCGGCCAAGAAAGAGGAGCCAGACTGGCTGCTGGAATGGCGGCTGAAGGCCTATGAGCGCTGGCTGACGATGGAGGAACCGACGTGGGCGATGGTCCGCTACCCGACCATCGATTACCAAGATTACTATTACTACGCTGCGCCCAAGGCCGGTGCAAAGTATGAGTCCATTGACGACGTCCCTCCGGAAATCCTCGAAACCTATGAGAAGCTCGGCATTCCTCTTCGCGAAGCTGAAGTTCTGCTTGGTGTTTCTGGCGCAGCCGAAACCGCCGCTGAAGCGCGCGAGAAGCCGCGCGTCGCTGTGGATGCTGTCTTTGATAGCGTGTCAGTCGCGACGACCTTTCAGAACGAGCTGAAAAAAGCCGGCGTGATCTTCATGTCGATTTCCGAAGCTGTGCGGGAATATCCCGAGCTGGTGAAGCAGTATCTGGGCACGGTCGTGCCTGCGTCTGACAATTTCTTTGCGACGCTGAATACGGCCGTCTTTTCCGACGGCACATTTGTTTATGTTCCACCCGGTGTGCGCTGCCCGATGGAGCTTTCAACCTATTTCCGCATGAACGCTGAGAATACGGGCCAGTTCGAGCGCACACTGATCGTCGCGGATAAGGGGTCCTACGTCTCGTACCTTGAGGGCTGCACGGCCCCCATGCGAGACGAAAACCAGCTCCACGCCGCTGTGGTCGAACTCGTTGCCCTGGAAGACGCCGAGATCAAATACTCTACCGTCCAGAACTGGTGGCCGGGCGACGAGAACGGCAAGGGCGGCATTTATAATTTCGTGACCAAGCGGGGCGACTGCCGCGGCGCACGCTCGAAGATCTCCTGGACCCAGGTCGAGACGGGATCGGCGGTGACGTGGAAATACCCGTCCTGCATCCTGCGCGGCGATGACAGCGTCGGCGAGTTCTATTCCATCGCCGTTACCAATGGACGCCAGCAGGCCGATACAGGCACCAAGATGATCCACCTCGGCGAGCGCACAAAATCGCGCATCATCTCAAAAGGCATTTCAGCCGGCCGCTCTGACAACACCTATCGCGGTCTCGTCTCCATCAATCGACGGGCGCAGAAAGCGCGCAACTTCACCCAATGTGACAGCCTGCTCATCGGGCAGGACTGCGGCGCGCATACCGTACCCTATGTCGAGAACCGCCGCGCAGACGCGCAGCTCGAACATGAGGCGACAACCACGAAGTTGTCCGAAGACCAGCTCTTCTATGTCCGCCAGCGTGGCATGGGCGAAGAGCAAGCCGTCGCACTGCTCGTGAATGGGTTTGTCCGGGAAGTGTTGCAGGAACTGCCGATGGAATTCGCCGTCGAAGCGCAGAAGCTGCTTGAAGTGTCGCTGGAGGGGAGCGTTGGGTAAACTTCGCTCGGAAGAGGAAAAGGGACCGTCGATGATGAAGTTTATAGGCGTTGCTGCGTCCTTGGCGATGCTCTCTGCGTGCGCTGTCGTCTATGAAGGTGCGGACGCTGAAATTGTCGAGGATGACGCGGCGATCTTCCATCGCGGATCGACCTGGGCTCCGGATGCCTCGCCGCCTTACTCGGCGATGGTCTCCCATGATGATGTGATCTACCTCGCCGGCATGCTGGGTACCGACCCCGAAACGCGAGCGCTGCCGGACGGTATCGCAGCGCAAACCGCCAACGCGCTGGGGGCCATCGAACGTGAGCTTCAAGCCGTCGGCGCAGACCTGTCTGATCTGCTGACCTGCACCTGCTATCTCGCCGATATTGGCGACTATCAGGCCTTCAACGCCGCTTACTCGGCCATCCTCACCGACAACCCGCCAGCGCGAACAACCATTGGCGTTGCGGGCCTTCCGCTTGGGGCCGCCGTCGAGATTAGTTGCATAGCCGCGCGACCCGAATAGTCGCTGAACCGGCGGCTAGGCCTTTGCTTTCGGGGCCGGGCGGGCCATATGCGCAGCACCATGCTGAAACTTAATGATTTACACGCCACTGTCGGCGACGGAGACGAGGCGAAGCCCATTCTTAAGGGGCTATCCCTCGAGGTGCCCGCGGGCGAGATCCACGCGATTATGGGGCCGAACGGGGCGGGAAAGTCGACGCTGTCCTACGTGCTGACCGGCCGTGATGGGTATGACGTCACGGGAGGCTCAGCTTTGCTGGAGGGGGAAGACCTCCTGGAGATGGACCCCGAAGATCGCGCCTCCAAAGGCCTGTTCTTGTCGTTCCAGTATCCCGTTGAAATTCCCGGCGTTCCCGTGATGACCTTTGTGCGCGCGGCGATGAATGCGCAGCGCAAGGCACGGGGTGAAGAGGAAATCTCCGCGCCGGATTTCATAAAGAAGTCCCGTGAGATCGGCAGTCAGCTCAATCTGACGCCTGAGATGCTGAAACGCCCGCTCAATGTTGGCTTTTCCGGCGGTGAGAAGAAGCGACTGGAAATCTTCCAGATGATGATGCTTGAGCCGCGCTTTGCAGTGCTCGATGAAACAGATTCGGGCCTCGACATTGATGCGCTTCGTACGGTCTCTGACGGCGTGAATGCCCTGCGTGCGCCCGAGCGGGGCATGTTGGTTATTACCCATTACCAACGGCTTCTCGATCATATCAAACCGGACAAGGTTCACGTCCTCGCGAATGGGCGGATCATCAAGACGGGCGGGCCAGACCTTGCCCTCAGGCTTGAGAAAGAAGGCTATGATGGCGTGATCTCGGAGGCGGCGTGACCGACCTTCGTGACATGATCCCGAATGCGAACGCTGCCGAGCTTGAGCTGGTCGCGCGCTACGCCATGCTGCCGGATGATTCGCGCCGCGAGCGGGCCTTTACTGCCTTCGCTGAAACGGGCTTGCCGCACCGGCGGATGGAAGCGTGGAAGTGGACAGACTTCAAGGCCGCGCTGAGCGTGCTTCAGCAACCTGGCGCGGTGGCGGCTGTCGATCCATTCGGCGCAGTGGATGCGTTCAAGATTATGGTCGACCAGGGCGGGATGGTCTATGGCGACCAACTACCCAAGGGGGTCCGACTTTTCGAGAAAACTGATGCGCAGGCGTTCGGTGCGGCCGAGGAAATGCCGATCGGTGCCATGACGGCGGCTTTGGCCGGTCGGAAGGGCGGGCTCAACACACTGATGATTGAGGTGACTGAGGCAGCAGGAGCGCCTTTGCATTTCGTGCACGCTGCCAATGGCGATGAGACCAATTTCTCCCGCGTGACGGTGCTTGTGCGTCCCGGCGCATCGCTGGACCTGATCGAAAGCCATCTTGGCGGCGCTGGCTTTTCATCGGCCCTGCTGGACATCGGGATTCAGGACGGAGCGTCGGTTCAGAGGACCATCTTGCAGCGCGGCGCAGGCGATGAAGCGCAGGCGATTACGGCGGATATCCATCTGGAAGAAGGGGCATCCTTCAGCCAGACAACCTTGGCGTTTGGTGCCAAAATCGCCCGCCTGGAAACGCGCCTGACCCACAACTATCCGAGCGCGACGGCTACACTGAATGCGGCTTATCTCGCCGGTGCGGGCAAGCACGTGGATGTCACAACCCATGTTCGCCACGCAGCGGTGAGAGGAACGACGCGGCAGTTGACCAAAGGGGCTGTCCTCGATGGCGGCCGCGGGGTCTTCCAGGGCAAATTCTTCGTCCCGCGGACAATCGGTCAGCACACCGATGCCGACATGCAGCACCAAGCTTTGCTCCTTGAGGACGGTGCGGAAGTCTTCGCGAAACCGGAGTTGGAAATCTACGCCGATGATGTGGAATGCGCCCATGGCAACACGTCAGGTGCCCTGGACGGTGATCAGCTGTTCTATTTGCGCCAGCGCGGCCTCCCAGAACCTGAGGCCAAAGCGCTCCTTACGCAGGCCTTTATTGCTGAAGCGCTGGACGATGCGCCGGAGTCTTTGCGCGATATCCTTGCGGAGGAGGCGCGGCGGTTCCTTGCCGACGTTTGACGATCCGCCGCAATCGACATAGCCCCCCATCGCCGCCATATCGCATTCATGACAAGCAAACGCTCCATAGACGTCGAAGCTATTCGCGCTGAATTCCCCATTCTTTCCCGCGAGGTGAATGGGAAACCATTGGTGTATCTGGACAATGCGGCGAGCGCCCAGAAACCGGACGCTGTCATCGATGCGATGGCCCAGCAGGCCCGCACGGCCTACGCGAATGTCCATCGCGGCCTGCACACGCTCGCCAATGAAACAACCGAGGCGTTTGAAGCGGCGCGAGACAAGGCACAGGCTTTTATCGGCGCGGCAAGCCGTGACGAGATCGTCTTCACGAAGGGGGCCACTGAGGCAATCAACCTTGTGGCGTCGGGCTTTGCTGCTGAAATCAAGCCGGGCGACGAGATCATCCTCTCTGTCATGGAGCATCACTCAAACATCGTTCCCTGGCATTTCCTGCGGGAGCGCTGTGGCGCAATCCTGCGATGGATTGATCTCAATGAAGATGGGTCGCTGGATATGGACGCGCTCGCGGCTGCGATTGGTCCGAAGACGAAGATCGTGACGCTGACCCATATGTCGAACGTTCTCGGAACCGTGACCGACGCAGCAGCAATAACGCAAATGGCTCAAGACGTCGGGGCTGTCGTGTTATTCGATGGCTGTCAGTCCGTGATGCATCAAAGTGTCGATGTTCAGGCGATCGGCTGTGATTTTTACGCCTTTTCAGGGCACAAGATCTATGGGCCGACCGGAATCGGCGTGCTGTATGGACGGGCTGAAGCGCTCGACCGCTTGCGACCATATCAGGGCGGCGGTGAGATGATCGAAACGGTCGAAAAGGACCGTATCACCTACAATCACGCTCCGCATAAATTTGAAGCGGGCACTCCGCCGATCCTTGAAGCGGTTGGTCTAGGCGCGGCGATAGACTGGCTTGGCGGCTTTGACATGGATGAGGTCGCAGCCCATGAGCACGACCTTTACGAGCGGGCGCGGACGGCGCTCCGCGGGATTAACGGGCTGACTGTTCATGGCGAGGCACCGGGCAAGGGCGCAGTTCTCTCCTTCAGCCTAGAGGGCGCGCACCCCCACGACTTGGCGCAGCTTCTGGACCGATACGGTGTTGCTATTCGGGCAGGACACCATTGCGCGCAGCCGCTGATGACCCATCTAGGCGTTCCGGCTACGGCGCGGGCGAGTTTCGGAATCTATAATACGCAGGCAGATGTCGACGCCTTCGTATCCGCGCTCGACAAGGCCCGTGGAATGTTGGTGTGACTGTGGTAGGTCTCTGGAATGGCTGACGATCTTTCTGCTCGCGATACAATCGACGTAACCGGCGAGCCCGGCGACGCACCCAAGCCGTCCGCGATCCCGCAGGATGAGCTGAATCGCATCACTGATAATCTGATCGCGGCGTTCAAGACCGTCTACGACCCAGAAATTCCAGTGGATATTTATGAGCTTGGCCTGATCTACAAGGTCGACATCGACGATGATCGCAAGGTCGATATCGACATGACGCTCACCGCGCCGGGATGCCCAGTGGCCGGAGACATGCCTGGCTGGATCGAAAACGCGGCCCGCACCGTTGAGGGAATCGCTGACGTCGAAGTGCGCCTAACTTTCGACCCGCCCTGGGACCCCTCCCGCATGTCCGACGAAGCCCGCCTTGCGCTGAACATGCTTTAGGGGTGGACGGTCTGACCGTCTTGTCCAGCGTACCAGTCATGACCGTTTGAATCGCAAGGACTGGGTGCGCCCCCCGTTGTATCCGCGCATTAAGGCCAGGGAGAAGGACCGTGGCAGGGGGGGACATCATGAACTTATCCACCTCCGCCGATTTCCAGTTTATAACCTATCCATCGTGTTTCAGGAGCCGGGCTCGGACCGACCGGGTTATGGGAGCGCGTGGGCGGGTACAGTGATTCGGCTCGGGCGTCGGCTCGAGAAAAAGCCCGTTCGGCGCGAGTGGCGGCGATCCGTCAAAATTCGCACCTTTCTTTCTTTAGCGAGGCGGCGTCCGCTCTCGCGCCGGGCTCCATTCCGGAGCCATCCAGCAAACCCGGAGGTGTGCGCGCCGTCCGGCTTTCCATGCTGGCTGCCGGGCGCATGACAGCGCATGAAAGTCTTGATCCGCGCCGCGTTTCCTCCCACTTATCAGGTATGGCCAGACGACCCCGCCCCAAGATTGTGACTTTGACCGACGCTGCTGCGGCCCGCGTTCGCGAGCTCATGTCCGAAAAAGACAAAGGGTTCCTGCGCGTTGGCGTTACGAATGGTGGCTGCGCAGGCATGGAATATGTCATGGACTATGCTGAAGCGCCTGAGCCGCTTGACGAAGTCGTCGAGGACAATGGTGTGCAGATCGTTGTCGATGCGAAGGCGGTCTTGTTCCTGCTCGGCTCACAAGTGGATTTTGAGGTAACGCCGCTCCACGAGAAGTTCGTGTTCTCTAATCCGAACCAGACCGATGCGTGTGGATGCGGCGAAAGCGTCACGATCGTCCCGGCAGCAGCCGAGTAGAGGTGCGCTAAAACACGGCGTGCATTCCGAGGTCCACGTCTGCGCGGCCTTCAATGAGATCTGTGTAGTGAGCGACCAGAGTGTCCGAGCCAGTTTCGGGCGTAAGGGCGGCGTCGTATCTTTCTGCGTCAGGGTCCCAGACAAGCATGGATTCTGTGCCGTAATAGCGCCCAATCCGGGCAAGCTCGGCTTTCTCGGCAAGGCGAGGGACGAGGCGTCCTGCAAACGAAAGTCCGCCAATAATCGCATCCATCGCCGCAACAGGCAGCTTCGAGAACTTTGGCGGCTGGCCCAAAAGCTCGAACAAGGCGCGCCCCTGGTCTAGCGGGGTTATGGCAGGGCCTGGGCCACCAATCGGTAGGATACGGTTGTGCTTCGTCTTGTCGGTCAGACATTCAGCGATAAAGGCAGCGAGGTCGCGGTCGCTGATGGGCTTGCAGGCGGTCAGCGTGCCGTCTCCAAAGACCATGAAGGGTTTGCCAGCCTGAACCCGCGCCACCTGCCCAGACAGGGATTTAAAGAAAGCAGTTGGCCTGACAATAGAATAGGTCAGGCCGGATTCGGTGAGCTTTTGCTCGAAAGCGAGCTTGGCAAACTGAAACGCGAGCTTAGGCCTTTGCACACACAGTGCAGACAATAGCACCACGTGTCGGACACCGGCCTGTGCAGCGGCCTTGAGGGCTTCGACGTGGGCATCGTGGTCTATCGCCCAGGCATCCTCCGGCGCACCTGTACGCGATGCAAGGCAGGATATGAGGGCATCGAATGGCTCGCCGGGAAGCCCGTGGCGAGCCAGAGCCCCCGGTTCGGTGATATCGCCATACTTCAGCGTCACCCCTTCTCGCAGCGTGTCGACGCTGCTGCCTTTGCGAACGAAACAGGTCACGTCGTGGCGGCGTTCTATGAGAGCTGTCGCGGTTGCGCGTCCGATGGTGCCTGTCGCACCGAGCAAGAGAACGCGCATGACGAAGTTTCCCGTAGATACGTTTATTCAGACTAAGCGACCAGAACGTCAGATCAACTTGCGTTTGCCGGCACCTCGTGTGTCGTCGGCAGGGCGATCTCGCCCTTTTTCGGGTCTGGTAGGAGTATGCTTTCTATGACCGGTGTGCCGCGCGCTTCGGCTATGAGTTCCTGTGAGCGCGTTTCGACAGCGCGGGTGAGGCGTTCAAGAAATTCCTCCTTTTCAAGACCCGGCGGGATGGGCTCCAGGAATTCGATAACAGCGGTGCCCGGCGTCTTCTCATGCTGCTCCTGTTGCCAGAACAGGCCAAGATTGGTCGCGACAGGCACAACCGGCACCTGCATGGCATCCTGCATGTGCCAAACACCGGCCTTGTACCGGAAGTGATGGTCCGGCGGCGCAAGATGGCCTTCAGGATAGATCAATACGCGGCGGCCTTCAGCTTTGGCGATTACCATGCCTTCCGCGAGAGATGCGGCTTTGCGCTGTCCACCACCGCAGGTGTCGATCACAATTGCACCAAGTTTCTTCAGAATGCCACTGACAGCGGGGAACCGTTCCAGGTGGTCGCCAGTAACAAAAGCCAGATTGTCCACTTCCGGATAAACCATGAACCCGTCGCCCCAGCTTTGGTGTTTGGCAGCAATGATAAATGCCCCCTTTGGCAGGCGGTCCTTGCCGCGGGTTTTGGGCTTGATGCCAGCGATCACCCTTAGAGCCAGCTTCATCGCCCGGGTATAGCTACGGATCACTAGAGTGACTGGGCCGCGTCCTGGCAGCAGAAGGGCTGGAAGCGACGCCAGACCATACGCAACTGTGAGCAGCCAATAGGCTGCGGTGAACAGGTGGGATCTCATTGGGTGCTCCTCAGTCCTGTTTAAGGATGGCAAGGATGGCTTTGGTGAAGTCATCGGCGTACAGGCCGAATGGACCCTCAAAGCGGTTGTACGCCATGTTCTGGGCGGTCTGAGTCATGACGCCCAGAACCATGCCTGCCATCACTGGGGTGTTGCAGGCAGGGATGGCTCCTTCAACGACGAGCGCATCAATCATCTGCTCAACGAGGCTGACCGGATCGTCTTCGCGCCTGACATCGTGGGGAAGAAACTTGTTCATTGACAGCAAGTGGAACGAGAACAGCAGCCAGTCTTCGTCGGCGATCTGGCAATAGGCCGCCACAGCGCGCTGAACACGGGTTTCCATGCTTCCGCCACCTTCTGTGAACGCTGTGTAGAGGGCAGAGCCAAGCCTGTCGTGAATGTCCATGAAAAGTGCAAGGGCGAGCTCGTCCTTGCCCTTGTAGTGGCGATAAAGCGCGCCCTCGGACACACCCGCGGCATGCGCGATTTCCCGCGTGGTCGCAGCATCGACGCCTTCGTCTACGAAGAGTTGCAGTGCGGCCCGCTCGATCTTGGGGCGAGCATTCCGCGCACGCGGCTTCTTTTCTTCGGGCTCTTCAAGTTTCATCGCCTGAACTCCTGTTTCAGACGCAATTTAGGCATCTTCGCAGAAAAAGCAAGTGAGCGCTCACAAACAAATATGACGTCTCCGAATGCGCCTTTCTGTTCGATGTTGATTCAGTTAAACTGCACAAAAATGGGAGGTTAGACATGGCAGACGGTCAAGATATTGGCAAGAAAGCTCAGTTCCGCGAAATGCTGGAAGGCACCCAGGAAGACTGGGACATCATCGCTGACCACGCGAAGGGCTTCAACAAGGGGCTCGCAAAGCGCGTCCTGGACCATTTGCGGCTGCTCGATGGCGACTATGGCGGCTTCCCAATCGACCGTCTTGAGCACTCCCTGCAAACGGCAACGCGAGCGCACCGTGACGGGCGAGATGAGGAGTATGTTGTCTGCGCCCTGCTACATGATATCGGCGATACGCTGGGCAGCTACAATCATCCCGATGTGGCGGCAGCCATTCTCAAGCCGTTCGTGAGCGAAGCAAACCACTGGATGGTGGCCAATCACGGGGCGTTCCAAGGCTACTACTTCTTCGAGTATCTCGGCCTAGACAAGAATATGCGGGAGCAGTTCAAGGATAGCCCGCACTATCAGCGCTGCGCTGAGTTTTGTCACAAGTACGACCAGGCCGCGTTCGATCCGGACTATGAAAGCGAGTCGCTCGACTTTTTTGCGCCCATGGTCGAACGCGTCTTCGCTGCGCCGAAAAACTCAATGTATCTGAAGGCGTTGTCCGACGAGGGCTGATCGTCACGGCAACAATAGGCAGGCGTCGCCGTAGGAATAGAACCGGTAGTCTTGCGCAATGGCGTGTGAGTATGCCGCCTGCATGATGCCGGTACCCATCAGTGCGCTGACGAGCATGAAGAGGCTCGATCGGGGCAAGTGGAAGTTGGTAACCAGGGCATCCGTTGCGCCAATCCGATCTCCGGGTTTGAGGAAAATGTTGGTCGGGCCTGTGGCTGGGTGCAGCGCGCCGGAGCTATCAACGCAACTTTCGAGCGTGCGCATAGCCGTTGTTCCTACCGGGATAATGCGATGGCTCGACCGGCGGGCGGCATTGAGTGTGGTGGCGGTTTCCGGTGTCAGGCGCCGCCATTCCTCATGGAGTGTGTTTGTTTCGAGGGCGGTCTGATCCAGCGGTGAAAATGTACCGAGGCCGACATGGAGCCGCACGGTTTCTCGGATCACACTGGCAGCGTCCAGTTCACCCAATAGGCGCGGCGTGAAATGCAGGCCTGCCGTCGGTGCTGCGACAGATCCCGCGTCTTCACCGGCGAATATAGTCTGATAGTCGTTGCGATCCTTTTCGTCTGCTGCGCGCCGGCGAGCGATATAGGGAGGCAGCGGCATAGCGCCATGCGCGTCGAGCCGCGTTTCCAGGGGTATGTCACCGGTATCGAAATTGAGTTCGATCTCTCCGCCCGCAAGGCGCGCTCTAATCACTGCCGAAAAATCATCGGTGAAACGGATTGTATCACCCGCTTTCAAGCGCCGCCCGGGACGCGCGAGGGCGCGCCAACAGGCTTCACCGACCCGCTCGGTCAGGTTTACATCGACCGCAACATCCTGGCTCGCGGCGTCACGCGCAGGACGAATGCCCTTCAACGCTGCGGGCAGAACGCGGGTGTCATTGAACACCAGATGGTCGCCTGCTGACAGGATGTCCGGAAGCTCACGCACGGTTCGGTCTTCGAGGACACCATTGCGACGCACAACCAGGAGACGCGCAGTGTCTTGCGGCTCCGCTGGCCGCAGGGCGATCAGGCGTTCGGGAAGATCAAAGTCGAACGCGTCAAGGAAGGCGTCCGCATCGCTCAGCCTTCAACGACCGTTGGTACGGGCGGTAAATCACAGATCGGCGTTTCCCCGGCGGCTGCGAGCGTTTCCTGAAATGCTGGGCCGTCCGTGCGTTGTGACCAGACTGCTGGACGCTCACCTTCAGGCATATCCGACGCTACAGCGGCGCTTAGCAGCACGTCCGGGTTACGGACAGGCTCACCGGTCTTGATGGTATCGACGACATCCTGGCCCTCCAGAATTCGCCCCCATGCCGTGTACTGCTTGTCCAAGTGCGGGCTCACACCGCGCATAAGGAAAAACTGGCTATTGGCGGAGTTCGGATCGGCCGTGCGTGCGGTGGATACAACGCCCTTACAATGCAACACCCAGCTTTCGACTTTGCCATCCTTCGTCATTTCAGCGAGGAATTTTGACTGCGTGGCGATAGGGAAGCCGCGATGGTAGCCCTGCGTTGCCGTGTTCTCTGGTCCAATCAGGTCCAGCGGAAAGTCTTCCGGAACCCGGCGGAAGGTGAATTCGCCTTCAATATTCGGAAGGCCGGAGCCCTCACCATTGATCGCTCGAATATCGCCGCCCTGGGCCATGAAATCATCGATGACGCGATGGAATACGGTGCCTTCGTAAAGACCTGACCGTACGATGGCTTTGAACTGCTCGGCATGCTTGGGGGCGACGTCGGGCAGCACCTCAATCAGGATGCGACCTTTCGTGGTTTCAAAAACCAGAATATTTTCAGGGTCGATCGGTCGCCAATTATCGGAATCCGTTTTGGCGGCTTCGATGGTAATCGCTTCTGGTGCTTCGGGTTCCGCGTCCTCAGCTTGCGCCAAGCCAACCAGTCCGAGGGCGACCGCCGTGGCCGCTACAGTCCGCAAGATCATGCTTTGAACTTCTCCAACAACTCACGTTCCACTTGAGGCGTGACAAAGTCTGACACTTTGCCGTCCAGCGCCGCAATCTCCTTTACGAGCCGCGACGCCACCGCCTGATGCTGAACATCGGCCATCAGGAACACGGTTTCAATGTCGGGATTCAGTCGTTCATTCATTGCGGTCATCTGGAATTCGTACTCGAAGTCAGAAACTGCGCGCAGACCGCGCACCAAGACTTGGGCACCGCATTGTTCTGCAAAGTGCATCAGCAAATTGTCGAACGGGCGAACTTCGACAACGGCACGACCCGGCCCGGACAGGGCTTCAATTTCGCGCGTCACCGTCGCCACGCGTTCTTCCAGGGAAAATAGAGGGCGCTTGGCTTCGTTAATCGCAACGCCAATGATCAAGCGATCCACGAGTTTCATTGCGCGGGAAATAATATCGAGGTGCCCGAGTGTTATCGGATCGAAAGTCCCCGGATACAAACCGACTCGTTCCATGGCGCGCTCCCCGTTTCCCGCACTTGCGGCGGGTTTAATCTATGCGTCCGACGGCGGTGTTTCGCCATCGCTCGAGGCTTCATCAATATCGTCCTCTTCGGCTTCCACAAGCCGCGCTACGGAAACGACGCGCTCATCATCCTGCGTCCTAAGCACCCAAACCCCAGACGTCGCACGGCCTGCCTGGCGGATCTGATCGACCGTTGTGCGCAGGGTCTGACCGGCATTTGTGATCAGCATGATCTGGTCGCTCTCCTCAACAGGGAACGATTGGGCGATCTTTTGGTCACCAGAAAGACGGTGCGCGATCAGTCCCTTCCCGCCGCGGCCCGTAACGCGGTAATCATAAGCCGAGGCGCGCTTGCCCATCCCATTGTCGGCGATGGTGAGGATAAGTTCCTCTGCGGCTCCAAGCTCAGCGATGCGTTCCGGCGAAAGGGCGGTTTCCTCGGTGTCTTCGCCATCATCATCGCCGAGGTCGACATCTTCGCCATCTGTGGCGCGGCGCATGGCGGCGGCGTGTTTCAGATAGGCGCGTGCCTCCGCTGGCGTTACGTCCACGTGACGCAGCACTCCCATGGCGATGACCCTGTCATCATCGCCGAGGCGAATACCACGTACGCCGGAAGACGTACGGCCGGAGAACACCCGCACATCATCGACCCTGAAGCGAATGCACTGTCCGAGTGCGGTGGTCAGAAGGATGTCGTCGCGGTCTGAGCAGATCTTGACTGCTATGATGCCGTCGCCTTCGTCGGGTTTCATGGCGATCTTGCCATTGCGATTGACACGGACAAAATCTGACAACTTGTTGCGCCGGACACCGCCCGACCGGGTGGCAAACATGACGTCTAATTCTGCGCGCGCCTCGTCATCGTCTGGAAGCGGCATGACGCTCTCGATGCGCTCATCGGCGGCAAGTGGGAAGATGTTGACCAACGCCTTTCCGCGCGATTGCGGAGCGCCGACCGGCAAGCGCCAGACTTTTTCCTTGTAGACCATGCCCGTTGACGAGAAAAACAGGACTTCGGTGTGCGTGTTCGCGGAGAACAAGCGCACGACGAAGTCATCATCCTTCATTGAAATTCCGGATCGGCCTTTGCCGCCGCGATGCTGTGTACGATAGGTCGATAGAGGGGTGCGTTTGACGTAACCGCCATGGGTGACGGTGACGACCATGTCTTCGCGTTCGATGAGGTCTTCATCGTCCATATCCATATCGCCAAAGGCGAACTCGGACCGACGTGGTACGGCGAACTTGTCTTTCACTTCACCCAGCTCGCCACGGATGATGTCCATAACCCGCCCGTGCGAGCGGAGAATGTCGAGATAGTCGGCGATTTTGTCCGAAAGCCCCTTCGCTTCATCGCCGATCTCGTCGCGACCGAGGCCTGTGAGGCGATGCAGGCGTAGGTCAAGGATTGCGCGCGCCTGTTCGTCTGACAAGTAGATCATGCCGTCTTCGCCTTCAGCATAGCGGGTCCGGCGGTCGGCGATCAGGTCGATTAACGGCCCCATGTCCTGGGCGGGCCACGCTTTTTCAAGCAGTTTTTCGCGCGCGGTTTTTGGGTCCGGTGAGTAGCGAATGATCCGAATGACCTCGTCGATATTGGCAACGGCTAGGGCAAGGCCAACCAATACGTGAGCCCGGTCGCGGGCCTTGCCAAGCTCATGCTTGGTGCGCCTCGTGACAACGTCCTCGCGAAAGCGAATGAAGCATTGCAAGACCTTGCGAAGATTGAGCAGTTCCGGCCGTCCGCCATTCAGCGCGAGCATGTTCACGCCGAACGAGGTTTGCAGCGGCGAGAACCGGTACAGCTGGTTCAGGACGACATCTGCGCTCGCATCACGCTTGATTTCCACAACGACCCGGATCCCGTTACGGTCGCTTTCGTCGCGTAAGTCGGCAATGCCTTCGATCCGCTTTTCGCGGACCAGTTCAGCAATCTTCTGAACCATAGAGGCTTTGTTCACCTGATACGGGATTTCCGAAACAATGATTGCTTCGCGGCCGGACTTCACAGTCTCAATTTCCGTTCGCGCGCGCATGATGACCGAGCCTCGGCCTTCCATCAGCGCTTTGCGGGAGCCCGCATGTCCCATGATCAGGCCGCCGGTCGGGAAGTCCGGACCTGGAACGATTTCGAGCAGGGCCTCGTCGTCCAAAGTCGGATCATCCATCATGGCCAAAGTGGCGTCGATGACTTCGCCCAGATTGTGGGGCGGAATATTTGTCGCCATTCCGACAGCGATGCCGCCGCCGCCATTGACCAGCAGATTCGGGAATTTGGCAGGCAGGACCATGGGCTCCTGCTGTGA
The DNA here is from genome assembly GCA_039817025.1 of Pseudomonadota bacterium. Classification (GTDB taxonomy): domain Bacteria; phylum Pseudomonadota; class Alphaproteobacteria; order Caulobacterales; family Hyphomonadaceae; genus JANQQC01. The sequence goes on along the minus strand of JBCBWQ010000008.1, from coordinate 1,927 downwards.
GCCGTCATAGGTGTCCTGGAAGTCCACCGTATCCTTGTCGATGTCGGCAAGCAGGTAGGTTGCCGCCTTGGTCATCCGGCTTTCCGTGTAGCGCATGGCCGCGGGCGGATCATTGTCGATCGACCCGAAGTTACCTTGGCCGTCCACGAGGGTGACGCCCATGGAGAAGGGCTGTGCCATGCGAACGAGCGCATCGTAAATCGCGCTGTCGCCGTGGGGGTGATAGTTACCCATCACGGCACCGACGATATTGGCAGACTTTTTGTAGGGTTTGTCCGGTGTGTTGCCGCCCACCTGCATGGCGTAAAGAATCCGCCTGTGCACGGGTTTGAGGCCATCGCGCACATCCGGTAGCGCGCGGCTCACGATCACGCTCATGGCATAATCGAGGTACGACTTCTTTAGCTCGTCTTCGATCGCAATGGGATCGATGCCGTCTTGCGGTGCCGGGGGCGGAGCCTCAGGATCTTCAGGCGGGGATGTATTGTCGCTCAAGGGGATGTCCGGTCTGGTTTGCGCAGGCGTCGAATCGCCCGCTGCCACTGCGTAGCCTTAGCAGCGCGGCGCTTCCTATTCAAATCTTCCGGCAGCAGTGCCTGTCGCGTCTAGAACGGAATCTCGTCGTCCAGATCCTGGCTGAAATCCTGAGCGGGGCCATCCATTTGGCGCGGGCCGCCACGGCTGTCTCCATATCCACCGCTATCCATGCCGACTGACCGGCCGCCGCCTGCGCCATCAGCGCGCCCGTCGAGCATGGTCAAGTTGGAGTTGTATCCGCGAAGCACGATCTCCGTCGTGTACTTGTCGACGCCGTTCTGGTCTTGCCACTTGCGAGTCTCAAGCTGGCCTTCGAGGTACACTTTAGAGCCTTTCCGAAGATAGCTTTGGGCCACGCGCACCAGGCCTTCGGAGAAAATCGCAACGCGGTGCCATTCGGTTTTTTCCCGGCGCTCGCCGGACTGCTTGTCCTTCCAGTTTTCAGAGGTCGCGATCGAAAGATTGCAGACCTGGCCTCCATTCTGGAACTGGCGCACTTCGGGGTCGGCCCCGAGATTGCCCACAAGTATAACCTTGTTCACTGACCCTGCCATAACTCCGCTCCGATCGCTGCTTTCCGACTCTGGGTGACCTGTCCTAAGCCGCACGCGGGCCTGAGTCTCTGCACAATTGGACAGTATCCACAGGCTGATGCGGCTTTGGCGACAGCAGAACGATAGAGTATTCACGTTTTGTTCTAGCGGTCAATCCCGATAACGCCGCCGGCGTTATTCCGCAGGCGCTAAATCGTCCCGCCGTCGCTGCGCCATTCGCCACCAAGCGACAAAAGGATGGGCCATCAACGCGAAAAAGTTATGCCCTGGAGCGTCTTCGAAACCCAGCGGGACGTCGACTTTCCCGGGATTTTAATAGGTGCCGAACAGTTTGTCCCAGACCGGTAGGATGATGGCGAGGTTCTTGCCATAGGCGTCCGGGTGATCGGCGTGGTGCCATTGGTGCATTTGCGGCGACGCGATCAGCCAGTTGAATGGGCCGTGATCGACGTCCAGCTTTGCGTGGACGTAGAAGTCATGCAGCTCAGCGAAAATCACAATCGCGATGACGATTTCGATGCGGGCGCCGAGACTGAACAGGCAAAACACCGACACAAATCGCGTCAGCATACGCTCCAAGATATGGGCGCGATCCCCGGTCATGTAATTCATATCTCTGTCTGAGTGATGGACGGCATGGATCGGCCAAAGCAGGCGCGTGTGCATGAGGCGATGCACCCAATAGATCACAAACTCCGATGCCAGCAGGCCGATGAGCGCTTGCAAGAGGATTGGTTTCGCGTCCCAGAACGAAGGATCAAGCCTGGGTAGCCCGAGGCTGACATGGAAAAATAGCGCGTAGGGAACAACGATTGCGATAATCGGCGTGCAGATGC
>JBCBWQ010000089.1:0-10271 GCA_039817025.1 Pseudomonadota bacterium | reverse complement strand
CCGCGATGGCCGAAAACGAGGACGCAGCTTCACCCGTAGGCGCATTCCAGTCGAGTTTTACGGCTTTGAGGAAGTCGAGTTCGATGGATGGAACTTCAAGCCGTCCGGCATCGGCTTCGTCAATCACGGCAGCAATAAGTTGTGATGTGGATGCATTCACGCGCAGGCCCGTTGCGTGGTCTCGAGCAACCGCCATCGCCATCGGCAACAGCCGGTCGCGTTCGTCGCTCGCTATCGCGCGAGCGACCCGGCGGACGAGGTCTGCCTGCGCGCGCGATGCTGCGGCGGTCTCCCGAATATCAAGCAGCAGAATGGTCATGCGGTTGCGCTCGCGTGCAGCCTCACCGCTGTCGATCTTGGCAAGGACGCGCGCATTTTCGATCGAGGCGCGATGGGCCTGCTGCATGTCCCTGAATTCGAAATAGGATGCCGCCGCCGCTGCCGCAGCGATCGCCGCGGCCACGATGAGCAGGCCAACGAGCCATTTGATGATGCGGTTGAAGGCTGCCTGTTCGCGCTGCACCTCTTCCCAGATGTCGCTGACGGTCTTCGCGCGCCGGGCTCTTGCTTCAGCTTCGATGGCCGATGCGTCGGTTGTTTCAAGGCTCATGGCGCGGGCTCCCCTCCCATCGCTGCGGTCACTTATTGATCTTCTTGTTCAGCAGAACACGGATCGCGGTTTCTTTCTCTCCGTCCAGCACCATGGCGTGGGTCAGGAGCGTCGTCATCTTGTCTTGCCGATTGTACCAGACCCGCAGCGCGGCACCGACGGCGACGTTGGCCATCACGTTGGCCGCTGACAGGGCGTGGTTCGCATCACCGCGCATCAGCGTATTCAGCGACTGAGGCAAGTCGATCCCGATCGTCGCCAAGAGAAACACAAGAAAAGAGACCGCTGCCAGCACCGTCGCACCCATCAAAAACATGAGCGTGCGATTATTCCGCTTGGTCAGATCAAGCACATAGGCTTCGAAATCATTCGTCAGTGGTGTCACGCGGCGCATCCCTCCCGGTTTCGCCTGGCGAACGCTTTAATCACGAAGTCTTAACCCTTGCGCTGGGTCAACACCACTGTCTTTCCTGAAAGCGGCCGGTTTGTGATCGATGGTCGGTCGATTTATGGCCAGGCGCGCCTTTCCTGCCACGCTCTCTTGGGCTGCAGACGCCAGAACCCGCAACGTGCCGATTGATTGCGCCCGAAGCGTAGCTAAAACGAAGGGCTGGTATCAAAGACTGGACCCGGCTCGCCGGGCAGCGAGGCCCCATGAAGCGCGCAACGCTCGATCTGGACACTTATAACAGCCGGTTTGAGCGGGCCATCGAAAGCGCATGGTTCCGAAACTTCGTAACCGGACTGATCATCCTCAACGCCATTATCCTTGGCATCCTGACCTATCGCGAAGACCTGCCACCAACGCTGGTCAGTACGCTCAGCGCCATCGACCAGGCCGTGACCTATATCTTTGCCGTCGAGATTGCGCTGAAGTTGTTTCTTTACCGCCTCCAATTCTTCAAGCTTGGCTGGAACTGGTTTGACTTCATCGTGGTCGGCATATCGCTGCTGCCGAGCACGGGTGCCTTCAGCGTCCTGCGCGCGCTGAGGGTCCTGCGAGTGCTGCGGCTCCTGCATGTCGTGCCCATGCTACGCCGGATCACCGAAGCCCTGCTCAGCGCGCTGCCCGGCATGACGGCGATTCTCGCTGTACTGGCGCTGGTCACCTATGTTGGCGCCGTCATGGCCACGAACATGTTTGGCCAAACCGATACAGAAGAAGTAGAGCTCCTGTTCGGCAGCTTGCCGAAATCCGCGTATTCCCTGTTCCAGGTGATGACGATGGATGGCTGGCGCTTTGAGGTTGTCCAGAAAGTCATCGATGACGGACATCCCTATGCCTGGCTATTCTTCCTCATCTTTATCTTCATTGCGAGCTTCGCGATCCTGAACTTCTTCATTGCGCTGATCGTGGAGGCCCTGCAAGCCGAGCAGGAAGCTGTCCAGAAAGAGCTCATGGGCGAAATCAGTGGCCTGGAAGAAGACCTTGAGCATGAAGAGGAAGTCGCCCAGGGCGAACGGGCTGAGCTGAAGACCATGCTCGAAGACTTAAAAGCAGACGTTGCGGCGCTGAGGGCGGAACTCGCCGACAAAAAAACGGCCTCGACAGAATAAATCGAGGCCGTTCGATCCGTTGGCGGGGTAATGCCGTTTGGATCTTGATGATGCCCGCGATGGGACGGACACCTAAAACTAGATCACGGAATCCGGGAAAAACAAAATAAATTCCCGTAATGCGCGATCTGAGCCGTCCTTAGGACGCCGGGATCAGCACCGTATCGATCACATGGATGACGCCGTTTGACGCCATGACATCGGCTGTAATCACCGTTGCATCGTTGACTTTCACGCCGTCGGTCCCGTCGATGGCAACTTCACCATTGAGCGTTTCCGCAGTGGTTGTCGCGCCAGCAAGATCAGCTGCTTTCACCTTCGCACCAGCGATCACGTGGTACTTGAGGATGCCAGCGAGTTGGTCCTTGTTCTCGGGCAGCAGGAGCGACTCAACTGTGCCTTCAGGCAGGGCGGCAAACGCTTCATCGGTTGGCGCAAAAACAGTCAGAGGGCCTTCGCCTTTGAGCGCTTCGACCAGTCCAGCCGCTTCAGCCGCAGCGAGCAGCGTCGAGAACGACCCTGCAGCGGCAGCGGTGTCGACAATGTCTGCTTTTTCTTCGGCATGGTGGGCAACATATCGCGCGGTTTCAGCCGTTTGCGACGCCGATTGCACTTTGGAATAACTGCAGGATTCTGCGGCAACGGGCATGGCGATCAGCGTTGCGGCACCAAGGGCGAGAGCGATGGATTTCATGGGAGGTCTTCCTCTTTGCGTCTGAAGTCCGGCACAAGAAAAGGCCGAGCCATTCCTCTTGGAGTGACATAACATATACGCGACGCAATAGGATATGGATGCATACCTTAAGCGATTTTAATACTTCGTATCGAAAAGCTTGATCCCACAACCCATGCGATTGCTGGTACAACCGTAGAACGATGAGCATCTGGACCCGCATACTCGACGCTGGACGCGCCTTGTTCGATCTGCCCGTGGACCCCGACCCTCTGGACCCGGTCGATGGCGGCTGCGAGCCGGATCCCAATGATGTGGGCTTCACAGCGGCCGTTGTTGGTCTCGGCGCAAAGATGGCTGCCGCCGATGGCATCGTGACCGATGACGAGATCATGGTCTTTGCCCGCGTCTTCCGCGCGCCGCCGGAAGATGCAGACGCGGTGCGCCGCGTCTTCAATCTCGCCCAGCAAACCGTTCGGGGATACGAAGGCTATGCCCGGCGCATTGGACGGAAATATCGCAACCGCCCCTGTTTGCTTGAGGGTGTTCTTGATGGCCTGTTCCAGATTGCCGGCGCAGATGGTGTCGTGACGACCGAGGAAATGGACTATCTTCGCGCGGTCGCTGAGGCGTTTGGCTTTAGTGAAGCCGACTTCCGGCGGATCCGTGCAAGTCATCTTGGGCCAGAACGAAACGATCCGTACCATATCCTGGGTGTCGCCCATGACGCAGAATTCGATGTCATCCGGGTCGCGTACCGCCGACTGATGGCTGACAACCACCCTGATCGGGTTGTTGCCAACGGTGCGCCGCGCGAATTCGAGGCGGCAGCGCACGAAAAAGCAGCGGCGATCACATCAGCCTACGCAAAAATCCGTGCGGAACGCGGTTTGCTTGTCACTGCCGATTGACGAGACGGGGTCAACGACCCATCCTCTATTGGACAGGAGCTCTAGATGACTGCCAACCAGACTCATTCGCCGGATATGATCGGCACTTTTGCTAGTGCCGGACGCGATATTGTTCGCGTGATTGCGCGGGTTTTTCTGGCAGCGCTGATTGTTGTTGCGGCCGGTGCCATTGCCGTGACCACGGCGATTATCGGTCTTCTCATCGGTGCAGCAGCGCTTACGCTGCGTTTCGCAGTTGGCGGACGCAAACCGCGCCGTACAGCACCGCAGACCGATCCGATGACGTTGGATGCCCATCGTACCCCGCGCGGGTGGACCGTCGAGTAAAGCTCAGCGTTCTGCTGCTCGCCTAAGTCGATCATTGATCGCCAGTCCGAGACCGCGCTCCGGGATTGGCGCAACGGCGATGGCTTTATACTGGCCATCGAGCTCGCGAAGCATCGCAAACAAATTGGCGGCGGCCTCTTGGAGGTCACTGACTTGCGACAGGTTAAGCGTCACCGACGACTGCGCGCCGAATCCGAGAAAGGCTTCACCCGGATTTGAGCTCGCAGCGTTAAGGCGCAGGCGCGCATTGGGTGCGTAGTGCCTAAGCAATTGACCCGGAGCGGACGGTGCATCGGGGTCATGCTCGGCGTTTCGCAAAGGTCCAGCAATCGCCTCGATCTCGTCTGGCGCAATCGCCCCATGCCGCAACAGGGCAGGGCGCGCGCCCGTGCAATCGACAATCGTTGACTCAACGCCGGTCTCGCAAGGCCCACCATCAAGAATCAGGTCGACGGCGTCGCTCAAATCCTCTTCTGCGTGCGCTGCGAGGGTTGGGCTCAGCCTGCCACTCAAATTCGCCGACGGGGCAACAAGCGGCCCACCAAAGGCACTCAGCACCGCCTGCGCCCCCGAATGACGGGGACTGCGAACCGCAACCGTCTCAAGTCCCGCCCGCGCAAGATCGCAAACCGCATCGTCGCGTATCAAAGGCACGACCAGAGTCAAAGGCCCCGGCCAGAATGCGGCCGCTAGCGCGTCAGCGACATCGTTGAAACCGCCAAAGCCCTTCGCCATGTCGAGATCGGCAACATGCGCGATCAGTGGATTAAACGCGGGTCTGCCTTTCGCCGCGTAGAGCCGGGCCACGGCATCGGCATTCGCCGCATCTGCTGCGAGCCCGTAAACCGTCTCCGTTGGTAACACGACAAGCCCGCCCGCGCGCAGGGCATTCGCTGCGCGGGCAACCGCGTCTTGTGAAATGGAAAGGACAGGCGCACTCATCCGCCCGCCCTTAGCAAGGGCTTAGTCGATGCGCGAGGCCGTAACGGAGAGATCGACTGTGATCTCATCGCTGACCCAGTCTCCGCCGGGATCGCTCTGCAGGCCGAGATTGAGGGCTTGTCGGCTCAAAAGTGTTTGCCCGGCCATCGTTGCGGTGTCGCCGTCAATATCGACGGTGAATAGGAGCTGCGCCTCAACCGGAACCCCTTTCACGGTCAGCGTCGCATCCGCTGCATAGCCACTGTCCACAAGCGTCATGCCGCTGATATCGACGGTGGCCACGGGAAAGTCCGACACGCCAAACCATTCGGCCGCTTTCAAACTGTCATCATAGAGCTTGGTTCCGGTCGCAGCCGAGCCCGTGTCCACGCGAACCTGTGCTGCGGACGTTTCCAGCGCGTCCGGATCGAAGGCGATATCAGCGCTCCAGTCGCCGAATGTGCCGGTGAAGGCGTCGCCATCATGAACGCCGGAAAAGCGGATCTCCGACGCGCCATAGTCTACGGCCCAGTTCGCCTCGATCTCGGTTTCACCACCAAGGTCGGTGCCGCCACCCACGGCATTGGCGACCAGCGGTGCCCCGGCCACCAGTGCAAACACAGCAAAAGCGCCGCCAAAGGCATTCACAGCGCCGCGGCCGGGCGCGCGGGGCGCATCAGTGCGGCCAAACAGGCCAGGGATCATGCGCTTCAAGACACCCTCCTCATCGGTGATCTCGTGCTTGATAGCACCGGCGACATGAAGTGCGAGCAACGCCAGCATCACCCAGGCAAGGCTGGAGTGCATGGAGGCAATCGCGCCGTGGGCCGCTGGCGTTTTCAGCCCTTCCATAAACGGCAGATGCGGCCAGCTCACGAGGCCATACAGCACCGTAGGAACCTGAAACTCATAGGCTGTCGACGAGTAAAGCCAGCCGGTCAGCGGCATCGCCACCATCAGCCCGTAAAAGGCGATATGCACAGCGTGCGAGGCTGCTTTCTCATGCGTTGGCATATCCGTCGGGGCCGGTGGGGGCGGGTTCATGACGCGCCAGATGATCCGCGCCACCGTCAGAAGGAGGACAGTGATGCCGACCGATTTATGGATCTGGTAGATCGCTTGCTGCCCCGGCGCGCCATCGGGCAGGTCAGTCATGTACCAACCCGCCGCGATAAGGCTGACGATGGCAATTGCGATGGCCCAGTGAAGGGCAATCGCAATGCCGGTATAGCGCGATGACGCAGCAGACATGGTCTATTCGTCCTGCAATAGCTCGCCCGTGAATTCGACGGTCACCTCATCCCCGATATTCGGGATAGCAGCGTCCATGCCGAAATCTGAGCGGTTGAAGGTGGTTGTCGCATCAAAGCCGATGAGATCGCGCTCACCGAACCACGGCGCATTGCCCGACCCATTGAACGTGACGTCCAGCGTAACAGGGGCTGTTGTGCCGAGCAGGGTCAGGTCGCCGGTCACCTTTCCTGCCGTTTCGCCGGTACGTTCAATACCGGTGGACACGAAAGTGATCTCAGGATGGGCATCGGCATTCAACCAGCGCTCATTGCGTGAGACGTCTTCGTCCCAGGTTTCAAATCCGGAATCTGCGTGGCCGGCTTTGTAGTCGCCGGGATAATTTGTCACCACGCTCATGGGATTGATCGCGACCGAAAGGCTCGCCGCTTCCGGGTTGGCCGGATCGAAATCAAGATCGAGGTCGAAGTCGGAAAAATTCATCCGGTACTCAGACAAGCCCGCAGCATGGTCGACTTTGAAGGCCAGGAAAGCGTGGCCCTTTTCAAGCGAATAGGTGCCTGCGGCAACGCCTTCCAATTCGGGGATCAGTGCTTCGGCTGAGGCAGTCTCGGCGTCCGGAGCTGCAGCGTCAGTAGAGGCCGGTGCGTCCGAAGCCCCGCCGCACGCGGCGAGAGTCAACATGGATGCGGAGAGAAGGAGATATTTGGTCATGGTTCGTGTCCCTTGGGTCTGAGGCGACGCTTATTCGTCCTGGAGGAATTCGCCGCTGAATTCGACGGTCACAGCGTCACCAATGTTCGGCAGCATGGCGTCCATCCCGAATTCGGAACGGGTGATCGTGGTAATGGCATTGAAGCCGATCAGGTCACGCTCACCGAACCAGGGCATGTTGCCAACACCGTTAAACGTCACGTCCAGCGTCACCGGCGCGGTCGTGCCGCGGAAAGACAGATCGCCGGTTACCGTGCCGGTGGACTCGCCGGTGCGCGCGATCTCAGTCGATGTGAAGGTGATCGCCGGAAATTCGCCAGCATTGAAGAATTTCGAGTCCGTCGCGAGTTCGGTTTCCCACTCGACCTTCTTTTCTGGGTCAGGGTAGTTCGTGTTCAGCGCCGTCGGATCGATGGTAACGGTCAGTGACGATGCCTCAGGGTCGGCCGGGTCGAAGGCCAGCGTTGCATCGAAGTCGGTGAAATTGACGATGTAGTCCGACAGGCCATTGTGACTGACGGCGAAGGTGAGGAACGCGTGGTTTTTCTCGAGGCTGTAGGTGGCCGTCGCGGCATCCTCCAGGGACTGGGCGGTAGCGGGGCTCGCGAATACGGCGAGAGCGGCAGTGGCAAGCAGGGCATTGCGCATGGGAGAGGCTCCTTGGGTTGCAGTCGTCTTGCGTGACAAGACGTAGCGCAACGTTGGCGATGCGCCAGCGCAGCGCTATCCCAAAGGCGAGATAACGCCTATGCGCGACAAAAATAGTCGGGAGAGCGTCAGCAATGGCTTATACACCATCACTCGACGATATCCGCTTCGCGTTGGATCGAATTGCCGGGCTCAGTGCAGTGGACGGGCTTGCGGCGTTTTCCGCCTATGATGCTGAACGTGGCACGCCGATCCTGCCACGCGTGCGCGCGGGATAGCGCTCGCGGGCTTTTTTGCCGAAACAGTTCTTGCCGAAGCCCCGGGCCGCGTCGCCGGAATCGTCAGGGGCGGCGTGGCCATGCTCAGGGATTCTGAAGCCCTGTTCGGCGTTTAGAAACGGGCGTCCTCAGCCGCCAATGCGCGCCTGAAGTCGCACAGCTTGTGTGTTGCGGGAGATCCCTGCGGCGAGACCGACCGACCAATTGTCGGTGGTCGAACTCCTGAGCTGAAGTCCGCCGCCAAAGCCGGTTTCGGCGCCGCCAAAGCCATCGTCATACATGCTGAAACCTCCAGCAACGGCCCAGGTTTCGTCATGCTGCAGGTAAAGATCCGGAATAGCCGCGAGCGTCGCATTGCCTTCGCGAATCTCGGCAATCGCCTGCGCATTGGCCGTGATGGCCTGGCTGTTGACATCAATCAGGACCGTATTGCGATCAATTGCCTGGGTGTTCAGTGCGATCGCGCTTGTGTTTGAAGCGATGGTCGATTGCGCCGACATATGTCCTGATTGCAGCAGAATAATGCTGTCTGTGTTGGCCCCGACCTGCGTGCTCAGTGCGCCGCCATCTGAAGCAAGATTGCCGTCTGCATCGGTAGTCACCACACCCGTGACGGTGCCTTGTGCGGCGCGCGCCGCATCGGTCTCGATCCCGGCGACCGTCAATGTGCTCGCATCGGTACCGATGACCACCTGATCGGATCGCGTGGTTTCGGTGCCGGCACCGATGGAAACCGAATTGTCAAAACCCGCCGAGGCATCGGCGCCGATGGCCACGGCATTCGCTGCGCTTGCCGTTGCACCGGTTCCGCTACCATCCATGTCAGACCCTAGCGCTATCGCGTTCGATCCCGAGGCGCGGGCGTTTTCGCCGATCGCCGTTGCTTCTATGCCGCTGGCCACCGTGTCCTCGCCAAGGGCTGTTGCGCCTTCCGCTGAGGCCACGGCAGACTGACCAATCGCTGTTGAATCGCCCATCGTCGCTTCTGCATCTGCGCCGAGGGCCACAGCATCCGATCCGCTCGCCGTTGCGGAGTCTCCAATCGCGGTGGCGTTTTCGCCAGACGCGGTCGCAAACCCGCCCATGGACACTGTAAAGTCATTGTCAGACAGGGCATTGAAGCCCACAGCCGTCGCGCCGAGTCCATCGGCTTCTGCGCCTGCGCCGCAGGCCAGGCGATCATCGTCGCCGCCATTGTCGTTTGCGCCGCTGGTGCCGTCGGCATTCCCGTCGGCATCCGTATCAAGCACGCAGGTTTCAGCCGCGCTTTCCGGCGAAGCGAAGGTGAGGGACGCTGCCATGGCAAGGCAGAGCCCGGTTACATTCAGAAACTTGGTTTTCATGGTGAACCCGCTTTTTGTGCCCGTCGACATCGCCGCCGAGCATTTCCCCTATCTGTCTGCGAACACGCCTTCGTGTCTTGGCCCGCTGTCACAGCAGCGCGGCGGGGCAAGGGCGATTCCGCAGGGCGACTCCATGCCGCTCTTCTTTCTTAGGTCTTAGCGACGGCCGCGAACAAGCCGGGTCTGTCCGCTGTGCGGCGTCAATCGAACGCTTGGCGACCGCCAGTATTGAACGAGCGCTTCGTTTATCCGACCCCTCAGCTGCCGGCGCTATAGTCCGATCCATGGCCGAAACCTTTGTGACCATGCGTTCATTTGTTTATCCGCTGTTCTGGCCACTGTTGTGGCTGAACCTGCTGAGGGTGTACGCGCGCCATGCCGAGACACGTGGCTATCTCGAACTTCGAGTCAGCGTATTCGGCCGGGTGCGGGTTGCTGCGATCTATCCAGACCCGGTTCGGGGCTGGCGCGACGACCTTTGGGATGCCGTTAACCGTCAACGTCCGAAGGGCAATGCGGTCCTCATCACGCCGCCCGAGATCCGCTTGGCAACGGTGGGCCGTTGTGTTGCTGGCCGCTTCGGCACGGGCGCTTCAATTATGGATGTCAGCGGTGTTTGGTCAGGCGCAACACCGGCTGTGCTCGACAGTTCCTGAAGCGCGATTTTTAGGCAAACCAAAGCGATAAGCAGCCCCGCCTGACCGGTGCCGGGCCTTCTGGTGCTGCGCGCTTGATCCGGGGCAGGGGATCGCGCACGGTCTGCCCATGGCAGAAGACGCAAATCTCGAGGCGCTGGTCGCGGCCCTCGCGCCGCCGCCCGGCCATTCCCGTCCGGCACCGGATTATGATCCCATTCCTGGCGGGCTCGTCTTCCAGATCACCGAACCCTTGGCTGGTCCCCGCGATGCGGCCCATCGCGAACGCCTCGCCAGCGCCTCGCTTCGGTCCATCGCCCATGCCCCTTCTGCTGAGGATACGGATGCCCTGATCCCAGCCCGGTTGGTCAGCGCGGGCGGGACAGTTGGCGGAGCTGTCACC
>JBCBWQ010000088.1:8333-10301 GCA_039817025.1 Pseudomonadota bacterium | reverse complement strand
AGTTTCACGGGAGGGCACTCCGAAAAAGGGGGGAATGGAAGCCGCCGGCCCGATTGAACGCCGTGGACGAGCGTTCGATCGTTCAGTGGGGGGAGGGGGACCGGCCGGCGACTTCCAAGCTTGTCAGTTCACACAGGCGATGGTTTCGCCGGCGGCATTGGTGCAGGTGACCGTGCGGGAGAGGCCTTCGTCATTGTTGATGGTCCGGTCCGCCTCGACCGTGCCACCAGTGGCATTGGAAGCGGTTCGATTCGAGTCCAGTTCGAGGCCTTCTTCGAGCGTGTAGGATGCTGCACGCTGGCTTGCGACCGACCCGTTCTCGGTTTCAACATTGCCGCCGGACACACGCTGGGCGTTCAGACCCTGTTGCTGGTCGTAGGACACCGCTCCGTCCGCTGCGAAAGCGCCATCTTCACCAGCGAGGTCGGCATTTCCGATGCGGGCAAAGTCGAGACCTTGTTCCTGGGAATACGAGCCCGAGCCTTCCGACGCGAAGGTGCCGAGTTCACCCTCGCCCGATGCTGCGCCGGTGCGGACAGCATTGCCGCTCTCGTCGACGGTCAACAGTGTATCACGCTCGGCAAAGCCGCTTGCAAAGTTGGCAGAGCCGTCAACGCTGCGCTGGCCGGACCCATCGGGATTGTAGTTGCTGCCCAGCGTGCGCACCGCTTCGCCAGTCTCATTCAGTGCGTAGGCACCGCCATCGCGGGTGAACGATCCGTCGTCGCCAATCTGGGACGCCGAAGCGCGACCGGCACGCGCACCCTCGGGTCCGACAGTTGAGGCGCCCGAGCCACAGGCCTGACCGCCTTCGACCCCTGTGCAGCCTCGGGCGCGGGCCGCGCGCCCGCCATCCGCGCCGCGTACGGCAGACGCTGTGCCCCGCTCGCCGCGGGCCTTGATCCGGCCGCTTTGAGCTTCAGCCGTCATCGCCGCCGTGGTGGTCAGCGCAACAATGCTGCCCAGGCAGGCAGCGACGCTCATCTTCAGCAGGGAAGTCTTCAGAGTAGTCATGTGTTTCGTCCTTGAAGGTCGCTCTGGGTTGCGAGCTGTACTTTTGACCGCTCGATGGAGACGAAACTGACGGCGCGCCGTTTCACGGTGATGTCGGAAAACCGTGAAGACGTTTCATCCTGTTGCGCGCGGCCGGGCATGAAACGAATTGAAACACATCCGCGATATAAGCGGGCGGAGCGCAGGGCTAGACTGCGGCAGGCAAGCGAAGGAGCACGTGATGGCCAGCCCGAAGGGACGCATTCTCGTCGTCGATGACGACCGCGAACTGCGCGGCCTCCTGCAGCGCTATCTCGGCGAGAACGGCTATGAGGTGCGCGCCGTGCCCGATACGCAGGCGATGGACCAGCAGTTGCAGCGCGAGCCCTATGACGCGATGGTCCTGGACCTGATGATGCCCGTAGAAGACGGGCTTTCGGCGTGTCGGCGCCTGCGCGCCGCCGACCAGTCCATCCCGATCATCATCCTGACCGCCAAGGGGGACCCGATCGACCGGATAATCGGCATCGAAATGGGCGCGGATGATTATCTGGCCAAACCGTTCGAGCCCCGCGAACTGCTGGCGCGCCTGGGTGCCGTGCTGCGCCGCACCGGAGCCAATGGAAACCCGGCGCCCGGCAGCAAGCCGATCTCATTCGGGCCCTTCGTCCTGGACATGGAGGCTTTGACGCTGACCCGTGATGGGCGTGGCGTTGAGCTTTCATCTCGCGAGTTCGCACTGCTTGCTGTCCTCGCCGCGCATATTGGCCGCCCCGTCTCGCGCGCGCGGATTATCGATGCCGCGTTCGGACGCGATGCGGAGGTCACCGATCGCGCGGTAGATGTTCAGGTCACACGCTTGCGCAAGTCAATTGGCGAAGACTCGGCCAACCCGGCGTGGATCAAGACGGTCTGGGGCGTTGGCTACATGCTGGCCAGAGAGCCGGGCTGATGGGCTTGCCGTGGCCCAGATCC
>JBCBWQ010000088.1:0-8233 GCA_039817025.1 Pseudomonadota bacterium | reverse complement strand
TGGATCAAGACGGTCTGGGGCGTTGGCTACATGCTGGCCAGAGAGCCGGGCTGATGGGCTTGCCGTGGCCCAGATCCCTGTTCGGGCGCAACGTCCTGATCCTGGCCGCGGCGACGGTGCTATCGGTCTGGCTGTCCTTTTTTTCGATTTATGTGCTCATTCTCAACGCCCAGATCGACCGCGTCACCAGCATCGCTGCTGAACTGGTCAATACGCTTTCAGCCGCGGCGCTTGAACTCGACCCCGATGCGCGTGATGCCCTTATCATGCGGGCTGACGAAGGTGAGTTTCTCCAGATCAAACCGCTCGGCGTACCCCCTGAAATCGGTGACTACCGCGAGAATGCAGCCGAAATGATGGTCATGCAAAGGATCATCGACCGGCTGGACTTCCAGGACGAAATGGATTGGCGGATCGGCGAGAACAGGACATTATGGTTGCATCTTCGGATCGGCGAGGAGTTCTACTGGGTCGCCGCAGAGTCCAGCACCAACTGGACGCCGGTACGCTGGCTACTTTTGTTCACAGGCATCATCACCCTCGTGGTGACCGCGATCGGCGCATTAGCGACGCGCCAGATCTCCCGGCCGCTCGCCGCGCTTGAGCGCGAAACCGACCGGCTTGCCCTGGGCTCGGACTGGCAAGTGGCGGAAATCAGGGGGCCAACCGAGATCAAGGCTCTGGCCAGAAGCTTTGAGCGCATGACGACGCGCCTGAAGGAGGCCGAGACCATCCGGGCCGAAACGCTGGCTGAACTTTCCCACGACCTGCGCACGCCGCTGGCGCGCCTTCGCCTCGCCGTGGAGATGATGAAGGATGGCGACGAGCTGAAAGACAGTGCTGTGCGCCAAGTCGAACAGATCGACCGCCTCATCGACCAGTTCATGGACTACGCCCGCGATGCGCGCACAGAACAGACCGCTAAGGTGGACTTGTCAGCACTGGTTCGTGATATCGCAGGCCAGTTCAGTATCGATGCCGACGTGCGCCCTGACATCACGGTGACAGGGCAGGCCGACCTGATCCGGCGGGCCATCGCAAACCTCGTCGAGAACGCCCTGAAATACGGCGCGCCCCCTGTCCACTTTCGCCTGCGCCAGACCCCGCCTTATGCCGTGATCGAAGTCTATGACGGGGGCAGCGGGTTTGATCCGGCCAACGCAACCGACATGCTGAAGCCCTTTAAGCGCGGAGAACACGAGGCTCATATTGCCGGCACGGGGCTTGGCCTCACAATCGTCGAACGGGTGGCCGCCTCCCATAAGGGCGACGTCTTCTTCCAGCGGCTCGATCCGACAGGATTCGTCGCGACCTTGACGTTGCGGCTGGATACGGAAGCCTGATTTCCTGTGAGAGACGCTGGATGTCTCCGAACCCGGCTGCCTCAAAATTGTTCCCAGACGCGGTGTCCGTGCGAGGGTCATTCGTGCGGATGCAACTGCCTTTTGGCCATCGATGGGTGGTGTTTGCGAGACCTGTCAGGCGTCCTCGCTCTCCGCCTTTTTCGTCTCGCGCACCATTTCCACTTTCAGCGTTGAGCCGGGCGTGATGAGCACGTCTTCGTGGCGCAGCGGGATGTCGATGCCGTGCTCCTGGAATCTTTTCCAGACCGACAGCATCACATCAGAGCCAACATTGGAGACGCCGTTTTGCGGGTCGTTGATCCAGAAGCGCGCTTCGATCTCTATGGCTTCGTCACCAAATTCCATGACGAGGCATTTCGGTGCTGGACGGGCGAGAACGCGGGGCGTGTCTGATGCGCCCTCAACGACGAGGCGCACTGCAAGGGCGAGGTCAGTCTCATATTCCACCCGCAGACGGCGCTTGATGCGCACTTCCTTGTTGGAATAGCTCCAGTTGATGACCTTGTCCGTGATCAGCATTTCGTTGGGGATCAGGTGCTCCTTACCGTCACGGGTAATGACCGACGCATAGCGAAGACCAAGGGACTTCACGACGCCGTAGGTCTCGTCGACCTCGATCACATCGTCCGGCTTGATGGATCGGTCTGTCAGCAGGATGACCCCTGAGATGAAGTTGGCCACGATCTGTTGCATGCCGAAGCCGAGGCCGACACCGATTGCGCCGCCTAGAACGGCAAGGCCAGAGAGCGGAATGCCAAGGCCGGCCAGCGTCAACACGGCAGCGGCGAAGAACAGGCCAATCTGGAGCGCATTGGAGATGAGAATCCTAAGGCTCGGCTCAACGCGCGGCAGCGTATCGACACGGGTCTTGAGCTGCTTGGACAGCCATGACGCAGCAAACAGGAACAGGGCCGCGGTGAGGATGGCCTGCACAATGAAGGGTGGATTGATGCGCCGGCCACCGAAGGGCGGGCCGATCGTGTACGACCAGGCGATGACGTCATCGAGAACGCCGAATGCGTTCAGGGCCGCAACGGCGAGGGCGATGTAGGTGACGGGTTTGCGCAAGCCCGCCGGCAGGAACAGAGCGGCCGCCTGGATCATCAGGAAGGCGGTGGCGAGGGACGCGGCAATCCGCACAAGCGCCGTGGGCTGGCCTGCGCCAGCGAGCGCTGTGTTGGCGATCCAGAGGGCGGCGGCGATCAGGGCCGGGCGGGCGAGCTTGGGTAGCGTTTCGCGCAGGAGCTGGCCGAGTTGGCCGGGGACCTGCCGCACGGTTCTCAGCAGGGCGAGCCGGATGGCGGGGGCGACCATGGTGGCCAGGATCCACGCCGCGGCGATGGCCGCGGCTTGCATGGCGAGGGGCACGAGCACGTCTGGCGCAAGCACCGTCGATTGCAGCCAGCCTGCGGGATCGGCTAGGATCGGGTCGATCCATGCGTCGACCTGGGAGCGGAGCGTGGCGACGCCGTCTTCGGCCGGCGGGACGACGGGCGCGGTCGGTTGGACTGCGGCATCGGGATCGGGCACGAAATAATAGCGGCCGTCCTCGCCCTCGACGAGCTTGGCCGGTACCGCGCCTTCGGGCAGGGGCGCAGGCGCGGTTTCGGATTGCGGCTCAGCTTGCAAGGCGGGGTGTCCTAGATCGGCTCATAGGGGAAGACGCTGGTGGTTGCGCCGAGATCTGTGAAGCTGGGCTCCATGGCCGGCAGGGCCTGGTCCAGCAGGGTCTGCGGCGTCCAGCCTTCCATGCGAGCAAGAGACTTCACCGGGCGGGGCTGATCGAACAGGACGACTTCATTGCCGCGCACCGAGAAAATCTGGCCATTGGTGGATTTTGCCGCGTCTGAGCAGAGCGCGACCGAGAGCTGAGCAACCTGATCGGCGCGCATGCCCTGGCGCATCCGCTCGACGCGCTCCGCCCCGGCTTCGTCCTTGACCGGGATGGAGGCGATCATGCGCGTAAAGGCAAAGGGCGCGATGACGTTTGAGCGAACAGTCTTACGCGCGCCTTCCATGGCGACGATACGGGACAAGCCGACAATGCCCATCTTCGCAGCAGCATAGTTCGCTTGTCCGATGTTTCCGATCAGACCGGATGTGGACGTGAACAACACGAATGCGCCGTCTTCCTGCTCTCGGAACAGTTCAATGGCAGCGCGGGTGACATTGAAGCTGCCATGCAGGTGAACGTCGATCACGGCTTTCCAGTCATCCTCGGACATCTTGTGGAACATGCCATCGCGCAGGATGCCTGCGGGGTTCATGATGGCGTGGAGGCCGCCAAAGGCGTCCTTGGCCTGCTCGATCATGCCTTCAACAGCGGCATAGTCGGTGACGCTGTCGGAATTGGAGACGGCCTCTCCGCCGGCGGCACGGATTTCGGCAGCAACGGTTTCTGCAGGGCCCGCATCGCCCATGTCGCCGCCGGTCAAGCCGCCGCCGAGGTCGTTGACCACAACTTTCGCGCCTTCCTGCGCGGCGAGCAGGGCACACTCCTTGCCGATTCCGTTGCCGCCGCCTGTGACCAGCACCACTTTTCCATCCAACACGCCCATGGCCGTTCTCTCCCATTGATCTGCGCGCTGACGATAGACGATGCAGCGGGCGTTGCCAGCCCTGAGCGTTGAAGTCACTTGCAAAACCGGCGGGCGCGCTCTATCGCGCCGCGATGCTTGAGATCGTCCCCGAAAACCCTGAGCGCGATGCCGCTGCGATTGAGGCGCTGTATGACCGGACTTTCGGTCCCGGTCACTTCGCGAAGACCGCTGAGCGGCTGCGCGAATTCAATGCTTCGCTGCCGGAGATCAGCCGGGTGGCGCGCAAGGATGGTCGATTGGTGGGTGTCTGCCGGGTGTGGCCAATTCGCGTCGGGGACCAGCAGGCGCTGTTCTATGGCCCGGTTGCTATCGAGCCGGATGAACAGGGCAACCGGCTGGGCCTCAGCGTGACGGGCGAGGCGCTTGAGGCGGGCGAGGCCGCTGGATGGAGCGCGGCGGTGCTGATCGGCGCGCCGGCTTATTTCGGCGAGATCGGGTTTCAGGGTGTGCCGCACGGGCGGCTAACGCTGCCGGGACCGCAGGACTACGCGCGCCTGATGTGGCGCGATCTGGCGGGCGATGCGCAAACGCTGGATGGGGCGGTTACTGCCTTGAAGGCTCCGGAGTTGGTGGGTTGATTATTTGCGCGAGGGACTCCGGCAAGTCTCGAAAGCCCTTGAGTCGAGTATGTTGCACTTGAACCAGAGCAAGCCATTGAGGACGCCTTGTCGTTGAAATGGCTCTCAGCACCAACTGTAAGCAATCGACGGTCTCTTGAAACTTGGCATGATAGAAAGCGCGCCTCTGATATGTGTGAGACCAGTCATCTATGAATGCGTGTACGGCGGTACGATAGTTCATTAATAGTACGTCTTCACGATCGCTAATCGACCCCTCGGAGATCATCATACTGTGCGTGAAATCGAGGTGGTGAAGAAGCGGCTGAAGGTGCTCAATCTTTCTGCCTCCGCTCGCTTGCCAATCGTTGTCTGGGGGATAAGCCGCATCCAGCAATCGACGCTGTATCCCAAGTATCTCGTTCGCAAACGCGGTGCGTTTGTGTTTAGCAGTCGATCGTTGCGACAACACCCAACCCAAAGCAAACAGAGTGACGCCGACCAACAGTTCCCTGGCGAAATCCGCGCCTATGAAAACCGGAGTCTTGTCATCGCTGAAAATCGACAGTGTAAATTCCGTTAGTGACTGCTTTTCTGCCATCAGCAAAACTCCCCACCTTGCCAATTGTTAACAAGGTTAACGTCTCAACGAAAGCGGGAATTTTGCGTTATTGCCCCTCGCGGCGCCAGGCGAGGATAAGCAAGAGCGCGATGAGGAGCGCAGCGAGGAGCCCGGGCAGCAAGGGCTGGCTGGTTGAGGCGCGCACGGTGTAGGCGTCGCGCTCGCGCAGCCCGATCCAGTCCGACCCGCTGGCTGCGCCGCGTCGCCCGACCCGGCGGATGTCCGGCGCGCCTTGCCCATTGGCTCCCGCGCGCATGACCGCGCCGTCTGTTGCGTCTGCGATGGGAGCGAGAACATCCGTCGTTGAGCGCAGGTCTGTGTATTCCTGCGGGTTGGCTGGGCCATTGAGCGCAACGGCTTCGAGGCCGCCAGCTTGAGCGCGATAGAGGCCGAGCTGGTCGATTGGCGCTTCGGCTGAGAACTGACCGGGGCCGTCTTCGCGCCAGTCGGGGGCGACGGATATGCCTTCAGGGGTTTCGAGCGTGAGCGGCGGGGCTGCGTTTGCGATGGTGCGCAGGGTAACGGTCGCTGTGTCGCCTGAGACGTCGAGGCTGAGCTGGCGCTCCTCAAGCTCCGGCTCTTTCATCATCCAGTGAACGAGGCGCCGGATGAGTTCTGCAAAGGGGCCGCCGCCTTCATGGCCGCGGGCCCAGAGCCAGATCTGGTCGCTCATGAGCTGTCCCACACGGCCATCGCCGACACGGTCCACCACCAAAAGCGGATCTCCACTTGGCGTTGCCATGAGGACATCGCCGGCTTTCGCATCGGCCCCGATATAGCGCAGCCACTTGCCCCATTGCTGTCCGCCCAGGTCGGCTGTGATGGAGTGGCGCGCGCCGGCATCTGTGAGTTCGGGTGTCGTCTCGCCAACAACGATCTGGCCGGTCGGCGTGGCGGGCAGCACCGCGGCGAGGGAGGTCTGGGCAAGGCTTGCGGGGCCTGCGAAGGACTCTCCAGCGACGATCATGAGTGCGCCGCCATCGTCAACATAGCGTGCCATATTGGTGAGGTACTGCATCGTCACGACGCCGCGCCGCTCATACTGGTCGAAGATGATGAGATCGAAGTCGGTCAGCTTGTCCTGAAACAGCTCATCGGTCGGGAAAGCGATGAGGGCGAGCTCTTCGATCGGCGTGATGTCCTGTTTGAAAGGCGGTCGCAGGATGGTGAAGTGAACCAGATCCACTGACGGGTCGGATTTGAGCAGGTCGCGCCAGACGCGGCCGGCTGCGTTTGGCCGGCCGGTGATGAGAAGGACGCGCAGGCGATCGCGTACGCCGGAGAGATTTGCTGCAGTACGATTGTTGGCGAGGGTCAGCTCCTGCGCGCCGGCGGGGGCTTCGAGGACGAGGACATTGTCGCCGCGCCGTTCGATTTCGATGGGCAGCGGTGTGTCGACACCGGTCGGGAAAGTCATGCGCCGCGGCTCGCCGCCATTCAGGGACACGTCGAGGGTGACTTCGGCTGCAACGGGGTCTTCAACGCGGACAATGTAGTCGGCGGTTTCACCGACGATGCCGAAGTCCGGGCCATCGACGATTTCAACGCGCCGGTCGCCGCGGCCCGGGTCTCCGACAATGATGGAGTGGACGGGACCGAGATCCTGCAAGCCGCGCAGGCGCTGGGGCACGTCATGGACCTGTCCGTCGGTGATGAAAATCGTGCCGGCGATCTGGTCGCGCGGAACATCGGCCATGAGGCCTTCAAGGGCGGCCACAAGGTTTGTGCCGTCGACATTCGACGGGCTCTCCACGACGCGCAGTTCGATGGAGTCGTCGCTGGTCAGTGTGCTGACATAGGCGTCATAGACGGCGCGGGCGGCGTCTTCACGGTCGCCGAAGGCCATGCTTTCGGAACCATCAAGGACGATGGCGGCGACTGAGGGCAGCGGGTCGCGCTCTTCCTCGATGATGGCTGGATTTGAGAGTGCGCCTGCAAGGACGGTGAGGGCGAGCCCGCGCGTGAGCCACGCGCGGCCGCGCAGAATTGCGTAGGCAAGCCACGCCAAGGCCGCGAGCGCGCACAGGCCCAGCAGGTAGGGATAGGGAATGAGCGGCTCGAAGCCGAGGCGTGTGGCTTCGATCATTGCGGCCCCCCGTCGATGATCAGATCGGGAATGGCGTCGAGGTCGAAGTCTTCACTGTCTGCTTCTTCGTCTTCATCGCCAAGGCGTTCGAGCAGGGCCGGCAGGTGGACCTGGTCTTCCTTATAGTTGCCGGTGAGGACGTACATGATGAGGTTGATGCCGAAGCGGTAGGCCATTTCGCGTTGGACATCGCCGCCATCGACTGAAAAGAGCGGGCGGCCGCGCTCGTCGGCGGCCCAGGCTGCGGCCCAGTCAGCGTCGCCGACGAAAAGCCTGGACACGCCGTCGCCGCGACCGGTTTCGCCTGCGGTAGCGGGGGCTTCGATCCAGAGTTGCCGTCCGTCGTAGCGCCCGGGGAACGTATCGAGCAAGTAGAAGGCCTTGGTGAGGACGTGGTCAGGCGGGACGGGGCGCAGGGGCGGCGCGTCAAGGCCGGACAGGAGATCCTCAAGGCCAGTGATGGCGGTGTCCGCGATGGAGCTGCCAGATCGTGTATCGATCATGAGCGCGCCGCCGGAACGCAGGTACGCATTCAAGCGCGCGGCGGCGGTTTCGCTCAAGGGTTGGGCGTTTTCTGGCACCGCGTAATAGATGAAGGGATAGAGATCGAGCGCGTCGGTTTCGAGGTCGAGCGCGTGGGGGCGTTCTGGCTCCACAGAGCTGCGGCGGAACAGGACGAGGGACAGGCCTTGCAAGCCGGCCGCCGTCGCATCGTCGAGCGTTGCATCATCCGTGGCGACATAGGCGAGGCGGAAATCCAGGGCCGCTTCGAGGGCCTTTTCGCTCGTGGTTTGTGCGTCTGCGCTGGGCAGCGTTACGACCGCGGCCAGGGTAAGCGCAGCGGCGGTGGCGCGGCGGGTTGGCAGGCGACCGGCAACGCCGAGGGCGATGAACAGGTCAATCGCGATCAGAATCAGCGCTGCGACAAGCGCAGGGCCTGCGAGATCCGTGGATACTGCTTCCGCGTCGCCGAGCAATTCTGCGCCGACGGGCCAACTGGTGAC
>JBCBWQ010000087.1:0-10468 GCA_039817025.1 Pseudomonadota bacterium | reverse complement strand
CCTTTTCCGAGAAGGGTCCGGCGTTGTTGCAACGGGTGCCTTCAATGCCGATGGCGTGTTCGAGGCCAAGACACTGCTCGCCAAACACGATGAAAACTACGTCCCGCGTGAACTGCGCGACCTGCACGCCCCGACCACATGATTGAGTTCGGTCATTTCGCGGCATTTGTCGCTTTCGCTGCAGCGCTTGCCCAAGGCGTCTGGGGGCTGAAGGGCGACCGTCTGCGCGCAGGGCAGGCCGCCTATGTGTCCTTCAGCGCTATGGCCGTTGCTTTCGCTTTGCTGATCATTGCGTTCACCCGGTCTGACTTCTCCGTGCAGCTTGTCGCCAATAACTCGCATACGTTGAAACCGTTTTTCTACAAGATCGCCGGAACTTGGGGAAACCACGAGGGCTCGATGGCGCTGTGGTGCCTGGTAACGGCTGGATTCGGGGCGGCGGCTGCGTGGCGGATGCAAACTGGACGTAACGTCTTTGAAGCGCGCGCGATTGGTATACAAGGCCTCATCGGCGTTGGCGCGCTGGCTTACCTGTTGTTTGCATCCAATCCCTTCCTGCGCCTCGACGAGCCACCCCTTCAGGGGGCAAGCCTCAATCCATTGCTTCAGGATCCCGCGCTCGCGCTCCATCCGCCGCTCCTTTACCTCGGTTATGTCGGGTATTCCTTCGTGTTTGCCTTGGCTGCCGCTGCACTGATCGATGGCCGCGTAGATAAGACATGGGCGAAGACGGCCCGGTTCTGGGCGATGGCAGCATTCGCGCCGCTGACCGTCGGTATCGCTCTCGGAAGCTACTGGGCGTATTACGAGCTTGGCTGGGGCGGATGGTGGTTCTGGGACCCGGTTGAGAATGCCAGCCTGATGCCCTGGCTTATTGGAGCCGCATTCCTGCACTCCGTTATCGTAACGGAGAAACGTGGGAGCTTCGCAGCGTGGACCGTGCTGTTGGCCGTGCTCGCGTTCTGCTTCTCCATCCTTGGTGCGTTTCTTGTTCGCTCGGGCGTTTTGACCTCCGTCCACGCCTTTGCGGTCGATCCGTTGCGCGGGTCGCTTCTGCTGTTTGGGTTGTGCCTCTATGGCGGCTTGGCGCTGGGATTGTTTCTCATCCGTGCAAACGCGCTGAAGAGCGGGCCAGCTTGGGCACTCGGTAGCCGTGAAGGCGCGCTAATGGCGAACAACATTGTTGTCGTCGTCGCAGCGCTAACGGTCTTGCTCGGCACATTATTCCCGCTCATGGCGGAAGCGGCCGGCTCACCGATGTCCGTCGGCGAGCCATATTTTAACCTCACCTTCACGCCAATCATGGCGCTGGCCTTGCTTGCGTTGCCCTTTGTGCAGGGGTGGAGCTGGGGCAAGGCTGATCTCAGCAAAATTGGCGTCGCTATTGGCGCTCTTGCAGCACTCGTGCTGGCGTTCGTCGCACTTGGTGTCGGTGTTTTTGATATCTCGCTGGGCGCGGGGCTTGGTCTAGCGCTCGGTGCGTGGCTGGTTGGAGGCGCGATCTGGGAGCTCAAACGACGCGCCATCGTTTGGTCGCGTGTGTTCCAACTTCCGGCGCGCGTCTGGGCGATGACGCTCGCCCATGCCGGGCTAGGGCTATTTGTGATCGGTGCCGTGATCGAGACGACCCAGCGTTTCGAGACGACGCTTGCCCTTCAGGAAGGTCAGCAAGCCACTGTCGCCGGATGGACGCTGACCCTTGAGGACGTCAATAGCATCGAAGGCCCGAACTGGTATGCCGATGAGGCAATTCTTGTTGCGACAAAAGGCGATGCGCGGACAACGCTTGCCCCTCAGAAACGATACTACCCCGCAGCGCAAATGCCGACGACAGAGACAGCGATCCACAAAACGCTGACCGGAGATCTTTACGCTGCGCTTGGCGATTTCAGGTCCGGAGAAGACGGCGGGCGCTGGACATTCCGCGTTTACTTCAATCCGATGATCGATCTCGTTTTCCTGGGCGTTGCCTTGATTTCCCTTGGCGGGTTTTTTGGTCTTTACAGCCGGAGGCGGCGTGTCCCCGCCATGTCCGGGAAGCCGTCTGAGGTTGCGGCATGATCAATTGGATTACCGGTGCGGTTCTGGCGATTGCGGCGGTTTCGGCTCCACTGGATAATTCGGAAGACGAAGCACGCGCACAGAAGCTCATGCGCGAGATCCGGTGTGTCGCGTGCGAAAATGAGCCTGTTTCACAATCCGCAGCACCCATTGCTGAAGACATGCGAGCGCGTATTCGCAGTCTCGTGGACAGTGGAGCGACGGATCAGGAGGTCCGTGATTGGTTTGAGGCGCGCTACGGTGCGCACGCGCTGTTCAGGCCATCGTCGGAAGGAGCGGGCGGTCTTCTGATTTGGCTCGGCCCGTTTGTTTTGCTTGCGAGCGGTATCGGGATCGCAATCGCTGTTCGCAATTGGTCAGGTGAGGCCGAAGCGGTCCCTGTGGCACCGGAGTCGCTGGATCAAGCGCCCGACACCGAAACTTGATTTCATCCCGGCCAGACCCGTCCTAAGTCTCATACATCCGGGCTAAGGAGCGAAACATGATCAAGTCAGACAAGGCGACGTTTGAAGGCGCGGACGGACAGAAACTGGCTGCGCGCGTCGACCAACCCGCATCAGGCGCAAAAGCTTGGGCCGTTTTCGCTCACTGTTTTTCCTGTTCTAAAGATATCAAGGCGGCGGGACGCATCGCAAAATTGCTAGCCGCATCCGGCTATGGCGTGTTGCGATTCGATTTTACAGGCCTCGGATTTTCCGAAGGCGACTTTGGGAATACAAATTTTTCGTCGAACATTGCCGATCTCGTCGCGGCTGCAAGGTGGCTGGAGACCGAGCATGGTGCGCCTCAGCTGCTTATCGGTCATTCCCTTGGCGGCGCTGCCGTTGTCGCTGCGGCTAGCCGGATAGACAGCGCGCGCGCGGTCGTGACGATTGGAGCGCCTGCCGACGCTGAGCATGTGCTTCATACATTTTCGGACGATCTTGATGCGATTGAGACCAATGGTGAAGCCGAGGTTGCCCTGGCGGGTCGCCCGTTTACGATCAGGAAGCAGTTCCTTGACGATGTTCGCGGCGCAAAAGTGCGTGAGGCGGCGGCGCATCTGGGGCGTCCCTTGCTGGTTCTGCACGCCCCCCTCGATCAGACCGTCGGCATAGACAACGCAACCGGGCTCTTTGTGTCCGCCAAACATCCGAAGAGCTTTATCAGTCTGGACGGGGCTGACCATTTGTTGTCTCGCGCTGCCGATGCAGATTTTGCTGCCTCGACGATCGCAGCTTGGGCCAGTCGATATGTGTCGTATGAACAGGATCGCTCAGGCGAGGCCGTCGGTGCCGATCACGCCATTCGAATCGAAGAAACAGGCAATGGCGCGTACGAAAACCGAGTAACGATCGGAAATCACGCTTTCTTGTCCGACGAGCCGAAATCGGTCGGTGGCGGAGATGCTGGTCCTGATCCCTATGAGTTAGTCTCCGCTGGGCTCGGGGCGTGCACCAGCATGACGTTGCGCATGTACGCTGATCGAAAGGACTGGCCTCTGGAAAAGGTTCGGGTGCGTGTCACACATCAAAAAGATCATGCTGCAGACTGCGCAGAATGCGAAGAGGGCCAGAAAGTCGATATCTTTGAACGGCAGATCGAAATTCAGGGCGATCTTGACGAGGTCCAGCGGTCAAGGTTGCTGGAGATCGCCGATCGATGCCCTGTTCACCGCACCTTGCATGAGCCCGTCGTCGTGCGAACACAGCTAGTCGAGCGGGCGTTCACAGATTTGCCTAACTGATTTTTCATATCAGGAGGGTTGGCGCTGGGCCCGCCTTGGCCCAAGTAGGAAAGCATATAAAAATCAGGAGCTTGATTGCGCATGGTGAAGAATATCGGGAAATCGGGGACATTAGCCGCAGGTGCAGTTGTGAGCGTGGCGGCAATTGCAGCCTTCGCCTTCGGCCCCCAAGCCTTCTCGACGTCCAACGCGCAGGCTATCGCCGTCGAGGCTCCGCGAGGGGCACCGATTAGCTTCGCTGACCTCATCGAACAGGTCAGCCCGGCCGTTGTGAGCGTCAATGTTGTCTCTGAGCGCGAAATCGGCGGCGTCGGAGAATTGGAGGAATTTTTCGAACGATTCCGCGGTGCGCCTGGTCTGGAGGAGTTCCTTGAGCGCCGCCGCGAGGAGCGTGGGGACGAAGAGCCACGCACGCGGGAAGCGCGCTCGCTCGGCTCTGGGTTTTTCATCTCGGCTGATGGTCTCATCGTGACCAACAATCACGTGGTGCAAGGCGCAACAGAAATCGAAGTTGTCCTTGAAGACGGCCGCGAGCTCGAGGCAGAGCTGGTCGGCACTGACCGGCAGACCGATCTCGCTGTGCTGCGAGTCACCGAACCCGGCACTTTCCCACACGTCGAGTTTTCTACCGAAGCACGCCTGAGAAAAGGCGACTGGGTCGTCGCGCTCGGCAATCCATTCGGTCTCGGCGGCACCGCGACCGCTGGTATTGTGTCGGCCTTTGGCCGGGAACTTGGACCCGACAGCCCTTATACCGACTTCCTGCAGATCGATGCGTCGATCAACCGGGGTAATTCTGGTGGTCCAACCTTTGATCTCAAGGGGCGCGTGATCGGCGTGAACACCGCCATCTTCTCCCCTACGGGCGGCTCTGTCGGAATCGGATTCGCGATCCCCGCCGATCTTGCCATCCAGGTGACGGAGCAACTCATCGAGAATGGCCGCGTCAGCCGTGGCTGGCTTGGCGTTTCGATTCAAGACCTGACCGATGACATGGCCGAAGCTCAGGGATTGTCTTCTTCCGATGGAGCAATCGTGGCGGAGCTCGTTGAAGGCAGCCCGGCCTTGAAAGCTGGTATCAGGCGCGGCGATATCGTTGTTGAGTTGAATGGGGCGAAAATCGCGGATGCAACCGGCCTGACCCGTGCAGTTGGATCTCTACTCGTCGGGTCCGAGAACCGCTTTATCGTCCTGCGTGACGGTCAGCGCCGCACGATCAACGTCACAGTGGCAGAGCGCCCAGATGATCCGCTGTCTCTGCCGACATCGGATGACGCAGCGCAATCGCTGGAGGGCGAACTTGCGGACAGCAGCCTAGGTGTTTCGCTCGCGCCACTTGATGACGAAACCCGCCAGTCTCTCGGCCTGAAGATCGATGAGCCCGGTGTTGTCATCGCTGAATTGCTATCGACAAGCCCGCTGTACGATGCAGGATTGCGCCAAGGTATGGCGATCCTTGAAGTCAACGGGCAGTCGGTCAATTCGGCTGACGCATTCGAAAGCGCCGTGGAAGCGGCAAAAGACGCTGGGCGGGAGAAAGTGCTCATCGCTGTACGGGCAGGAACCGTTACCGGGTTCCGCACGCTCGACCTTGCGGAGAGCGAGTAGAGGAGGAAGTCATGAATGTCCTCGTGATCGAAGACGATCGGGAGAACGCGGCCTTTATTCAGCAAGTGCTCACGGACGCCGGGCACTCAGTTGATGTTGCCCATGATGGCGACCGCGGGCTGGCGCTCGCGCGCAATGGCCGGTTCGACGCCATGGTTGTCGACCGGATGCTGCCTGAAAAGGATGGCCTGACCCTGGTCAAGGAATACCGCGATGGCGGTGGTGCGTCGCCAGCGTTGTTCCTGTCCGCGCTCGGCGATACGCACCACAAGGTCGAGGGCTTGAAGTCGGGCGGCGATGATTATCTCGCCAAACCTTTTGAGCCAAGCGAACTCGCAGCTCGGGTTGAGGCACTCGGTCGCCGTCCGGGTGCCGATATGCCCGCAACGGTCCTGCGCGCTGGTGACATGGAGATGGATCTTCTGGCGCGCAAAGTGACGCGCGCCGGACAAAAGATTGATCTTCAGCCGCGCGAGTTCCGTTTACTTGAGTATCTCATGCGCAATGCCGGGCAGGTGGTGACTCGTACTATGTTGCTTGAGAAAGTGTGGGACTATCATTTCGATCCCCAGACCAACGTGATCGACGTCCACATCTCAAGGCTTCGCAGCAAGATCGATAAGGATTTCGACGAGCCGCTCCTGCATACTGTGCGGGGCGCTGGCTACCGCCTGCAAGCCTAGGCAACCTAAATGCTGGGCCGCTTTGCGTTCCTGCGGACGACGACGTTCAAGCTTGCGCTCTTGTACGCCGTCATGTTCGCGGTCTTCGCGGCGGCCCTTCTCGTTTATTTGTATGTGTCGACTGTGATTACGCTGCGCACCGAAGCGAATGATCGCATCGAATCCGAAATGGCGGCTCTTGCAGCGGCCTACAACACCGGCGGACTGGAGCGCCTAAACCAGTCCGTCATTGAACGGGCATCTGCACCGGGAAGCCAATTCTTCTACCTGTTGCAGGATAATGAGGGCCGGAAAATTTCCGGAGACCTATCCGCTGTTCCACCCGGCGCGCCAAATGATCCGCGCGAGCCAATCTTTTTCGAATATGACGTGCGCCAGTTTTCAGGGGAAATTGAAACCCGGCGTGCTGAAGGCCGCGTCGCTAATCTGGGACAGGGGGGCGTGCTTTTGGTCGCCTTCGACATCGGCCAGCGTGACCAGATCGTCCAACGGATCACGCTTGCTGTCTACACAGCCGGGCTCATTGGTTTGCTCCTGTCGCTCATCGGCGGCGTCGCCATTTCAAGGTCGGCTGCTCGCCGCGCCGATGCATTGGCGGACACAGCGGAAGCGGTCATGGGTGGTGACCTGAGCCAGCGCGCGCCCGTTAGGGGTTCCGGGGATGAATTTGATCGCCTTGCCGAACGCTTAAATGCCATGCTCGAGCGCATCGAGCGCCTGATGAACGCGGCGCGGCATTCCGGCGATGCCATCGCTCACGATCTGCGTTCGCCGCTTTCCCGTCTGCGTAATCGTCTGGAGCTCACCCTGAAGGAACCGCTTACGCCACAGAAAGCCGAGGAAACGCTTGGCGGCACGCTTGAGGATGTTGACCGCGTTCTGGCAACTTGTAACGCGATCCTTCGTCTGTCTC
The DNA here is from genome assembly GCA_039817025.1 of Pseudomonadota bacterium. Lineage (GTDB taxonomy): Bacteria > Pseudomonadota > Alphaproteobacteria > Caulobacterales > Hyphomonadaceae > JANQQC01. The sequence continues at coordinate 3,477 of JBCBWQ010000087.1, read as the reverse complement.
GCCTTGACGCTGGCGCTGAGGGGCGCTTGTCACGAACTGATATCAGCGAAGTCGCTTCCGAAATGGCAGAGTTTTTCGAACCGGCTTGCGAGGAAGCTGATTTGACCTTTTCCGCGCAGATCACCCGTGGGCTGCACGTGCTATGCGATCGGGACTTGATCTCGCAAGCCCTGGCAAACCTGCTCGACAATGCCGTAAAGTACACGCCGGAAGGTGGCGCAATCCGGCTTGAAGCGCGGCGCGATGGCGGTGGGCGCGTGGTACTTGCGGTTACTGATACGGGGCCGGGTATCCCAGAGCATATGCGCGGCAAAGTCGTGGAGCGGTTTGAGCGGCTCGACAGCGCGCGAACGCAGCCGGGCTCCGGGCTTGGACTAGCATTGGTTGATGCCGTGGCTGAGCTCCACAACGGCGTGCTCGATTTGCTTAATGGAGATGGCCCGCCAAAGCGCCCGGGTTTGAAAGCTGTTTTGCGGCTACCACGCGCGGTCTAGGGTCCGAGGATGACCTGGATCAGACCCATTGGTGAGTCGCCTGGCGCAGCCCTTGCCGCGGCATCGACCCACGCGCCTTATCTCGCTCAATTGCAGTCTCGCGTTCCAGAAGCGTGGGAAACTGTTCGCAGCGGAGATGTCGATAGCGCCTATCGCGCGGCACTCGACAAGACGTCCTGGCAAGGGGATCCCGATCAGGTGGGACCGCTGCTGAGGCGTGCCAAATCTGAAGCGCACCTCGCGATCGCGGCAGCGGACTTGTCCCGCGTGTGGCCTCTGGAACAAGTCACTGCAGCGATCACGGATTTCGCTGATGCTGCTCTCGATGCGGCGCTTCGGTCGTGTTGTGAGAAACGTCGTATTGACCCTGGCGGGTTGTTTCTCGTCGCGCTTGGCAAGATGGGTGCGCACGAGCTGAATTACTCCAGCGATATCGATGTGGTTGCCTTGTACGATCCACATGTTTTCACGGGTGGCGAGCGTGGCCCCGCAGATGCGGCCTCGCGCATCCTGAAGGACGTTGTCGCGCTCATGGAGGCGCGCACGGAAGATGGCTACATTTTTCGCACGGATCTGCGCTTGCGGCCCGATCCCAGTTCAACGCCGCTGGTGGTTTCCACGCGCATGGCGGAATCCTACTACGAAAGTATCGGGCAGAACTGGGAACGTATGGCCTGGATCAAGGCGCGAGCATGTGCTGGCGACAAAGTGGCGGCTCAGGCGTTTCTGAACACTATGATTCCCTTTGTCTGGCGGCGGCACCTTGATTATTGGGCCATAGCAGACATTCACGCCATCAAGCGTATGATCAATGCAAATGCTGGCGAGTCCATCAGTGATGAAGCGCCTGACGTAAAGCTCGGACCCGGCGGAATCCGCGAGATCGAATTCTTTGTGCAGACCCAGCAAGTCATTCTTGGTGGGCGGACTTCAGCCTTACGAGCGCGCGGAACACTGGACGCGCTTGCTGGCCTCACGGAGGCTGGTGTGGTGGAGGCCCAAGTCGCTGACGACCTCAGGCAAAGTTACGAAACGTTGCGGCACGTTGAACACCGAATTCAGATGCGCCTCGACGAACAAAGCCACAGCGTCCCCAAAAACAGTGCAGAGCGAAAGGCTCTGGCTGCCCTGAGCGGCGTCAACGATGAGAATGAATTTGCAGATCAACTCGCTGCAACCCGGAGCCTTGTGCACGGGCACTATCAAAATCTGTTTGCAGAGGAAGACCGCCGCCACGAAACATCCCTGGGCAATCTCGTCTTTACGGGCGTCGACGATGATCCGGGGACAGTCGCGACGTTGGAGACGCTGGGCTTCTCTAACCCTCAATCCGTCATTGATACCATTCGCCGGTGGCATCGCGGCGGGACCCCTGCGACACGAACCCAGCGCGGGCGCGAGCTTCTCACGGCAGTCTTGCCGGAATTGCTCCACATCATCGGAGAAACAGGGGAAGCAGATGCCGCCTTTGCGCGTTTCGGCCGGTTCTTTGAGGGCCTGTCTTCAGGCGTGCAAGTGCTGTCCATGCTGCTGGCAGAAACCGACATCCTTACCGACCTTGTTGGAACGCTGGCGATTGCACCGAGCCTCGCCCAGACGCTGAGCAGACGACCGGACCTCCTGGAGGGTCTTGTTGACGGATGCGATCCAGCGGATCCGGTGGATGTCGATTCCGATTTCGAAACCGCCATGGACGCTGCGCGACGTCGGCATCGCGACTTGAACTTTCTGATTGGCCACAGGCTACTCCACGGTCGTCTCGCTGCGCGAGAAGCTGCGGCAGAGTACTCCGATCTGGCTGACGAAACGATCCGCTCAATGGCGGCGGTGGCATGCAAGGAAACCGAGCGTCGGTTCGGTCCCGCGCCGGGCCATTGGTCTGTCATGGCATTAGGGCGTCTCGGCGGGCGAGATATGACAGCCGGCTCCGATCTCGACATCATGGTTCTGTATGAGCCGTTCGACGAAATTTCCGATGCCCAAACCTGGTTTTCGCGATTCACGCAGCGGCTCATCACAGCGCTCTCTGCCCCCACTGCGGAAGGGCTTCTTTATGAAGTGGATATGCGTCTCAGGCCTTCTGGTCGAGCGGGTCCTGTTGCGGTCCAGCTCAGCGCGTTTGATCGGTATCACCGGGAAGAAGCCTGGACCTGGGAGCATATGAGCCTCACACGATTGCGGTTTGTGGCGGGCGATGCCGAACTCGGTGATCGGATTTCTCAAATCGCAGCAAACGCCATCGTCCATGCTGGCCGCCCAAGTATCACGCGCGACGTCGCGGACATGCGTGCGCGCTTGTTTGCCGCGAAACCCCCAAAAGGCTCTTGGGACCTCAAACTCGCTCCAGGTGGCACCGTCGACATAGAGTTCATCGTCCAGCACGAACTACTGACTGCGCGCGACGCTACATTGCTGAGGCCCCACACTGGAGACGCGATTGAAGCTCTTCAGTCTCATGGATATTTCTCTGCCGATGAGACGGCTCTGTTGTGCGAAACGTTTGCGAATCTCAACGCACTTCAGCAGGTCCTGCGTTTGGCTGTTGACGGTGTGTTCGATCCAGACGCTGCCCCAAAAGCCCTGAATGACCGATTGGCGCGTGCCATCGGCGTTGATGAATTCGAGCGGGTGGAATCGACGCTCAGACGCGAAATGGCGTCAGTTGCTGCATTGAGGGAAAAAAAACTGCACATGCAAACGACGGAATAGAGCAGCAGCGGCGTTCAATGGTCAGCTGGGAAGAAAAAGGAAACCCTTCATGAAGTTGACCAAATCCATTGCCGTCGGAACCGCGATCGTCGCGACGCTGTTTGCTGGCGCGGCCTACGCAGAACATCATCGTGGCGGCCATGATGGCGAACGGCCCGATCCCATCGAGCGACTCGACCTGAATGGAGACGATGCGATCACCAAGGACGAAGTCGATGCAGCTCGCGCTGCTCGGTTCAGCGAAATTGATGCCAATGTCGACGGTGTTATTACC
>JBCBWQ010000086.1:0-10502 GCA_039817025.1 Pseudomonadota bacterium | reverse complement strand
CATTGTTCAAGGCGACCTCAAGCGCCGCTTTGGGCTGGAGCATCCGCGCATCGCCTTTTCCGGTCTCAACCCCCATGCAGGGGAAAGAGGCACGATCGGGCGCGAGGAAGCCGACATCATCAATCCTGCCGCTTCAGCGCTGAGGGCGGAGGCCATCGAAGTAACTGATGCGAGGCCGGGCGACACGGTCTTTCATGAAGCCCTGCATGTTCCCTATGATGCCGTGATCGCGATGACCCATGATCAGGGGCTGATCCCGATCAAGCTGATTGACTTCTGGGGCGGCGTGAACACCACGCTTGGCTTGCCGATTGTTCGCACCAGTCCCGATCATGGCACGGCTTATGACGCCGCAGCGCAGGGCATCGCCCGGGCCGATAGCCTGATCGCTGCGATCCGCCTCGCCGCAGACATGGCCGCGCGACGTGGCTAACCGCACGCCCTTGACCGAGGCCCCGGCTCGCAAGTCGCTGGGCCAGCACTTTCTCTTCGATCCGGATATCCTCCGGCGCACAGCACTGGCGGCTGGGCCGGTCGAGGGGCGCACTGTCATAGAGGTCGGCCCCGGCCCTGGGGGCCTGACCCGGGCCCTGCTGGAGGCTGGGACGGCACGGATCATCGCGGTAGAAACCGATCCGAGATTCGCCGACGCCCTGATGACCTGGCCTGAGGCCAAAGAAGGCCGTCTTCATGTTCATCAGGGCGATGCGCGTAAAGCGCACTGGACGGCGCTGATCGCGGACGCCGGCGGCGAAACGCCTGCGATGATCGTTGCGAACCTACCCTATAATGTGGGTACGCCGCTGCTCGTGGACTGGCTGAAGGCTGGCGACTGGCGCGGGGCAATGGCGCTTATGTTCCAGAAGGAAGTCGCTGAGCGGATCTGCGCTGCGCCTGGTGACAAACACTATGGACGCCTCGCCGTGCTCGCCCATGCGGTAACGCGCCCGCACCTGGCCTTCAGCTTGCCGCCGGGCGCGTTTCGTCCACCGCCGAAAGTCGAGAGCGCCGTCGCCGTTCTTGAGCCGCTGGCGCAGGGCGAACGCTTCGCAGACCTGAAAACGCTGGAAGCCGTGGCGGCGGCGGCATTCGGACAACGCCGCAAGATGCTTCGCGCAGCACTGAAGGGCTTTGCGAAGACGCGCGGACTTGATGTGACAGCGTGGTTGGACGCAGCCCGTATTGATCCCGAAGCGCGCGCCGAAACGCTTGATCAGGCCGCGTTTCGGCGCCTGGCCAAAACCGCGACTACCGCTTGATCCGCCCTTTCACCTGACCGCGGAACTTGTCGCCGTAGGGCGGGCGCATCATGGCAAGGAGTTCCGATCCGGTTTGCGTGTAGATTGCTTTCTTGTGGCTGAACTCAAGGAAGCCATCCCTGCCGTGGTACGCACCCATGCCAGAGGGACCAACGCCGCCAAACGGCAGGTCTTCCTGGGCGACATGGAAGATCACGTCATTCACGGTCACGCCGCCCGACGTGGTGCTATTGAGCACCATTTCCTTCTCCGCAGCATCCTCGCCGAAGTAATACAGGCCAAGCGGGCGATCCTTGGCATTTATGTACTCAACAGCCTCGCGCGTATCGGAATAGCTCTTGATCGGCAGGATCGGGCCAAAGATCTCATCCTGCATAACGGTCATATCGTCAGTCGGATCGACGATGAGGGTTGGCGGGATCTTGTGGTGGGGCTGCTGGGAGAAGTTCTCGCCCTGCGGATTGATCTCGACCACCCGTGCGCCCTTGGACTTGGCGTCGTCGATGTAGCCCGTGATCCTGTCGTAGTGGCGCTGGTTTACGACGGAGGTGTAGTCGTCATTGTCTTTGAGGCCATCTGGGAACATTTTCTCGATCGCACCTGTGGCTGCGCCGACAAAGGCTTCAGTGCTTTCCTTCGGCACGAAGGCGTAGTCCGGCGCCAGGCAGATCTGGCCAGCATTCAGAGACTTACCAGCCATGATTCGGGCCGCGGCTTTCTCCATGTCAGCCGAGCGACCGAGGATGACCGGAGACTTGCCACCAAGCTCGAGCGTCAGAGGGACGAGATTGTCCGACGCCGCGCGCATGACGTGGTGAGCGATCGAGGTCGCCCCGGTGAAGAGTATATGGTCGAAGGGCAGCTTGGTGAACTCCGCGCCGACCTCTGGCCCGCCCGTGATGACAGCCACCTCTTCCTCGCTGAAGGCCGTCGCGAACATGCGCTTCATCAGTTCTGAGGTTCGCTCGGTGAACTCTGACGGCTTGATCATCACGCGGTTACCCGCCGCAAACACGCTGGCGAGGGGACCGAACGTAAGTTGGATCGGAAAATTCCACGGGCTGATGACGCCAACAACGCCCTTGGGCTGATACTGAATTTCTGCCTTCGAGCCCAGGAAGCCCAGCGGAAATTCTACGCTGCGTTTTTCCGGCTTCATCCATTTCTTGAGATTCTTCTTGGCAAATTTCAGGGGCCCTATGGATCCAGCGACATCGGTCAACGCGGATTGGTCCTTGGAGCGGTGGCCGAAGTCTTCGGCCATGGCGTCACAGATTTCGGCTTCGTGGTCGACCAGGAGGCCGATGCAGCGGTCAATCCACTCAATGCGTTGCTCCGCAGATGGGATACCATCACGCAGGTGTGCCGCTTTTTGTTTCGCGAGAATGCTCGCCATGTCCGAGGATGTGCCGCCTTCCAATGCCATCTTAGTCTCCCTAGCGCCTTTTGTTCTCGTCTACGTCAACGTAGAGGCGTTCCAAGACTTTGAAAAGCGAAAGCAGGGAGAGCGCCCTCCCCCAGCGTCACGGTTTTCACTCGCGCTGGCGGCGTTACACTGCTTGCAATCCGGGAGAAAACGCCATGAGCTTTGAGAAGATCACTTACGCCGTCGATGGCGGCATCGCGACGATTTCATTCAATGATCCGTCAACGATGAATGCGGCAGGCATCGACACGGTCGAGGAGCTGCTGCTCGCCTTCGAAATGGCGGGCGACGAGGCGCGTTGCACAATTCTGACAGGTGAAGGCCGGGGCTTCTGCTCAGGCGCAAACCTTTCGCCGAAGATCACCGGGAGCGGCGGGACCTCAGGAAAACCGGACGCAGGAAAGGCGCTGGACACGCACTACAACCCTTTCATCAAAGCCATGAAAACACATCCGCACCCTGTGGTGACGGCAGTGAATGGTGCGGCGGCGGGCGTAGGCTGCTCGATTGCGTTGATGGGGGACTTCATTGTGGCTTCGGACAAGGCTTACTTCCTGCAAGCATTCCGGCGGATCGGCCTTGTGCCCGATGGCGGCTCAACTTTCCTGTTACCGCGCATCATCGGGCGGGCGCGGGCGATGGAGATGGCGCTGTTTGGCGAGAAGCTGCCGGCGGCTACCGCGCTGGAATGGGGCCTTGTGAACCGCGTGGTTGCGCACGACGCGCTCATGACCGAGGCCCGCGACTATGCTGAGAAACTCGCAACAGGACCGACGCAGGCGCTCGCCCTCATGCGCGGGCTCATCTGGGATGCGGAAGAAAACGACTTCGACAGCCAGTTGCAGGCCGAACGGTTTGCGCAGCGCACCGCCGGCCGCTCTCCAGACTTCAAGGAAGGTGTTACAGCCTTCCTCGAGAAACGCCCGGCGAACTTCTCCGGGGCATCTTCATGAACGCGTTCACAACCGAAATCGCAAATGACGTTGCGATCATTCGGATTGATGATGGCAAGGCCAATGCTGTCAGTCAGGCCTTTCTTAGCGACATGCACGCGGCGCTCGACCGGGCCGAGACCGAAGCAAAAGCCGTGGTGATTATCGGCCGGCCGGAGCGGTTTTCGGCGGGATTTGACCTGAAGGTAATGCGCGAGGACCCATCGGCGGCGGCGAAACTCGTCAATGATGGCGGCAAATTGATGCTGCGGATTTTCGAACACAAGCAGCCCGTCGTGGCAGCGTGTACCGGCCACGCGCTGGCGGCTGGCGCGCTGTTGCTTCTCTCCTGCGACACGCGGATTGGCGCAGCGGGCGATTTCAAAATAGGGCTGAACGAAACCGCCATTGGCATGACGCTTCCGCAATTCGGCATTGAGCTGCCCCGCGCACGACTGAAGCAAGACCGGTTCACCGAAGCCGTTATCCAGGCAAAAATCTTCTCGCCGGACGAGGCTAAAGACGCCGGCTTTCTGGATATCGTGACCACGCCGGAGCAGGTGGAAGCATCCGCCATAGCGGCGGCCGAGATGCTGGCTCAGCTTCCCGGCGGGGCCTATGCGGGAAACAAACGACTGATCCGAAAGCCCGCGATCGACGCGATCCGGGCGAGCCTCGTTTAGCGCTTCTTCTTCGCCTTCCCAGCTTTCGATTTCAGTGCGACGTCCAGCGCGCGGCGACCCCATTCGCTGACGGCTTCAGGGTCGTCGGCGGCGTTGGATGGCAGGCTCAGGTAGCCCATGTCGAACACTTTGCCGTCGGTCGGGCGGGTCCAGACAAAGGGCTCAGCACCTTCAGCTTCAAGATCGGCGCGCAGGGCTGCGTCGGTCTTCAGATGGAGGATGTCGTCAGCGATGAGAGCGAACATGACATCGTCTGCGAAGACGCCCGCGCCGCCAAACATACGCTTGATACGGACCGGGCCGAGCGGGGCGAACAGCTCCTCGACGAAATCGAAGAACGGGTCGCGGGGCTGCGCCATCAGTCCTCGCCTTTACCAGGCAAGCCAAGTCGATAAACGCCCTTGAAGGCGTCCGGGTCGACGGGTTTGCCTTTTCGGTAGATCGCGATGTCGCCGGCCTTGGCGAGGCGCACGGCCTCTGCGCGCACGTCAGGCAGAAGTTTGCGCCATTTGTCTTCGGACACGGCGCGGGCGGCTTCCGTCGGGCAGATCGTCTTGCCGATCCCGCGAGTCTCGGTCAGCGACAGGATCGCATCGCGAACGGGATTGGCGGCCTCATCGCTCACCAATCAATCGCCGCATAGACGAGCTGTTGGAATTGCGGGCGCAGCGGATAGGCGTTGGACGGGATCATCTGCGTCGCCTGGATCGCTATCAGCTCTTCCTCCGGATCGATCCAGAAGAAGGTGCTCGCGAGGCCGCCCCAGCTGTAGCTTCCAACAGAGCCCGGCTGCATGGTCTCAACTGAATCGACAGTCACGGCCCAACCGAGTCCGAAGCCGTTACCGTCCATGCGGGCTTCGGAGAAGGTCATGTCGCCCATGTCGCGGATGGTTGCGCCGCCCGGCAGGTGATTCTGGCGCATGAACTCCAGCGTCTTAGGGCTGAGAAGGCGTGCGCCATCCAGCGTACCGCCGCGCAGGAGGCAGAGGCAAAAACGGTGATAGTCGCGAAGGGTGGAGACGAGTCCGCCGCCCGCATTGAGCTGGACAGGACGCTTGGTGTAGGCCTCGCTCGCATTGCCGGCACCGTCCGACATGGCAATTTCTCCGGTGAACGGATCCTTGCGATAACACGCCATCAGACGGTCGATCTTTTCCGGCGGGACGAAGAAACCGGTATCGTGCATGCCCAGCGGCTCGAAGATGCGCGTGCGGAAGAACTCGTCCAACGGCATACCGGAGATAACCTCGACGATGCGGCCGACAATGTCCGTGGAGTGGCCATAGTTCCAGCGTTCGCCTGGCGAGAAGACGAGTGGCAGCTTCGCGATCGCCTTGCACATGTCCTCAAGCGACTGAGACGGATCGCCGATCTTTTCGCGGCGATAGAGGGCGTCCACCTCATGTTGGAACAGGAAGCCGTATGTAATGCCTGACGTGTGTGTGAGGACATCGCGGACCTGAATTGGGCGATCTGGTTTGCGTGTCTCATAGTCTTTCAGATTGCCGCCATCCCAGACTTCAGTGGCTTCGAATTCCGGAATGTATTTGTGGATTGGATGGTCGAGGCGCAGGTCGCCTTCTTCAAACAGCATCATCAGCGCGACCGAGGTGATCGGCTTTGTCATGGAGTAGATACGGAAGATCGTATCGGCGGTGATCGGCTCACCCCCCTCGAACGCGGTCTGGCCGCCATAATGCTCGTGGGCAATCTCTCCGGCGCGGGAAACGAGCGTTGCGACGCAGGGCAGCTTGCCGCGATCTATGTAGCGGGACCTGAAGAATTCAGGAATTTTGGCGAGCGCTTCGGCGTTGAGGCCAACTTCTCCGGAATCGATGGGCTGACCGTCGGCCATTAGAACCCTCCTGACTTGGCCGCGCGGGCGAGCTCGCGGGCGATGATGATCTGCTGGATCTGAGTGGTGCCTTCATAGAGGCGGAAGATCCGGGCGTCGCGGTAAAAGCGTTCAATGCCGTAGTCGGTGACATAGCCTGCGCCGCCGAAGACCTGCACGGCGCGGTCCGCAACGCGGCCAACCATTTCGGAAGCAAACATCTTGCAGCACGAAGCGAGCATCGTGACGTTTTCGCCAGCATCGCGGCGCTTGGCGGCGTCGAGAATCATGCAGCGGGCGGCATAGGCCTCGGCCTGGCTGTCGGCCATGAGCGCCTGGATAAGCTGGTGCTCGGCGATGGGCTTGCCGAATTGCTTCCGCTCCAGGGCATAACTGACCATTTCCTGGATCAGGCGCTCTGCCATGCCGGTGCAGACGGCGGAAATGTGTAGCCGGCCCTTGTCGAGCACGCTCATAGCGACCTTGAAGCCTTCGCCCTCACCCGCAACGCGGTTGGCCACGGGCACGCGGGTATCGTCAAAGTTGACGTCACAGATGTGGGCGCCCTGCTGGCCCATCTTCTTTTCAGGCACACCGACACTAAGGCCCGGCGTGTCGCGCGGGACGATGAAAGCGGAAACGCCCTTACCGCCGGAGGACTCTGGATCGGTGCGGGCCATGACGGTGAAAAGGTCTGCGGTGTTGGCGTTGGTGATGTAGCGCTTGCCGCCATTGAGGACGTAGGCGTCGCCGTCGAGGATCGCCTTGGTTCGCACGCTGCCGGCGTCAGAGCCGGCTTCAGGCTCGGTGAGCGCAAAACTTGCGATCAAATCGCCGGAGGCAATACCGGGGAGCCATTTCTCTTTCTGCTCATCGGTGCCGAACAGGACGAGCGCCTGGCTGCCGATGCCGATATTGGTGCCGGCGACGGAGCGGAAGGCCGGCGAAGTCCAGCCGAGTTCGAACGCGACGAGGACTTCGGTCTCCATGTCGAGGCCGAGCCCGCCATAGCTGTCCGGCACGGCGAGGCCAAACAGGCCGAGATCCTTCATTCCGTCGACAATGGATTGCGGGATCGCATCGTCCTCGGCGACCTGTGCCTCCAGCGGCACGCATTGTTCGCGCACGAAACGGCGGACCGTATCGATCAATTGCGCCCTGATTTCAGCATCGAACGCCATGGCCGTCCTCCTTGTCTTGTGTCTTCGCGACTTTAGAACCGGACTCGACAAGGATCAAAGCGATAAGGGGCCGCGGCATGGCATCGAAGGTAATGGACGGTGGGGAATTTGAGGGATGGACGTATTGGCCAGACGAACCGTTTGAAGCCGAAACCGCCGGACCGTTCTTTTTCCGCATCGATGATGAGGGGCCAGTGGCGGCCTTTCGCGCGGAACATAAACACATGAATGGCGGCGGCGTCATGCATGGGGGTTGCCTCATGACCTTTGCCGATTTCGCGCTGTTCGCCATCGCCCACGATGCGATGCAAGACGGTGGCTATGGACTGACCGTGGCCTTCACGTCCGAATTCATCGACGGCCCCAAGGTCGGCGAGTATATCGAAGCACGCGGCGATATCCTGCGCATGGGTGGAAGCCTTGTCTTCGTGCGCGGAATCGTAACCGCGGATGGGCGGCCCTGCCTCAACTTTTCAGGCACAATCAAACGCCAACGGCCGAAACCGGGATGACGCTACAGAACAGGGTCGATCCGTTTTCAGCGATCCATGCCGTCCCGAGCCGGGGCCTCTTTACGGGCAACCGCGGTATTCTGCACGATCCCGAAACGCAAACACTGAAGAAGCAGACCTGGACGACGAATGGCTGGATATCCTGTGTGCTTGCGTTCAAGGACCGTAAGCTGCCCCTCATGGGCAGGGGTCATTACACCCCGCTATTTTTCCTTGATGAGCTTACGGGTTTCGCAGCAGGGCATCGCCCATGTTTTGAGTGCCGGCGGGACAATGCTCAGGCGTTTTCCTCAGCGGTCGCAACTCAACGGGGCGATCCACTCCGCCCAAGCGCGAAACGCATGGATGCTGAGCTGAACGCTGAGATGAAGCCACGCCTGAGGCGGTATGATCCTGAGCCCCGCCCCATCGCTACCGTGGCTGAGCTGCCAGACGGCGCGATGTATGCGATTGATGGGCGCTGCTTTGTGAAGTGGAAAGGCCAGGGTCGGATTTGGTCGTTCGACGGGTATGGCGGCGTTTCCATGCTGCCTCCGCGCGCGCTACGCCTGACGCCTGAACTCATGTGCGCTGCGTTACAGGGAGGGTACGCGCCGGAAGTTCACCCTTCCCTCCACGCAAACACAGGCTAGTCTGTTTGCAGCCTTGGGAGGATTTCAATGACTCGTCTATTTGCCAGCGTCGCTTGCCTCGTCCTCGCGACAGCGTGTGCGAGTGTCTCCAGCGCCGATGATGCCGCCGCGCCAGCCGCAGCGATGCCGTCGGTGGGGGATGACCTCATGACGGTCTATCGCGGACTGCATGCCAATCCGGAACTGTCCTTCAAGGAAGTCAAAAGCTCCGCCTATATGGCGGCCGAACTGGAAGCGCTCGGTTTTGATGTCTCCACCGGGCTTGGAGACGCCTGGGTCAAAGGCAAGGCAGAGGCGGATGTCGGCGAAGTCCTCGGCGAAACGGGCGGATATGGTGTTGTTGGCGTGCTGGAGAATGGCGAGGGCCCCACGGTCCTGATCCGGGCGGACATGGATGCGCTGCCGATCCCTGAAAACACCGGCTTGCCGTTTGCCTCAAGCGTCACGCAGCAAACCTGGACGGGGGTGGATAGCCCGGTCATGCATGGCTGCGGCCATGACGTTCACATGACGAGCTGGGTAGGGACCGCACGCGCGCTCGCCACAGCGAAGGACACATGGTCTGGCACGCTGATCATGATCGCGCAGCCAGCAGAGGAGATCGGCCTCGGCGCGCAGGCAATGATCGCGGATGGCCTGTTCGAGCGTTTTCCGCAACCGGACTACAATCTCGCGCTGCATATTTCGGCAGGCTTGCCGTCCGGCACGGTGGCCTACTCTTCTGGATGGGCGCTGGCGAATGTCGACAGCGTGGACATAACGGTAAAAGGCGCTGGCGGGCATGGGGCGTATCCGCATACGACCGTGGATCCGATCCTTATCGCGTCGCACATCGTCACGAGCCTGCAGAGCCTGGTGGCCCGTAACGTCAATCCGCAGACGCCTGCGGTTGTTACCGTTGGCTCAATCAAGGCGGGCGCAAAGCACAATATCATTCCAGATGAGGCTGAATTGCTTCTGACGGTTCGGTCCTATGATGATGAAACCCGGGCGCTGCTGATTGATGGCATCAAGCGTATCGCGAATGGCCATGCGGAGACGTTCGGTGCGCCGCCGCCCGAGATCACAACCGAGGCCGATTACACGCCCTCCACATACAATGATCCCGCCCTGACAGAGCGGGCCATGGCTGCGATCCGCGGCGAGATTGGCATCGACAATGTGCGCGAGGTTGAACCGGTCATGGGCGGCGAGGACTTTAGCCAGTACGGACGCACCGAAGAAGACATTCCCGGCCTGATCTTCTGGATTGGTGCGGTTGAGCCTTCGAAATACGAAGCGTCGCTGGAAGCAACATTGCCCCTGCCCTCGCTGCACTCACCACTGTTCGCACCGGATGCCGAGCCGACAATTGAGACGGGGGTTGCGGCGATGACATCGGCCGCGCTGGCCCTGTTTGATGACGACGCCTGAGGTCTAGCGGAGCATATCGCGTGAGATAATCACGCGCATGATCTCATTGGTGCCTTCGAGGATCTGGTGGACCCGCAGGTCACGGACGATCTGTTCGACGCCGTAGTCCTGCAGGTAACCGTAGCCGCCGAAGATCTGCAGAGCATCATTGGCGACCTTGAAGCCGGTGTCGGTTACAAAACGCTTGGCCATGGCGCACCAGCGGGTCGCGTCTGGGGTCTTGGCGTCGAGCCGGGTCGCGGCTTCATAGAGCATGATGCGCGCGGCCTGCAGCTCCGTTTCCATGTCAGCCAGCTTGAATTGCGTGGCCTGGAAATCCGCGATGGCCTTGCCAAATTGCTTGCGCTCCTTGGCGTAGTCGACGGCCTTGTCGAGCGCACGTTGGGCGCCGCCGAGAGAGCAGGCCGCGATGTTCAGGCGCCCGCCGTCCAGTCCGGCCATGGCGAATTTGAAGCCGTCGCCTTCATTGCCGATCCGGTTGGACGCAAGGATACGGACGTCGTCGAGAATGACCTGGCGCGTCGGCTGAGAGTTCCAGCCCATTTTCTTTTCATTGGCACCGAAGGACAGGCCCGGCGTGTCTTTTTCAACGACAAAGGCAGAAACACCTTTTGCGCCATCGTCAGAC
>JBCBWQ010000085.1:0-10653 GCA_039817025.1 Pseudomonadota bacterium | reverse complement strand
GAGCCGGAGCGCCCAAAAGTTGTAAAGACGGTCGAGTTTGATGCTTCGCTCTGGGAAATGATGCAGGCGTTTGGGGCCCTGCGAGACCGAAGGACAAAGGAAGCGCCACACGTTATTGAGCAGCAATTGGTGCTTCCGCTGGAAAGTGCCCGCGATTCTCTCAAGGGCTTTGCGAAGCTGGTGCAGCAGTGGGAAAGCCTTGACTCGCTGCGTCAGCGGATGGTCGACGTGGATCCAAGTATTCCTCGACGATCCGTAACGGCGAGTGTTTTTTCGGCAGCGTTGGAGCTGGCGCGGGATGGAGACATTGATTTGCGGCAGGATGTGCATTTTGCGCCGCTCTACTTGCGCGGAGTTCAAGCGCCAGACGCAGAGTTAAGCCATGAAACCAGCTGAAAGCACCGATATGAATGATGCCGCCAACTCGGTGCGGGACGCTGTTAAGCAGCTGAACCTTGCCTACAAGCGCTCCGCAGACACGCTACGGGCGGTCGAAGGGCCTGATGAGGTTTTCGCGGACGCCTTGAGGCGCGCAGAAGCAGTGCTGTTCGCGGCTGGCCATCCCTTGAGCGCTGAGCAGGTCGCGGAGACCCTTCCGCCGGGTATCGACGCTGCAGAGGTGTTGATGAAGCTGAAGGTGGTATACGCTAATCGCGGCGTGTCGCTTGTTGAGGTTGCAGGGAAATGGCGATTTCAGACGGCTGAAGATCTCAGCTTTCTATTCGTCGAGGAGCGCCAGCAAACCAAACGCCTCGGACAAGCTGCCTTGGAAACCCTTGCCATTGTTGCCTATGGCCAACCGGTCACGCGCGCGGAAATCGAAGCGGTGCGTGGCGTTGCGGTGTCCAAAGGCGTGATCGACACCTTGATCGAGGCCGGTTGGGTGAAGATCAAGGGGCGCCGTAAAACACCGGGCCGACCTGTGACCTTCGGAACGACGGTCGCCTTCATGGAGCATTTCGGCCTAGAAAGCCTTGATGCACTGCCGGGCAAAGCAGATCTGGAAGCAGAAGGGCTCTTGTCCACAATTATGCCGGAGGACTTCGCTGAGTCCCTGCACAGTGATGGGGCAATGGAAGCAGATTTTGTCGGGAGGCATGAGGTCGTTTCGGGCGACAACGCTCATTTTGTCACCGATTTCATGGATGAAACCGGCAGCGACGCCGACGACGATTGAGCCAACGCCCCTCACGTTCTATGTTGCAGAGGCAAATCAGCATCGGAGGCCCCCATGGGCTCAGTAGGTCCGCTTCAGCTCGTTCTTCTCGTCGTCGTAGCGCTTCTCGTTTTCGGCGGGCGGGGACGTATCTCGGGCATCATGGGTGATCTTGGAAAAGGCATCACCAGTTTTCGGAAGGGGATCAGCGATGCTTCTGACGAAACCAAGGAGGTCAACGAAGATGACCTCGTCGATGTGACGCCTGAAAAAGACAAGACAAAAGCGTCCTCGTAGCGCGGGGAGGCGCGGAGTCGCATGCTCCCACAATTCGGGTTCTCGGAATTTCTGCTTTTGGCAGTAGCAGCCCTCATCGTGGTTGGTCCGAAGGACCTGCCAATGATGATGCGCAAAATCGGGCAGTTCGTCGGAAAAGCGCGCGGCATGGCGCGTGAATTCCAAGCCGCCTTTGATGACATAGCGCGTCAGACTGAACTCGAAGAGCTGAGGCAGGAAATCGAGGCTTTGAAGAAAGACAATGCCGTTGCCAAAGCTGCCGACGATCTCAAAGCTGCCGAACAGGACATAAACTCCGCCGTGATGCGGAAACACCCGCCGCCCTCGCCGGAGGAGCCGGCTGCGGATAAATCGGCGAAACCGCCTTCGGCACAAACGCCAGAAGAAGGCGCTGCGTGATGGGCGATCTTCCAGATGCCCACAAACCAGAAATCGAAGACGATGATGTCTCTGCATCATCGGCCCCCTTGCTCGATCACCTGACTGAGCTTCGGTCCAGGCTGATCTGGGCGCTACTTGCGCTCAGCGTTGCGGCTGCGGTGTGTTTCGCGTTCGCCGCACCAATCTATAACGTACTGGTTCAGCCTTATGTGGAGGCCTCCGTAGACTTGCGCGGCGAAGGCGCTCCGCCTCTGGAGTTTATCTATCTCGGACCGCTCGAATTTTTCTTCGCGAAGCTGAAACTGGCGCTGTTTGGCGGTTTGTTTATCGCGTTTCCGTTTATCGCCTATCAGGTTTACGCCTTTGTCGCGCCGGGGCTTTACAAGAATGAGCGCGGTGCGCTGGCTCCGTTCCTGGTGGCCGCGCCCGTCTTGTTCGCTGCTGGTGCAAGCTTTGTCTATTTCGTAATGATCCCAATGGTGGCGCGGTTTGCACTTGGCCAGGAACAGGTCGAGACGGGAGCAGTCGCGATCCAGCATTTGCCCAGTGTTGCGGCCTATCTCTCCCTTGTGATGGCCCTGATGCTAGCGTTCGGGCTGTCTTTTCAGCTCCCAGTGATTCTGACGTTGCTGGGAATGATTGGCGTGGTTGGCTCTGACTCACTCAAAGCCGGCCGCAAATATGCGCTGGTCGGTATTCTGGCCTTTGCGGCATTTTTTACGCCGCCGGATGTGGTGTCCCAGGTGCTCCTGACTGTCCCTGTCATGCTCCTTTATGAGGCGAGCATTTGGTGCGTTGTTTTGATTGAGCGAGGCCGCGCCCGCGAGGACGCCGAACGAGCAGCGGCAGAGTAGGGCTGACATTACGCGCGGCGCGGCTTAGACGGTGCACGAAAGTGCCATCGAGGTCCCACAATGTTCGACATCCGCGCCATTCGCGACAATCCGGAAGACTTTCGCAAAGCGTGGAACCGCCGTTCGCCCGACCTGGGCGCGGTCGTTGACGATATCCTCAAGCATGATGCTGACCTGCGCCAAGCGGTCTCCGACAAGCAGGAGGCGGAGGCTGCGCGAAATACTAATTCCAAGCTGATTGGCAAAGCCAAGGCATCTGGCGATGAGGTGGAGTTCGAGCGCCTTCGCGCCGAAGTGGCCAAAGCCAAGGAAACCATCGAGTCCGCCGGCGAACAGGAGGATTCTGCCCGAAAAGCATTGGACGGCATCTTATACGGGCTACCGAACCTTCCGATGGCTGATGTGCCAGACGGCGCAGACGAGGACGGCAACGTTGAGGTGAGCCGCTGGGGTGAGCCGCGCGATTTCGATTTCGAGCCCAAAGCCCACGACGATCTTGGTGAAGCCCTGGGTCAGATCGACTTTGAGACTGCAGCCAAAATGTCTGGTGCGCGCTTCGTGCTTCTGTCCGGCGGGATCGCACGTCTAGAACGCGCGCTATCGGCCTTTATGCTGGACCTTCAGACAGGCCCGCATGGGTATACGGAGGTGTCGCCGCCATATCTGGTCCGCCCCGAAGCGATGTTCGGAACAGGTCAGTTGCCAAAGTTCGGCGAAGATTCGTTCCAAACAACCAGCGGACATTGGTTGATCGCGACCTCTGAAATTTCGCTCACAAACATCGTCCGCGAAAGCATCCTTGAGGCGGATCACCTGCCGCGCCGGTATACCGCGCACACGCCCTGCTTTCGTTCTGAAGCCGGCAGTGCTGGCCGGGACACGAAGGGCATGATCCGGCTGCACCAATTTAATAAGGTTGAGCTCGTGTCTGTCGTGGCCAATGAGACGAACGGCCTGGAGGAACTCGAACGCATGACGGGATGTGCCGAAGACGTGCTGAAACGTCTTGAGCTCCCCTATCGCAAGATGGCTCTCTGTGTCGGTGATATGGGGGCTGGCGCGCGTAAGACGTATGATCTTGAAGTCTGGTTGCCTTCGCAGGGGACCTATCGCGAGATTTCCTCCTGCTCCTACTGCGGTGACTTTCAGGCGCGGCGCATGGACGCCCGCTATCGCCCGGAGGCCGGGACAAAGCCCGAATTCGTACACACACTGAACGGGTCGGGTCTAGCCGTCGGTCGTGCCCTAGTGGCGGTTCTTGAAAACTACCAGCAGGAAGACGGCTCGATCAGCGTCCCCGACGCGCTCGTTGGCTACATGGGCGGCGTTGAGGTGATACGATGAGGATTCTCCTCACCAATGATGATGGCATACATGCGCCCGGCCTATCCGTACTGGAAAGCATCGCTCGCGAACTTACCGATGATGTTTGGATCGCCGCACCGGAGATTGAGCAATCCGGTCAATCCCGGGCGATTACGCTGACCCAGCCGGTGCGGACGCGGTCTGTGCGCGACAAGGTTTGGGCCGTTGCCGGAACGCCGTCAGATTGCGTCCTGCTGGCACTGGAAGACCTCATGGACGAGCGGCCCGACTTAATCCTTTCAGGCGTCAATCGCGGTCAAAACATTGCTGAGGACACGAGTTTTTCCGGGACAATTGCAGCAGCCATGTTTGGGATGCAGCTCGGCATTCCCTCGATCGCGCTCAGCCAGGCGCAGAATTTTCGGGCTCGCGGATCTTTGCCTTGGGAAACATCACGGGCCTGGGGTGCGAAGACCATTCGCCCTATCATCGATCACGGTTGGCCAGACGATGTCGTCATCAACGTCAATTTTCCGGATCGCGAACCCGATGAAGTGATCGGCATTGAAATGACGCGGCAGGGATTTCGCGACGAAACCATCATTCACACGGATAAGCGCGAAGACTTGCGAGGAAACGACTATTTCTGGATTGGATATCGCGGAAAGCTTTCTGATCCGCCTGAGGGGACAGATCTCCGGGCAATCTATGAGGGACGCGTATCTGTAACGCCTCTGCACGTCGATCTAACCCATGATGAGTTTCTCGAGACCATGCGGGATGCATGGCAGGGGTAGCTGACGATCCGTTCCGGTCTGCGCGTCTCATCTTGTCGCTGCGAAAAGCCGGCATCCGAGATGAGCGCGTCTTGGGGGCAATGGAGATAGTCGACCGATCCCAGTTCTTTGATTCGTCGCTGAGGGGGCTTGCCTTTGAGGATGTCTGCTTGCCAATTCCCTGTGGACAAACCGCACTGAGGCCGAGCGATGTCGGACGGCTTCTGCAGCTCTTGGACGTGAAGACTGATGGGCAGAGCGTTCTCGTGGTGGGGGGCGGATCGGGTTATATCGTAGCGCTGCTCCAGCGGCTGTGCGGGGATGTTCGCGTAACCGAACGCCATCAAGCCCTCGTCAGGGATATGACAACTCGATTTGCGGCGACAGGTTCAGACAACGTCGAGGTCAAACAGACAGATGGATTGAAAGGGTGGCCTGGATCGGCAACCACTTTCGATCGAATTTTGCTCACGGGTACGATTGCCGCAGTACCGGATTCGTTAACGGCACAACTGGCACCCGGTGGCGTTATCGTTGCCCCTATTCAACACGGCGCGGACATAACCGCGGCGCGTATTGGTGGCGATGGGGACAGGCAGGACGTGCCCCTAACGGGGCCTGTAACGCCGCTCACACCGGGAATATCTGTTTCTCTGTGACGCTGCAGAGGCTTGTTTGCCAAGGTCAACGGCCACAGTTATACGCGGACGATCAATCCTTCATTCAAGGCCCAATTCTATGACTGACGGTATGCAGCGCCCTTTGCGCCACGGTATTTTGCTTTTCAGCGCATTCTTCATCGCTAGCCCCGCCTTTGCTCAGGAAGCGCCCGCTGGCCCAAGTCTGCTGTCCAGTCTTCTTTTTCCAGTTGCGCTACTGGTGATCTTCTACTTCCTGCTGATCCGCCCGCAGCAACGTAGACAAAAGCAGCATAGAGACATGGTCGACGGCGTTTCTCGTGGGGATACGATCGTGACCAGCGGGGGCTTGATCGCAAAAGTTACGAAAGTGGCAGACGCTGAGCTCACGGTTGAACTTGCCGATGGCATTCGTGTTCGCGTTGTAAAAGGCATGATTGCCGATGTTCGGGGCAAGGGTCAGCCCGTCGCTGCGAACGATTCCAAGCCTAGCTAACGTCAGGTCGTCAAATGCTGCAGTTCCCCGCATGGAAAGTTGCAATGATTCTCGGCGTCCTGATCTGGGGTGCATTTGCGGCTTCTCCGAATTTGTTTGCTGACGCCGATCTTGGGATCGAGCCGCGCCGGCCAGCCATCGAAACACCCGAGGCAATGGCGGAGTATCGGGAAGAGGTGGATGCCGCACAAAACGCGTGGTGGCCGGGCTTCCTGCCGAGCAGCAAGGTAAATCTTGGTCTCGACCTGCAAGGCGGCGTCTATCTACTGATGCAACTAGATCCGGACGAGGTCGTCGCAAACCGCCTCGAGGTGTTTCTTGCGGACCTGGTTGCAGAATTGAACCGAAATCCCGTTGTCAAACGGAGCCCGCCTGAGCTTGAAGGCTCAGTTCTTCCAATCGAGCTATTAGAGCGGGAACAAATGGGCGAAGCACTAGACCGCCTTCGCCGTATCAATCCGACGGTGGCGGGCGCAATCGGTGGACAGCGAACGTTTCAGATAGACCGTGTCAGTGACACACGGATCGAAATCAGCGTTTCACCGGCTGCACGAGAGGCCCTGGCCAAGGATGCGCAGCGCAAGACGATGGAGATCGTGCGCCGCCGGATCGATCCCGATGGCGTTACAGAAATCGCCGTCACGCCCCAAGGCGTGGATCGAATAGTCCTGGAGGCACCAGGCGAACCCGATCCAACCCGTTTGAAAGACATTCTTAGTCAGGGCGGGCGCATGACGTTCAACCTTGTCGACGATAGTCCGTCGGCGATCGCGGCTGCCCAGCGCGGCGTTGCGAAGCCCGGTTTTCGGTTAGTGAGCGGCGACGGCGAAACCCTGCTGATTGAGAATACGCCCATCGTTACTGGTGCGGATGTTGCCTCTGCATCGCAGGGTTATGACGAGGGTAACCGTCCGCAAATTAACTTTCGTCTAAACGGTGCTGGAGCGCAGCGGTTTGGCCGGGCCAGTGCAGCGAATATTGGAGAACGCTTCGCGATTGTCCTCGACGACCGGATTATTTCAGCGCCTGTCATCCAGAGCGCGATCATGGGTGGTTCCGGCCGGATTACAGGCAACTTTTCGCTCGAAGAAGCACAAGACCTTTCCGCCATCATCGAGGCAGGCGAACTGCCGGCAAAGCTGGAATTCATTGAAGAAAGAACCGTTGGGGCGGGCTTGGGCGAAGACTCGATCCGCGCTGGGACAACCGCCTCAATCATCGGTTTGGCGCTTGTGGCAGTCTTCATGATCTTGGCCTACGGTTTGATTGGTGGTTTCGCGGTTACATCGCTTTCTGCCAACATCATGCTGATACTGGGCGCGCTTTCGGGCATGGGCGCAACACTGACCTTGCCCGGAATTGCGGGAATCATTCTGACAATTGGTATGGCGGTGGATGCAAATGTCCTGGTGTTTGAACGTATACGCGAGGAGCGCGCTGCAGGCCGATCTCCTGCGACAGCGATTTCCGTCGGCTATGAGAAAGCGCTCTCCACCATTCTGGATGCGAACATCACAACATTCATCGCAGCAGCCATTCTCTACATGCTCGGTTCTGGGCCAGTGAAAGGGTTCGCCGTAACGCTGGCGATCGGCATTCTGACCTCCGTCTTCACGGCCTTCGTCGTCACGCGTTGGTTCACGGCGACGTGGTTGCGGGCCGCAAAGCCCAAAAAGCTGCCGATCTAGGAGACGCACCATGTTTATGAAATTGGTTCCTGAGAAAACGAACGTCAGGTTTATGCATCTGCGTTGGCCTGCTTTTTTTCTCTCGGTGGTGTTGATTATTGCATCGATTGCACTCGTCGCGACACGGGGCCTAAATTTCGGAATCGACTTTGCTGGCGGATCGGTAATTGAGATTGCTCAGCCGGAAGATGTGAACGTCGAGGACGTGCGAAGTGTCGTTGGTGAGTTGCCCGGCATCGCCAGTCTTCAGGTGAACACTGCACGGGGCACTGGAGCAGGGGCGTCCGACATCATTGTCATACGATTCAAAGCGGAAGCTGTGGGCGATGAGAACGCAGAGGCTGCGCAACAGAATGCGAACAATCGCGTGCGGGATGCATTGGCGGAAAGCTTGCCGAGCGTCGGCGAGCCTTTGTCGAGCGCGGCCGTCGGCCCGAAAGTCTCCGGCGAATTGCTGCGCACCGGCTTAACAGCTTTGGGCGTCGCACTGGCGCTGATGCTTGTTTACATCTGGTTTCGGTTCGAGTGGCAGTTTTCGCTCGGAGCAGTTGCCGCGCTCGTGCACGACGTGATCCTCACGATAGGCATGTTTGCGCTGACGCAGTTTGAATTCAACCTAACCACCATTGCGGCGCTACTGACGATCATCGGTTACTCGATGAACGACACAGTTGTGGTGTTCGACCGCGTGCGCGAGGAGATGCGAAAATACAAGAAGATGCCAGCAGCGGAGCTGATCGACCTCGCTCTCAATGGGACGCTGTCGCGCACGTTGCTTACGTCGGGAACGACGCTTCTGGCACTGATGGCAATTTTCTTCCTCGGCGGACCGGTCCTTCGTGGGATGAGCTTTGCCCTGATTTGGGGCGTCGTCATCGGTACCTATTCGTCTATATTTGTCGCATCATCGCTGCTCCTCACGATCGGCTTTGACCGCGAGAAGAAGCCGCTTGATGACGTTCCGGGATTTCAGGGAGCGCCCTAAGGCTTCCGGTAAGCGTACGGCTTATCGTCCGCCGCCAACCCAAGATAGCGGTTCCGCAACTTGGTTTGTCTGGTCTCAAGGGACGTTTCCGCTCCATTAATGATCACCGCGTCCGGGCTTGAGGATACCTCCAGCGGATCTCCATCCCAGATCACAATATCGGCGACTTTACCTTCTTCGAGTGTGCCGTGGTCATCGAGACCGAAGATCCTCGCAGGAGCCGCAGTAATGGCGGCAAGCGCAGCATCGTGATCGACTCCATTGGCAACGGCATTCCCTGCAGACTGTAGAACAAGACGCGATTGATGACTGCTATCCCCGAGGTGGGCGAAGGCTGTTTCTACACCCGCCGCGACGAGGCGCTCAGCGTTGCGTTGGGAGGCCCCGAGCTGCTCAAAGCGTTCTGGCAGGTTTCTGAACGGGTCGACGATGACGGGGATTCCAGCATCGGCAAGCTCGCTGGCCACGGTCCACCCTTCTTCGGCACCGACGATGGCGACATCCAGTTCCGGGCGTGCCTGGGCAATTTCAATGACCTTGAGAAGGTCACTTGCCCGGCTTGCAGACACAAGGATTAGCTGGTCACCGCGCGCTGCCGGGGCAAAGGCTTCCGCATCTATTCGATTGAGGGCATCGCCACCCTCTTTGTGTGCCTGGTAGCGAGAGGGGAACATCCGGGAGTCGGCGAGTGCTGAACGGAATAGGGTCCACAGCGCAGGCCGAGACCCGCCCGCGAGTGCAGCGCCGGACTCATTTAGCGCGACATGCATGAATGCCTTAGGTGCCGTTACGCTGTTTGGGTTGCCGGAGGTATCTGCGATGAAGCCCTGTCCAGCGAACGGGCTCGTCGTTGCTGCTGGAGCGCCGGCAATTCGGGTGACGCCCTCGATGCGTGTAACAGCGACACTTGCGGCGGCTGGGTTAAAGCCATCTGAAGCATCCAGAGCCGCGTTGTATACCGTGGTCGCAGCACCAGTATCATTGGTCGAATCCTCAGCGGATACTTCGGCCAGTCCCACGCGGGAGTACGCCGAGATAATTCCCGGCGTCACCCACTTGCCTGAAGCATCTATGGTTCTCAGGCCGCCTATCTCGGCATTATCTGCCGGACCAACAAATGAAACGACACCGCCATCAATTATGACTGCGCCATTCTCGATGGTGCCGGCCTCAGAGCCAGTCCAGACCTTACCGCCGACAATAGCGTAATCTTGCGACGTTGCAGCGCCGGCGAGCGCGAGTACTGCGGCAGACGATAACAGCGTCCTGATCATTTCACGTCTCCTTCGCCGGGATGACCGAGTTCAAAATCCATGACTGGCAGAAGCGCTGGGTCATCAATGTCGTACATGAGTGCGCCGTCGATGTAGACCTTTTCGGCCTTCGCATAGACGCTAAAGGGGTCGGCTGACCATACGACCACGTCGGCATTTTTTCCGCTTTCAAGTGAGCCTGTCTGATCAAAAATACCAAGCGATTTCGCAGGGTTTGCAGACAGCCACGTCCAGGCGTCGGCTTTCGATACTTCCAGTCCGATTTTCGCGGCGTCCGCCCGGGCTTTCGCAGCCTCCTGATTTAAGCGTTGAATGCCGATGTCGCTGTCCGAGTGTACGATGGCACACGCGCCAGCGGCATGGACCATCGGAATGTTCTCGCGAACGCCGTCATAGGCTTCCATTTTGAAGCCCCACCAGTCGGCCCACATGGATGAGCATGTCCCGGCTTCGGCGAGCAGGTCTGCAATCTTGTAGCTCTCGACAGCGTGGTGGAACGAGGCGACCGAGTACCCAAACTCACGCCCCATATCGAGGATTAGGGCCATCTCGTCAGCGCGGTAGCAGTGCATATGCACGAGGATGTCTCCTGACAGCACACCGGATAGCGTATCGAGCTCCAGGTCTCTGGCTGGAGGCTCTGCATCGGCCTTGTCGCTCTCAGCGTAGGCATCCTATTCGCGCATGGGCAACTTGGCTGGATATCGCCAGGCATGGGCCAGGGCCGTCGAATATAAACGCAAATGGGATACCTACGCTGAGAGCGACAAGGCCGATGCAGAGCCTCCAGCCAGAGACCTGGA
>JBCBWQ010000084.1:10475-10713 GCA_039817025.1 Pseudomonadota bacterium | reverse complement strand
CGTTTCCTGGTCAACCGGGAAGAACGCGCAGGTTGAGCCAAACTCTGGCGACATATTGGCCAGCGTTGCCTGATCTTCCAGAGTGAGATTGGCCAGGCCGGGGCCGAAGAACTCGGTGAATTTGGCGACGACGCCCTTGTCGCGCATCATCTTGGTCACGGTTAGCACGAGGTCTGTTGCCGTGGCGCCTTCAGGCAGCTTGCCGGTAACCTTGAAGCCGAACACCACTCGGATCATC
>JBCBWQ010000084.1:6459-10465 GCA_039817025.1 Pseudomonadota bacterium | reverse complement strand
ATGGCGGCCTCAGCCTCAATACCGCCGACTCCCCAGCCGAGAACCGAAAGACCGTTGATCATGGTGGTGTGGCTATCGGTGCCCACGCAGGTATCGAAGTAAGCGATGGTCTCGCCGTCTTCTTCCTTGGTCCAGACGGTCTGGCCGAGATATTCAAGGTTCACCTGGTGGCAGATGCCTGTGCCGGGAGGAACCACGCGGAAGTTCTTGAACGCGTTTGAACCCCAGCGCAGGAATTCGTACCGCTCCCCATTGCGCTCATATTCGCGCTCAACGTTTTTCACAAAGCTATCGGGGCCGGCAAAATGGTCGACCATGACGGAGTGGTCGATAACGAGATCGACCGGCACCTGCGGGTTGATCGCCTCGGCATCGCCGCCAAGGTTCTTCGCCGCGTCGCGCATGGCCGCAAGATCAACAACAGCGGGAACGCCGGTAAAATCCTGCATCAGGACGCGGGCCGGTCGATAGGCGATCTCGTGGGCTTCGGTGCCCTTATGATCCAGCCAGTCCTTGAACGCGACGATATCGTCCTTGGTGACCGTTTTGCCGTCTTCGTGGCGCAACATGTTCTCCAGCAGGACTTTAAGCGATGCCGGTAGGCGCGACACATCGCCAAGCCCATTTTCACTTGCCGCTTCAAGCGAGTAATAGACGTAGGACTTGTCGCCGACGGTGAGCGTGCGGCGGGACTTGAAGCTGTCGAGAGACGGCATGGGCGAGGACCTCTGGCGTTATTGTGATTTTCTGGGTTTGTCATATCGCTGCGGCGCAAAAACCGCAATTCGAAGCGCGCGCCGCTGTGGTCGCAGGGGCCTCCAATTGAGCCGGCCGCTTTTGACCGCGAGTGGCCTCGCCGCAGCACGCGGTGCGCGGATTTTGTTCACCGGTGTGACGTTTGAGGCGCGTGAAGGCGAGGCCATTGTCCTTCGCGGAGCCAATGGGGCAGGGAAGACGACCCTCTTGCGCATTCTTGCCGGCCTCACTCAAGCGGGTGCCGGAACCGTTGAACGCAGTGTTCCGCACCATTGGTTCGGCCACCGAGAGGGCCTGAAACCCCATGAAACCCCGCTTTCACACCTCAAACTCTGGGAAAAAGCCTGGGGTGGGACAGGGGCTCAGGCCGCGGTGCAGCGCATGGGCCTCGACCGCCCGAAATCTGTGCCTGCGCAGATGCTGTCGGCCGGCCAGCGTCGGCGCTCAGCGCTGGGGCGGCTTCTCCTCGTGGACCGTCCGCTCTGGCTGCTGGACGAACCCTTTTCTGCGCTCGATGATGCGGGCCGGACGCTTGTGCGGGATCTGATTGCCGAGCACCGAAGCGAGGGCGGAGCCGTCGTCGCTGCGATTCATGGCGAGGCTGGCTTTGAGGCAACGCGGGAGGTGTTGCTGTGAGGTGGATTGAGCTCGGCGTTTGGGTGGTGGTTGCGGCTGTCACGGGATTTGCTGCGATGTACATCGCAGGATGGCAGCGCGGTAGCGCGGGCTGGGAAGGCGCTATCCCTGCAGTCTTGTTCGTCGTCAGCCTTGGTTTGGTTCAGTGGCGAAAGGCTGCATTGAATGGATAGCGCGCCTCTGACTTCAGCTTTCGTACAGGCCCTTCGCGAAGCCTGGGCGGGCGGCGCAGGGGCGATCCTGCCGGCGAGCTTCTTTGCGGGCGCTGCGATGCTGGTCCCATTCGGTGTCGGCGCGGAGCCTGAAATCCTCGCAGGGATAGGCGGCGGTGTGCTGTGGGTTGCGCTCGCGCTCGCCTCGCTCGTAACGATGGAACGGCTTTATCAGGCAGACCTTGAAGACGGCGCGCTCGATCTCTGGGCGCAGGCCGATGTGCCGCTGGCCGGAGTGGCGCTGGCCAAGACGCTGGCGCATTGGCTCGTCTCCGGCCTGCCTCTGGCGCTCATTTCGCCGCTGCTTGGCTTTGCGCTGCAAGTGCCAGCAGAGAACGTCCTTCCCGCCGCTGCGCTTTACGGCCTCGGCGGCCTTGCATTTTTCCTCTGGGGCGGGTTCGGGGCTGCGCTCAGCGCAACGGTGCGGCGCGGCGGGCTCTTGATCGCGCTCATAGCCCTGCCATTTTACGTGCCAACGGCGCTGTTTGGAGCCATGGCGCTGCAAGGCGAAGGAGCCGACCGAATGATCAATCTCCTGTTCTTGTCTGCGACCACGCTGTTTGCGCTCGCAGTCGCCCCATTTGGCGCAGCGTCGGCCTTGCGTCTCGCCGTGGACTAGGGCTTAGCACACGCCATGGCTGTTCTGTCCGCATTTGCAAACCCGCACCGGTTCATGGCGTTTTCCCGCCCACTGGTGCCGGCCTTCGCCGCCATCGGACTCTTGCTGGTCGCCTACAGCGTCTGGCAGGGGCTTTATGTTGTGCGGCCTGAGCTCTACCAGGGTGATTCCGCGCGGATCATGTTCATCCACGTGCCCGCCGCATGGTTGTCCATGGCGGGTTATATGGGGATGGCCATTGCGAGCCTCGTCTGGTTCGTCTGGCGCCATGAACTCGCCGACATCGCAGCGAAGGCCATCGCACCGCTCGGCGCAGCTTATACGGCGATCTGTCTCGCTACCGGTTCAATATGGGGCAAGCCGACCTGGGGCACCTGGTTCCAATGGGATGATGCGCGCATGGTCTCCGTGCTGGTCATGTTTTTCCTGTATCTCGGATACATGGCCCTGCGCGCGGCGATGGATACGCGCCAAAAGGCCGCGCGCGCCGGCGCGATTCTCGCTATGGTTGGCGCGATCAATGTGCCGCTCATCAAGTTCTCCGTCGATATCTGGGCCAGCCTGCACCAGGACGCCTCTGTCCTTCGCCTCGATGGGCCGGCCATGCCGGCCGAGTATCTCGTGCCGCTTCTGCTCGGCGCGCTCGGACACTCATTGCTGTTCGGCGCGCTTGTGCTGGTTTCCATGCGCGCCGAAGTCCGCGCCCGCCGGACAGATGCCATCATCATGCGCAGGATGGCCGCTGCGTGATCCCCGCTTTTGACGACACCGCGCCCTTTATCTGGGCGGCCTATGCGTTCACCGCCCTTGTCCTTTTGGGAGTCGCTGCTGCCATCCTCGCCCGCGCCAGCGCCGCGCGGTCCAAACTGGAGGCGGCGATTGAAGAAGATGAGCACGAGCCGTGAGCCGCTGGCTGCTGGCCATACCGATCGTGCTGCTGGCTGGCCTTGCCGTGCTTGTGGGCCGGCAACTGGCAGATGGCGAACGCGCGGGATTTGAGCGTATCTCCCGTGCCGCGCCGACGATGACGTTTCAAGCGCTGGATGGCGGTGAAGCCATCACCTTCTCTGAACCGCGTGAGCGCGCGATCGCTGTCAATCTCTATGCTAGCTGGTGCGCACCATGTGAAGCAGAGCACCCTCTGCTCACCGAGCTTTCAACCCGTGCTCCCGGGCAGGTCTATGGCGTGCTTTACAAGGACAGCAAGGCCAATGGCGCTGATTTCCTGGCTCGCCTCGGCGACCCTTTTGCGCGCAAGTTTCACGATCCAGACGGCCAGGGCGGTCTGGACTTTGGCCTCACCGGCGTGCCCGAGACTTTTGTCATCGATACGTCAGGCACCATCACACTGCATATTCGCGGCGTGCTGACCCCTGACCGTGTCGAAGACATCCTCGTCGCGCTTGCTGAAAACCAAGCAAGCTGACGCGTTCGCGCTCTACTTCTTCTTTTTCTTGCTGCCGGACTTCTTCGCCGCTTTCGGCTTAGCCGCCGTTTTCGCTTTTGGCTTGTCGGCTTTCTTCTTTTTGCCATCTGCCGATTTCGCTTTGGCGACCTTTGCAGGTTTTTCTGCTTTCGGTTTTTCCGGCTTGATCTTCTGCTTGGTGCCGTCGTCATCGGCCTCAAGGTTCAAGACCTCGCGGTCGGACGCATTTGTCAGGGCAGCAAGGATCGACAGAAACGAGCTGCGGCGATTGCGGGGCAGGGTAGAAAGAAGCTGCTCATCCGCATCCTGCACAGCCGGTGCGGCGGCAGCGAGCGCACGCTTCCCCTTAGCGGTGAG
>JBCBWQ010000084.1:0-6359 GCA_039817025.1 Pseudomonadota bacterium | reverse complement strand
AACACGGCCTTTGCCCGGCCATCTTCCTTGGACTGAGCGCGCCGGATGTGACCGGCTGTTTCCATCCGCGCGACCATGTCTGCGAGCGTGGACCGATCAATACCCGTCTCATCAACGAGGTTTGATTGGCTCCCGCCTTCATTCTCAGACACAGCTGCGAGCACGGAGAATTGGCGCAGCGTGATTCCGGCCGCCTGTAGCGCAGACGCAGATTGCAGCGCGGCGAATTGTTGAGCCCTGTGCAACAGGTGGCTCGGTGATGCATTGAGCGTGAATACGCCTGCGTTTTCGTCAGTTTGCGACATTACTTCGTCGTCCTCTTCCCATCGGCCCCGTAGCGGTCTACTTGGCGACTATCGAGCTTGGCGTGCAACCGCCGTACCCTGATCAACCCACTTTACGCATAACGCGATAGGTTGAAGAAGATATGACAGACAACCTTCAGCCGATATTCGACCTGCGCATTCCCCCCGGAGACGACCGGGAACGGAGCGTTTGCCGACATTGTGACTTTGTCGACTATCAAAATCCCAAGATCGTCGCCGGATCTGTTGTTGTTTCTGAAGGCAAGATACTGCTCTGTAAACGGGCAATTGAGCCCAGAAAAGGCTTCTGGACCCTCCCAGCGGGCTTCATGGAGCTCGGAGAGACGGTCGAGGAAGCGGCCGCTCGCGAAGCCCGCGAAGAAGCTGAAGCTACGATAGAGATTGATCACGTTCTCGCGATGTATTCGGTGGCGCGCATCGGTCAGGTACAGGTGATGTTCCGCGCCAAGCTGACCTCAGGCATCGCAGCAGGGCCGGAAAGCGAAGCGGTCGGACTATTTGACTGGTCTGAGATTCCCTGGCGCGACCTTGCTTTTCCCACTGTGGTCTGGGCGCTAACGCACTATGCTGAAACGCGCAATCGCTCCGGTTTTGCGCCCTTTACCAACCCGCCGGGGACTGACGGCCTCACGCGGTAAACCTTTGGGTGGCTTATTCCGCCGCGGCGGGCTTCTCGTCGCTATCTTGCAGGTGCTTGAGCGTGTAGGGCGTATTCAGCGCACCGAAGATCAGCACGATGGCAAAGTTACCGAGCTTCCAGTTCGCCCATGTGGCCTCTGAGAAATTTCGCCAAAGAAATTCGTTCCAGATCGCCATGCCCACGAAAAACAGGCCCCACCGTATGGCCAGCGTCCGCCAGGCAAAATCCGGGAGGTCGAAGACGTTCTTGAACAGCATTTTCCAGATGTTCCGTCCCACGGCCAAGCCGCCGAAAATCACTGCCGCGTACAGCAGATTCACAATCGTTGGCTTCACAAACAGGAACGTCTTGGATTGCCACAGGATGCCCACGGCCCCGAATACGCCGATAACGGCAGACGAAATCAGCAGGAAGGGAGGAACCTTTTCCCCGCGCAGCAACTTCATGGCAATCACAGCGCCAGTTGCGACCATTAAGACACCGGTCGCCCAGTACAGGGCTGTATCGCTGGTGAACAAGCCGTCGCCGGAGGGAAGACGCAGCATCACATTATAGATCACTACAAAAGCAATCGCCGGGCCGACTTCGCCCCAAAGACTGCCAGCTTTATCGGCGGCCGTGGCCGCGCCTGATTTTGTATCTGCCATGCGATAGTTTACGCGGCTGCGTCCTGTTTGGATGACTGTAGCCTGTCTGCCACGAAGCGGCGCGCGCCACCAGCATTAAGCAGCAAGGCGGCCCCGCCATAGGTCGCCGCGCCTGCCACAGCCTTCACGATGAGCTCCAGCCAGCCGCCGAGGTCTGGTAGCAGGTGGATGACCGGCCACATGGAAAGGCACGCCAATCCGGTTTTCAGGACTTCAACCGGTGCCAACGGGAACCGCACAAACCGGCGTCCGACCGCTGCCAGCAGCCCGCAACCGACGGCATAGCTGGCAACTGTGGCGTAGACGGCACCCATGACGCCGAGTTGGGGGAGCAAGATAATGTTGAGCACCACATTCAGCCCCGCCGGAACCGACACCAGGACCGCGCGCAGGGCTGTCTTTCGGGCCAGTTGAAAGGCCTCAGAGAAATAGTGAATCATGAATCCGTTGAGCAGGCCCGCAAAGGCGATCCAAGGTATGATCAGAGCAGCCTGTGCGCGCAGGTCTTCGCCGATCATTGCTTCCGAGAGCGGCTCAGCAACCAGGGCGAGCCCGGCTGCGGCAGGGGCCGCCACGAGAAGGAATGTTGTGAGCAGGCCCCGCGCTTCCTGCGCCGCTGCGTCCGGCCCGCCGTGTTCATAAGCCGCCATGACGAGCGGTGATCCAGCCATGGCCGCCCATGCGCAAATCATCAATACCGTCTTGTCTGCAACCCCGTATCCCGCCGCATAGGCTCCTACAGCGGCCTCATTGATGAAGAGGGCGATGAGAAACCGGTCGGACGCCGACAGGACCAGATCGAGGACGAGTGCTGCGGCTATGGGCAATCCGTAGGCCAACCAGGCCTTTGGCGGATCAGTCGGTGCGCTTTCCCCCGCTGCTGCGCCGCGCAGCCATAGCCCTTCGCTCAAGGCTGCGACGAGCGCCGCCGCGGCCATGCCGGCAAAGGGTGCGGCTGCGCCAAGCCCCGACTGCCAGGCGATGACAGCGCCGAGTAAGAATCCGCCGAGGACGCGGAACGTCTCCACAAGCGCATACCGCCGTACACGTTGGCCTGCCCGGTGGCTCTCCAGCGCAGTCTGCACAACCGTGTTGAGCGGCAGCAACACAGCAATCCAGGGCAGAATCGCCGCATAGCCATGAAGGTCGCGAACGAACACCCAGACCAATGCCGTTGCGCCCCATGCGGCAAGAAGGGACGCACCGATCAGACGCAGCGCACGCCTGTGGTGAGCTGGCAGAGCACCCGCCTCCTTCGCCCGCGCGGTGAAGCGATAAACGCTAGCCTCGGCCCATGTCAGGCAAAGCGTATGGATGAGTGCCATGGCCGACACCATCAGCGCATACCGGCCATACTCATCGGCCGGCAGGAGCCGGGTAAACACGTACACGCCGCCAAACGCCGCGAGGCCATTGGCGATGTTCACGGGCAGGTACCCGGTCAGATGGCGCAGCAGTTTCATAGTGTCGCCGGTAGCACGGGCCATGCCAGCGCGAAAATTTCCCTAGCCCAGTTGCATAAGGACAAGCCCCGCCACGACCGCGCACGCTGCCAATGTCCGGCGTAGGCCGAACCCTTCTTTCAGGAACAGCCAGCCAATAATTGCGGCAAAGACAATGCCCGTCTCCCGTAACGCCGAGATCGTCGCCGCCGGCGCGAGCGATAAGGCATAAAGTGCTGTGCCATAGGACAGAATGGCCATTACACCCCCCGTCGTGCCGTGGCGAAATTGGACCGCATAATCCCGAAACAGCGTTCGTCTCCGTGCGACGACAGCGACGGCCGTGACGCCAACCCAGTCCAGCATGAACAGCCAGACAATGTAGGAGAACGGATCGGCCCCGGCGCGCACACCCGCCGCGTCGGCCACTGTATAAAGCGCCACACCGACCGATGTCAGGAACGCATAACCGAGGGCAACCCGGTCGGGATGGCGCCGAAACGTGGACCCCCTGGGCGGCAGCGCGAAGCTCATCACCGCCGCGGTCGCGATGACCAGTCCAAGCACGGCAACGGGCGATAAGTGTTCGTCCAGAAGAAGGAAAGCGCCAGCTGCTGTCAGGAGTGGTGCCAAACCGCGCATGATCGGAAACACCAGAGTCAGGTCTGCCCTGTGCAACGACCGGATCATCACCGACTGGTAGAAAAAATGAGCAAGCAAGCCGAACCCCAGCGCCAGCCAGATCTCGGCGGTTGGCAACGGCACAAAGAAAGCGGCGGGAGCCATAAGGACGGCAGCCGTTGTCGAAAGCCCGACACGGCTCATCAGAATGTCGCCGCCGCGCTTCACCGCAACATTCGCAATCGCCAAGGTCAGCGCCGAGAACAATCCGAGCAGTATAGGGACAGCGTCGCCCATCAACCTCTTTCGTCGCTTTGGTGAAGAAAACCGCCCTTACCTTTAACGAGCGTTTTCGATCGGTTAACTCAATTGCCGTATCGCGGACAGTCATGAGAACCGCGACTTCGATCATTGATGACGATACGCTCCTGACCAAGGACGTATTTGATGCCCGCCTCGCCGACCAAGGCGTTGAACTGGATGCTCACACAATCAGAACGTGGCGAACGCGGGGTCTACTGCCCCATTCTGTCCGAGGTGGCCTGGCACGTTACGACGAAAGTAGCGTTGCACAGGCCGTCGAAGCGGCGCGGCTGTTTGCCGGAAAAGATAATGAAGCCCATGTTGGATGGGAGCTTTGGTGGCGCGGTTTTGATGTTGCCGAACCTTGGTGGCGTCCAACAATCGAAGTCCATCGCGGCAAGCGCACGAGCGCCATGCGCCGCATCGCGAAATATGTCGCGCCGCCTCAGATCGACGCTCCAACCAGTGCAGAAATCGTATGGACCCTGCATGAAGCAATCGAGTCAGGCCGCACGCCAGAGGCCGGTGACTTGCCGGATGCAGTGAAGAAGCTGGCGGCCCTGCGCCAATCCGAGGGCGAGCGCATCCTCTCGGCACCGCTCAAGGTGGAAGCCGCCGTCCGCACATTGCTCGACACATGCGCCAGCGCGCCCAATCCCAAGATTTCCAGCCTGCACTTCAAACCGGTACGGGTCGAACGGCTCTATGCGGCGCGCGATACCGTGCGTTGTGTCCTTGAAGCCGGTGCGGCGCTACACGATGCTATGGCGACGCTGGCACCACGCCGGGCGCTGCGCCTGAAGCCCCTGAAATGGCTTAGCGAAGAGTCGCCCAAAACCATCCGTGCGGATCTCGCTGTGCGCTGGATGGCCGCCGGCGACCTCGACCGTCCCGAAATCCTGCCAGACGCAGCGGCATCACTGCGGGCAGACGCCTTTGCAACACGCTCCGCAGCCGAAGACGTGGCGCGCTCAATCAAGGCGCGTCCGGACGTGCGTTCGGCTTGCACGCCGCAACGGCTGCGCAATGCGTCTCGCCGACAGGACGCGCTTGCTGCCCTCGCTGGACGGGTCCGCCGCCAGAAGGACGCCTAGCGGATCAGTCTTCGGCCGTGTCGAAGAGCCGATCGTATAGGTAGGTAAACTCCAGCGCTGAGCGTTTCGCGCGGGCCGTCTGGTTTGCCGCAGCCGAGTGCCCGCCATCGATATTCTCATAGTAGAGGAACGGCTTGCCCGAATCCTCGAACAGTTTCGCCATCTTGCGCGCATGGCCAGGGTGGACGCGGTCGTCCTTGGTCGACGTCACAAAGAACGGCACCGGATAATCGGCCTCCGGATCGAAATTATGGTACGGCGATATGGTCTCGAGGAAGGCCCGCTCTTCAGCGATCTCAGGTGACCCATACTCGTCAACCCAGGACGCCCCAGCCAGCAGCGTGTGGTAACGCAGCATGTCCAGTAGCGGCACCTGTACCACGACGGCGTTCCACAGATCCGGCCGCTGATTGAGCATCACGCCCATAAGCAGGCCGCCATTCGAGCCGCCCATGATGCCGAGACGGTCAGGCGATGTGAGGCCCGTTTCGATGATCGCTTCACCAACTGCGATGAAGTCATCATAGATGCGCTGGCGGTCGGTCTTCAGCCCGGCCTGGTGCCACCGCGGCCCGTACTCGCCGCCGCCGCGAATGTTTGCGAGCACATAAGCGCCGCCCTTTTCAAGCCAGAGCCGGCCAACCGTCGCCGAGTACGACGGATTCAGCGGGATTTCAAAACCGCCATAGCCATACAGAAGGGTCGGCGTGGAGCCGTCTATGATCGTTTCGGCCTTCCGCACAACGAAATAGGGGATTTGCGTGCCATCGGCTGAGGTTGCGAAAAATTGCTCAACGGTCAGATCGTTGCTGTCAAACTTTGCAGGGAGGCTTTTGAGCGTTTCGACGGCGCCGGTATCGGTGGAATAGTCCAGCAGCGAATCTGGCGTCAGGAAGCCTTCATAGTTGAGGAAAACCGTTTCCTCGTGCCGGCTGGCAAAGGCG
Organism: Pseudomonadota bacterium; assembly: GCA_039817025.1. GTDB lineage: Bacteria > Pseudomonadota > Alphaproteobacteria > Caulobacterales > Hyphomonadaceae > JANQQC01. Next base: position 342 of record JBCBWQ010000084.1, on the reverse strand, counting down.
ATCCCTGCTTGCCCTGCGCCCGGAAGCTCCAGCGGGTCGACGATCCACCCGTCTTCTGTGCGATCAAGCCGCGCGATGCGTCCGACCACGTCCTCCTGGAACGAGAGCAGGGCTTCGCCCCTGGCCACGGCCACGCCGTTGACCGCTTGCCGGTCTGTCGGAGCGAAAACCGCCTCGACTGCTGGCATCGTGCCATCGGAAAGGAATGCACCGAGGTCAAATGCGACAACCGAACCGCTGGGGAACGTGTTGTCCTGACCCTCTGGAGACCAGTCTTCTTTAAGCGTCGCGAGTAAGTGTTCGCCATAGAGCTCTTCGACGTCTGACCGCGGCGGAATGGGA
>JBCBWQ010000083.1:0-10713 GCA_039817025.1 Pseudomonadota bacterium | reverse complement strand
GGCGCGTCGACACGGCCAAGCACGTCTTTGGCCCGTCCAAGCGCATCGCGCACCTGCCCCATGGACGGCCCGATGCCGATCTCACAGAAGGCCCGCGCGACACACGCGACCTCGCCCTCCAGCGGACCGCGCCATGGCCCGGCGCACCCTACGCCCCAACCGGCGATCCCATGACGGATGGCGTCGGTCCTGCATCCTATGCAGAACGGTCCGACTATCCCGACCTCACGCTCGAAGGCGAACCGCGCATCCAACCCTACCGGCTCCACCCGGAATACTCGGTACGCGAAGGCGACATCGATCCACGCGGCCTTCCCGTCATCGCTGCTGATGGCGAACAGGGCGGCGTGATCAGCGACCTTTGGGTCGATCGGTCGGAGTCCATCATTCGCTATCTCGAAGTCGAGGTGCCGCTTGATGGCGGCGCAACGCGCAAGGCGCTTCTGCCCGTGCCATTCGCCAAGGTCGTTGGTGGGCGGAAACCCCACGTAGCGGTTGAGGCCATCAACGCAGCGCACTTCGTGAAGGTCCCGGCGATCAAGTCGCCAGACAGCATCACCCGCCTGGAAGAAGACAAGGTCAGCGGCTTCTACGGCGGCGGCAAATTCTACGCTACGGCGGCCAGATCGGAGCCACTCCTGTGAGTTTGTTCCACGACGAAGAAGACGGCACACCAGAGCCAGTCCGGGGATTACCGGCTGAATTGCCAGAGGGGGAAGAACTCCTGTGGCAAGGCCAATCCTCCGCCATTGGTCTCGCCGTGCACGCCTTCCACATTCGCTTCATTGCGGCCTATTTCATCGTCTCCGCCATCTGGCGGGCATGGGATATGATGCAAGCAGGCACGCCGCTGGCAGACGCCGCGGCGGCGGCTGTGACACTCATCGGCACGGGCGCTGCCGCAATCGCTGTCCTCAGCCTAATCGCGCGTTATATGGCCCGCGCTTCCGTCTTCACAATCACCAACAAACGCGTGGTCCTGCGCTTTGGTGTGGCGATTCCGAAGTACATCAACCTGCCCTTCGGCCAGCTCGCCTCCGCCGCTGTCCGCAATCATGGTGGCACGCACGGCGACATTGTCCTGGCGCTGTCTGACAAGGCCCCGGTTGGATACCTTCATCTCTGGCCGTTCGCGCGCCCCCTGCGCATCTTGAAGCCCTCCCCCATGCTCCGCGCCATAGAAGACGTCGACACCGCCGCTCGTATCCTCGGAGACGCGGTCGCAAGGACGGCCCCACGCTCCGTTGAGCGTCCCGCACCAAGCCAATCACAAAACCCAACACAGGCACCCGGCGGTGCCATGCCCGCAACCTGAGGCCCAAAATGTCGACCCCGCAGCACACCCACGACGACATGAAAGTCCCGCCAGCCATGCTGTACATGATTGGCGGACTCATCCTTGTGGTCCTTGCCCTGGTCGGACTGTCACAATTGACCGGCATTGGTCAGCAGAAAGACGCCGCGTTCGATACCGTAAACACGCGCATGCTCCGTTTCGACGATACGCCCGATGGCGGGATCGCCGTCTATGACCATGCCACCGATGCCCTCCTCTTCACCTACACCGATGGTGACGATGGCTTCGTCCGCACCGCCCTTCGCGCCATGGCGTTCGACCGGGCACGAGCAGAGGTTGGTCGAGAAGCGCCCTTCCGCCTCATGCGGACATACCGCGATCATCTCGTTCTCGAGGATCCCGCCACAGGAAATCTTGTCACGCTCGCCGCATTTGGCGCGCGCAACGAAGCAAACTTCGCCCGCCTGCTCGATCGAGAAGGAGCCCCAGGATGACCGAACAGAAAACCTTCGATATCCCCTGCACGATTACGGTCAATCATACATGGGATGCCCTCGAGGCCCATGTCGTCCTCGACAATGACGTCCAGCCAGATGTCGGCGACAAGATCACCGTACACGGACCACGCATTACCGTTCCTTTTGGAGAATCCGTGGTTCTGAGACGCCCCGCAACCGTACGCCGCGCCGGTCCCCTGGAAAGACTCTGGATCAAGGCCTGCGCTTTTTTCGATTTCACAGAACTCTACGAAGTCAGCTTTTCATCCGGGAGCCTGAAATGACCCAACCCGACACCATTCAAGACCATCTCGGCGACGAAGCCGCGGGCTTCGCCACCAATGATATCGCTCTCGAAACCACGCTTCTCAGCCCGCGTTTCTACACGACGGACTTCGACGAAATGGACCGCGTCGACGTCTCCCGCGTTCGCGATGAATGGGATGCGCTGATTGCCGAAATGGAGTTCGATCCGAACAAGGGTCACTTCAAGCGCACCGACGAATTCGACAATATCCTCCACAAACTTGACCCAGAGCTGCGTGCAGAGTTCGTGGATTTCCTTGTCTCGTCTCTGACGGCTGAGTTCTCCGGATGTATCCTTTACCGGGAGATCGCGAAGCGCGCCCAGAACAAGGACGTGAAGGACTTGTTCCGCTTGATGACGCGCGATGAAGCCCGCCATGCCGGCTTTATCAACCATGTACTGAAGGACTTCGGCCTTGGCGTGGACCTCGGCTTCCTGACCCGGACGAAGAAGTACACCTTCTTCAAACCCAAATACATTTTTTACAGCGTCTATCTGTCAGAGAAGATCGGCTACGCCCGCTACATCACGATCTTCCGCCACCTCGAAAAGCATCCCGAGAAACGCTTCCACCCGATCTTCAAATGGTTCGAAGAGTGGTGCAATGACGAGTTCCGTCACGGCGAAGCGTTTGCCCTCCTGATGCGCGCCGACCCCAAACTTCTGCGCGGCGGAAACCTGCTCTGGATTCGCTTCTTCCTTCTGGCCGTGTTCGCGACGATGTATGTCCGCGATCACCGCCGACCGGCCTTCCATGCCGCGCTCGGCGTTGATCCCACCGAGTATGACTACCAGGTCTTCAAGACGACGACGGAAATCGCCCGCCAGGTCTTCCCGGTAGAGATCGATCTCGACAATCCAAAGTTCCGTGCAACGCTGGAGAGCCTGCGCCAGACCGCGGATCGTATGGAAGAGGCCAAGCAACAGGGCGGTATCATGGGCCGGCTGAAGCAAGGCGCGCTCAGCGTGTCTGCGGCGACCAAGTTCGCACGTCTCTTCTTCTTGCGCCCGCACCGCAACACGCTGCCCGCAACAACCCGTCTGAAGCCAGCCTGGTGAGCAACGCGCTCGCCCCCGTGCTCAGCGCGCTCGTCCTGTGGTGGGCGAGCACTGGCGCTTTGATCTGGCTCGTCGGCCGCCCACGCGACTCCCACCCCTGGATCGCACTGGGCGCGACAGGCACCATGGCTGCTGCGACAGTGGCCATGGTCGCCTTGCGGCCAGACACAAGCATCGCGGCGGCCTATGCTGGCTTCATTGCCGGACTCGCCCTTTGGGCGTGGCACGAAACAATGTTCCTCCTCGGCTATATTTCCGGCCCGCGTCGCTCACCCTGCCCACCGGGGCTGAAGACATGGCCGCGGTTCATCGCATCAACACAGACGGTGCTGCACCATGAGATCGCGATCGTTATGCACGGCCTGCTCATCGCAGCGCTCAGCATCGGTGCGGAAAACCAGATCGCAGCCTACACCTTTGCCCTGCTGTGGTTCATGCGTGTCAACGCAAAGCTCGTTGTCTTTCTGGGCGCGCCAAATATCTCGGACCAGTTCCTGCCGGCGCACCTGACTTACCTGTCGACCTATTTCGGCAAGCGCCGGGTCACCGCATTCTTTCCGCTCTTCATTACGGTCGCAATCGCCGCCGCCACGGTGCTGGTCTACGCAGCGACAACGCTACCAGCAGGCTTCGCCGCCACCGGCGCCTGGCTGATTGCCGCGCTGGCTGTGCTCGCCGTCATTGAACACTGGGCCCTCGTTCTGCCCATTCCCGACGCCGCCCTCTGGGCTTGGATCAAACCCGCACAAAAGCAAGAAACCGCACCCGCAAGCGACGGCGCGCACAAATGATGGAGGTCAAGCATGGACTATGACGCATTCTTCACCGAGCAACTGGAAACGCTGAAATCAGAAGGCGACTATCGCACCTTCATCGACATTGAGCGAAAGCGCGGCGCCTTTCCCGCCGCATGCAATCATATTGATGGCGAAACCCGTGACCTGACCGTCTGGTGCTCCAACGATTATCTCGGCATGGGGCAACATCCCAAGGTCCTCGAGGCCATGCACGAAGCGATCGACAGCTGCGGCGCTGGTGCTGGCGGCACCCGCAATATCTCAGGGACGAACCATTACCACGTGCTGCTCGAGCAGGAGCTCGCTGACCTGCACGCCAAGGAATCCGCGCTTCTGTTCACATCTGGCTACGTGTCCAACTGGACAGCCCTCGGCACCCTTGCCGCGCGCCTGCCCAACTGCGTCGTCCTCTCCGACGCCCTGAACCACGCCTCAATGATTGAAGGCATCCGGCACAGCCGTGCCGAGAAGGTCATCTTCAAACACAATGATGTGGCCGATCTGGAGGAAAAACTCAGCCAGATCGACCCTGACCGGCCAAAGCTCGTCGCCTTCGAAAGCGTTTACTCCATGGACGGTGACATTGCGCCCATCAAGGAGATCTGCGCGGTTGCCAAGAAGTATGGCGCGATGACCTATCTCGATGAGGTGCACGCGGTTGGCCTCTATGGCCCGCGCGGTGGCGGCGTTGCTGAACGCGAAGGCCTTATGGACGAACTGACCGTCATTGAGGGCACGCTTGGCAAGGCGTTCGGCGTCCTCGGCGGCTATATCGCGGCCTCTGAAGCGCTGTGTGACTTCATCCGCAGTTTTGCCTCAGGCTTCATCTTTACGACCGCCCTTCCGCCCGCCGTCGCCGCCGGTGCCCTCGCGAGCATCAAGCACCTGAAGACGAGCGACTTCGAGCGGATGCAGCAGCGCCGTCAGGTCGCCAAGGTTCGCAGGTCCCTCTCTGCGATTGGCATTCCGACACTCGACAATCCAAGCCACATCGTCCCGGTGATGGTTGGTGATCCCAAGAAGTGTAAGATGATCAGCGATTGGCTGATGGACAATCACGGCATCTACGTCCAGCCGATCAACTATCCGACCGTACCAAAGGGCACAGAGCGCCTGCGTATTACGCCCTCACCTGTCCACTCGGACGCGGATATTGCCCGCCTCGTCGACGCCTTGTCGGAGGTCTGGTCACAATGCGCGCTGGCAAGGGCTGTTGCGTAGACAAAGGGAAACCGGGCTGACCTGGCGCGTTCGTCCGGATCAGCCCGGATTGATTTAGTCGCCGAGCTTGCAGACGCAGATCTTGTGGCCGTCCGGGTCGCGGAAATAAGCGCCGTAGAAAAAGCCCGGTACGCGTTCGCCCGGCTCGCCCTCATCGGCAGCACCAAGCTCAATTGCTTTCTTGTAGGCCCGGTCCACGGTCTCGCGGTCAGGGCAGGCCAGCGCTGGCATCACGCCATTGCCGCAGGTGGCGTCATTTTCGTCATATGTCCCGCCAATCGCCAGCATCGGCGCGCCAGGCCCGGTCCCGTAAAAGTAGAGCCGTTCATTGTCGAAAACGCGTTTTGCGCCGAGTTCCGCCATGAAAGCATCGTAGAATTCGAGGGCTTTCGGCGTGTCGTTGGATCCGAGTGTAACGTAGGCCAGCATGTGCGTTCTCCCTTGTGCTGTTCGCGCACTCGACCACGCTCCCAACGCCGCCACAAGGGCTTACGCAGGGCAACGCTTGACGTTTACGTGAACGTTTGGTGCATGACAGCCATTCCGAACCACTGGAGCCAATTTCATGTCAGATATCCGCTTTGATGATCGTGTCGCCATTGTTACAGGCGCCGGCGGCGGCCTTGGCCGTCAACATGCCTTAGAGCTTGCCCGCCGCGGCGCAAAACTCGTCATCAACGACCTTGGCGGCGCAATGGATGGCTCCGGCGGAAACTCCGAAGCAGCCGAGAACGTCGTCGAAGAGATCAAGGCCATGGGCGGCGAGGCGATCGCAAACGGCTCGTCCGTCGCCGACGATGCTGGCGTCAAGAAAATGATCGACGACACCATGGCCGCTTTTGGCCGTATCGACATCCTGATCGCGAATGCCGGCATCCTGCGGGATAAGTCCTTTGCGAAGATGAGCATGGAGGACATCAACCTCGTCCTCGACGTCCACCTGCGCGGCTCCTTCAAGCCGATCCACGCCGCATGGCCGATCATGAAAGAGCAGAACTTCGGCAGGATTGTCGTTACGACGTCTTCAACCGGCCTCTACGGCAACTTCGGACAAGCCAATTACGGCGCAGCCAAGCTGGGTGTCGTCGGCATGATGAATACGCTGAAGATCGAAGGTGCGAAGAACAACATCCACATCAATACAATCTGCCCGATCGCAGCCACGCGCATGACCGAAGGCCTGATGCCGCAGGAAATGTTCGACGCGCTGCAACCTGAATATGTCACGCCCGCCGTGATCAACCTCGTCAAGGACGATGCGCCGAACGGCGTGATCATCTCCGCAGGGGCCGGGGCCTTCTCAATGGCTCAGATCGTCGAGACCAAGGGAGCCTATGTCGGCGTGGGCGAAGACCTCACGGCCGAAGCCGTTGCCGCCAAATGGGGCGAGATTACCGACACATCGGTACAGACGGCCTTCAAGGCGGGCAACGAACACGGCGCAAACATCTTCGCACGCATCGCTGAAGCGAAGGGCTAGCGGCCAAGTCACCGAGACAAGCAAAAGGGCGGGACCGCGATAGGCCCCGCCCTTTTTTGTTGGTCGATGCGAGCGCTTAGTCTTTCGACTTCTTTGCAAGTGCCTCAAGCTGGCGCTGCATTTCGGCCATCTGGGCCTGCATCGCAGAGAGCAGTTCTGCTTCTGCGTCATCCTCGGCCTCTTCGACCTCCGGCTCAAATTCATCGGTACGCGGACGGGCCGAGTCGCGCGGCTCCATGCCCGGCGTGAACATTTTCATCGCGCTTTCAAACATCGCCATGTTGCGTTTGGCTTGCTTCTCGATCAGGGCAATAGGGCTTGCTCCGCCCATCGCTTTGCGCATCCGCTCCTGGCTTTCAGCAAAGGAATTCATGCTCATGTCGAGCCACGCTGGCAGCATGGATTGCGCGCCGCCACCATAAAAGCCGATAAGCTGGCGCAGAAAATTCAGCGGTAAGGCACCGTCGCCCTTGGTCTCTTTCTCGAAGATGATCTGGGTCAGCACAGCGCGGGTGAGGTCATCACCAGTCTTGGCATCCCGCACTTCAAAATCAACGCCCTTGCGCACCAGGTCCGACAAGTGGTCAAGCGTCACGTAAGACGACGTCGACGTGTCATACAGGCGACGGTTCGCGTACTTCTTGATGACGATCACACCATCAACCTTTTTCTTTTTACCCATCTTGCGCCCTCCATTGACGCAGCGGCCAGGCACGCGCCTTTAAGCCGACACCGGATCATTGCATAGGAACACGGCAACGACCAACGTCCGTCGTGGCGTAATTACTGCAATCCATTTAAGGTCTTGTTGCCTATAAAAGACAATTGTCCACAAGGGAGAAACACAATGGCAAGAATAGCGCTGGTTACCGGCGGAACGCGCGGCATCGGCCTCGCCATCAGCGAAATGCTAAAAGCGAAGGGCTACACCGTCGCTGCAAACTATGGCGGCAACGAAGAAGCGGCCAAAGCCTGCGAAGAGAAAACTGGCGTAAAATGCTACAAGTTTGACGTCTCCGACTATGACGCCGTCGGCGAAGGCATCGCCAAAATCGAAGCGGACCTGGGCCCGATTGACGTCGTCGTCAACAATGCCGGCATTACCTGGGATGCCCCTTTCCATAAGATGTCAAAGGAGCAATGGGATAAGGTCATCGACGTCGACCTGAACTCTGCCTTCAATGTTACCCGACAAGTCTGGGAAGGCATGCGCGAGCGCGGCTTCGGGCGCGTTATCAACATCTCGTCGATCAACGGACAAAAAGGCCAGTTCGGACAGGCGAATTACTCCGCGGCCAAAGCCGGCCTTATCGGATTCACGAAGGCGCTCGCCCAGGAAGGTGCGAAGAAAGGCATCACCGTCAACGTTGTCTGCCCCGGCTACATCGACACCGAGATGGTCCGCGCAGTGCCAGAGAACGTCCTCGAAAGCATTATCGCGACCATCCCCGTCGGGCGTCTCGGCAAGGCTGAGGAAATTGCTTCCATGTGCGCTTACCTCGCCTCCGACGAAGCCGCCTTCATCACAGGCGCAACCATGACCGTTAACGGCGCTCAGTATATCGCGGGTTAAATCCGGTCTGGACAAAGCGTGACGCATGCGTCACCTTTTGAGTCTCGCTCAAGGGTGACGCATGCAACACGCGATCAAGACGCTCTTCTATTTTGGCCCGCTACTGTTCGGCTTCGGCTTCCTCGTGCCCCTCAGTGCGCAAATTCTTGAAGCGACCGGAACATCCGTACTCGGCCTGTCTTCGCTCCATGCTGGTCTCCTGATCGGCGGCGGGCTCGGCATCCTTGCGCAGCTACGCGGGCGGTGGATATGAGCGATCGCGCCCTGAGCAGCCTGGACACGTCTGAACTCATGCGGCTTGAGCGCGAAATCGCAGCCAAGCATTTGGGCCACACGCCCTGGTTCGCGATCGCGTGGGGGCTCGGCAACTTCGCCATCTGGCTGTCGCTCTGGCCCCTGGTATTTACCGGCATTTTGCCGCTTTGGGCCGGATTCCTGATCGCCTGCGCCAACATTACGCTAAGCTACCTGCCGTCCCACGAGGCCCAGCACGACATCATCGCCAAGCCGGGCGAGCCCTTACGCTGGCTCAATCAACTCGTCGGCCACGTCTCCACGCTGCCACTGGTCCTGCCCTATCGGGTCGCCAAGCTGACCCATATGGAACACCACAAGCACGCCAATAATCCTGACCTGGACCCGGACTACTCCGTCCATGCGCCGAGCGGATGGGCGATGATCCGGCGCTCCATCCTCAGCCGCCAGCCCCGCACCAAGGGCGGCCTGAAATCCTACGGCGACACGCTTCAACGCCTCGGCCGCGAGGATGTGATCCTGGACGCCGTTCTCTACGACATTGCCTTCTACGGCGTCCTGTTTGCGCTCGCCTGGTCGGGCTACGCGATCGAAGCGGCGCTCTTGTGGTGGCTGCCGCGCCATATCGGCCTGACCTATATCCAGTTCTTCCTGAGCTGGGCACCACACCATCCTGGTCATGCGTCAGGCCGCTACAAGGACACGCGCAGCTTCCGGTCCGTGCTCGGTAATATCGGCTCCCTCGGCATGCAGTTTCACATCGTGCACCACTTGCATCCGCGCATTCCGCTCTACCGAACGCCCGCTGCCTATTGGGAAATGAAGCCGATCCTCGAAGCGCGCGGCTGCGACGTCCATGACCTTTAGACCGTCGGTCGCCAATCCGGCGGAGCCAGTTCAAAGCCGTCAAAGCTGAAGCCTGGTGCCACCACGCAAGAAACAAGCGTCCATGCACCAAGTGTTTCGGCGGTCTGCCAATGATCCTTGGCAACGACCAGCTGCGGCTTTTGCCCCGCTCGCAAATCAGCGCCCAGCGTATAGGCGCTCGCACCTTTGCCATCTGGCGGAGATACCGTCAGCGCCAGCGGCCCGCCCCCATGCCAGAGCCACGTCTCTGCTGCATCCACCCGGTGCCAAGCCGATAACTCATCGGCCTGGAGCAGGTAGTAAATCGCCGTGGAGCTCGCCCGGCCACTGTCACCGGCCTCTGCACGCCAAGTCTCCACATAGTGCCCGCCTTCGGGGTGCGGCGTCATGTTGAGCAACCGGATGATCTCGCGGGCACCAAGGTCGCCAAGGGACACTAGAAGCTGTCCTTACGCCGACGCACTTCAGCAAACGTCGCAACCGCGTCGCCCACATGGCCCATAGCGGTTTGTAAACCAACATCATCGGCGCGCAGGAACGGGTTCGCAGCCAATTCCTTCCTGAGCGTTGTCGGCACTGTCCACTCTCCCGCGGCCCGCCGGGTATCAACCTCGTTCGCATAAGCGGCCAGCGCGGCATTCTCCGGGTCCACCGTCACGGCAAAGCGTGCGTTGGATTGGGTGTATTCGTGCGCGCAATAAATCGTGGTTTCCGCCGGAAGCGCCTTAAGCCGCGACAAGCTCTCCCACATCATTTCAGGCGTGCCTTCAAACAGCCGCCCACAGCCGAGCGCAAATAGCGCATCCCCGACAAAAGCGAGAGATGACGCAGGCACATGAAACGCGATATGGCCGAGCGTATGTCCCGGAACGTCGATGACACGCGCCTCAACATCTCCAAGCGTCGCGGCATCGCCGCCACCCACCTCACGGTCAATTCCCGGAATCTTACCCGCCTCTCCCTTCGGTCCGACAATCTTGCACCCGGTTTCAGCCTTGATGGCTTCATTGCCGCCGGCGTGATCGGCATGCCAGTGCGTGTTCCAGATTTGCGTGATCGTCCAACCCTGTGACGCCGCTTCGCTGAGATACTTCTCAGCGTCAGGCGTATCGATGGCCGCCGTTTCTCCGCTCGCCGGATCGTGGGCAAGGAAGCCGTAGTTATCGTGCAAACAGGGAAACTGATGGATCTTGAGCATTTTGAAGCACTCCCTTGCAATCTTATCTATGGTGTACCGGGTTTAGCAGAAGGGCCACCATGCGTCAGGACGCCGTTTCGATTGATCGCTTCTACGCCGCACCGATGGGGGCTGCGGCGGCGCGAATCCTGTCCGGCAAGATCAGTGATCTCTGGGGCGATG
>JBCBWQ010000082.1:0-10734 GCA_039817025.1 Pseudomonadota bacterium | reverse complement strand
AGGGCTATGTCAAGGCTGCAGCCATCCACGGCCTGAAAGGCGCACGGATCGTGTTTCCATTTGTTTCCGTCGGTGCAACCGAGCACGCCATGCTGGCCGCAACGCTGGCAAAGGGTGAGACGGTTCTGGAAAACGCGGCCTGCGAGCCTGAGATTGCGGACCTCGCCGATTGTCTCAACCAGATGGGCGCGAAGATCGAAGGGGCCGGCACGTCCCGCATCCTTATTCAGGGCGTCGAGACACTCTCCGGAGCGAAACACCCGGTCATGGGCGACCGTATAGAGGCTGGGACCTATGCCCTGGCTGCCGCTGCTGCTGGCGGTGACGTGACGCTTGAGCATGCACCGATCGACGCCCTTTCGGCCCTCATTGAGCGGCTTATGGCAGCGGGCGTAACCGTCACCGTGGACGCCGATGCCGGGACCCTGCGGATCGGGCGCAATGGAGCGCGTCTCAGGGCCGTGGACGTGGACACCCAGCCTCATCCGGGCTTCCCGACGGATCTGCAGGCCCAGTTCATGGCACTCATGTGCCTCGCAGACGGGACGAGCATCATCCGCGAGAATATTTTCGAGAACCGCTTCATGCACGCGCCGGAGCTCTCCCGCCTTGGTGCCGATATTCAGGTGCGTGGCCGCGAAGCCGTTGTGAAAGGCCGGGAGACGCTCAAGGGCGCACCCGTCATGGCCACCGACCTGCGCGCGTCTGTCTCACTCGTCATTGCGGGGCTTGCCGCAGAGGGGGAGACTGTGGTCAACCGCATCTATCACCTGGACCGGGGGTTTGAGCGCCTTGAGGACAAGTTGACCGGGTGCGGGGCCGATATCCGGCGCCTGAGCGACGACGAGGAGTAAATCGCCCGCCATGGCCGATGCCAAACCGCTTCGCCTTCTTGCCGAAGATGCCGATGACCTGAAAATTCTCTCCGCTGCCGTGCAGGATAGCGTGGCGAAGGCAGGCGGCTTCAAGTTTGACGGTCGCCGCCGGCGATTCTCGCTCGAGTTGAACCGGTTTCGCTGGGAGGGGCGCACGCAGAAACAGCGCGTGCGGGCCATCCTCGCCTTCGATGGTGTTCTCGCTGTGAAAGCGCGGGGCATTACCCGCTATGATCCAGAGATTGTGATCTCGCTCCTCAGCATCAGTTTTGCGCCCGATGACGAACCGCCCGGCGGAACGGTTACGCTTCTCTTGGCCGGCGACGGCGAAGTGCAGCTTTCCGTTGAGGCCATCGACGCCACCTTGCTGGACAGCGACTATGTCTGGCCGACCCGGCACGAGCCTGGCCACGAGCAGAGGAAGCGCTGATGGCCCGCCGCTTTGATGCCAGCAGGGCAGGGTTCCAGGACGCGCTGAAAGACTTCCTGTCTGAGCCACGCGGACCCGAAGAGGACGTCGCTGGCGCAGTTTCGGAGATAATTTCCGATGTTCGCGCCCGTGGCGGTGCAGCTGTGGCCGATCTCACGGCCCGGTTCGACCGTTTGCAGATTGATCCGGCCCGGTTGGTATCGGACAATGTCGATCTCCACGCGCTCGCCGCCACGTGCCCGGACGCGCTGAAATCCGCAATCGATTTCGCCCATGACCGGATCGCGGTCTATCACACCGCGCAAAGGCCAGATGATCACAGCTTCACGGACGAGGCAGGCATCGAGCTTGGCTGGCGGTGGACCCCCCTGGACAGCGTCGGCGTATATGTCCCCGGCGGTCTCGCCTCCTATCCCTCATCGGTGCTCATGAACACGGTCCCGGCAAGGATCGCTGGCGTTGACCGCATCGTGATGGTCGCCCCGGCCCCAGGCGGTCAGCTCTCCAGCGCAGTTGCCTATGCCGCGCTTAAGGCCGGGGTGGACGAGTACTACCCCATTGGCGGTGCCCAGGCCGTTGCCGCCCTCGCCTTCGGGGCAGGGCGACTAGCGCCCGTCGACAAGATCGTTGGCCCTGGAAACGCCTATGTGGCCGAAGCCAAACGCCAGGTGTTCGGCACGGTCGGTATCGATACCATCGCAGGCCCGTCCGAAATCCTCGTCGTTGCGGACCAGACCGCCAATCCCGATTGGGTGGCGGCCGACCTGCTCAGCCAGTCCGAACATGATCCGTCTTCGCAATCGATCCTGATCGCCCTCGACGAAGCCATCGCAGACGCGGTTTCAACCGCCGTCGATGCCCAGTTGTCTGACCTGTCCACCGGCGAGCGCGCCCGCGCTGCCTGGGAGCGCCACGGTGCCATCATCCTCGCGCCGGACCGCGCCGTCGCTGCGTCCATCGCCAACACGATCGCTGCGGAGCATCTAGAGCTGTGCATCGACACACCCGACGCCATGCTGCTCGACATCAGGCACGCCGGGGCAGTCTTCCTCGGAAACCACACGCCTGAAGCGCTTGGTGACTATGTCACCGGCTCAAACCACGTTCTGCCCACCAGCCGTGCGGCGCGGTTCTCCTCTGGCCTTGGGCTCTATGATTTCCTGAAACGCATGTCGGTTCAGCGGGCAAGCGCTGAGGGCTTGGCTGCGCTGGCGCCAGCCGCCCTGGCTCTTGCTGACGCTGAAGGGTTGCCCGCCCACGCCCGATCGGTCTCTATTCGAACCAATCACGGTGTGGACCATGAGCGGGGCGATGGCTGAGCAAAGCGACAGGTTGATTTCTGTCGATATCGACGAGGACTCCCTCGCCGCGTCGGGTCCCGACGCCGAGCATGAGCGCCGCGTGGCCATCTTTGATCTGATCGAGGAGAACGAGTTTGTCGTCTGTGAGCATGACGGTACCGGACCTTATGCGCTGAAATTGTCTGAACAAGAGCGCAAACTCGTCTTCGAAATTGCGCTCGAGAACGGAGAGCCCGTCCACGCCTTCGTCTTGTCTCTTTCGCCTTATCGCAGTCTGATCCGCGACTATTTCATGATCTGCGAGAGCTATTATTCCGCCATCCGCACCCAGTCTCCGCATCAGATCGAAGCCATCGATATGGCCCGGCGCGGCGTTCACAATGAAGCCTCGGAGCTCCTGGGCGAGCGCCTGAAAGGCAAGATCGATGTCGATTTCGACACCGCGCGCCGCCTGTTCACCCTTATCTGTGCCCTCCATGCGGGAACCGCGCGCGCGCCTTGATACGTATCAAAAGCAGCGATGGCTTGTGCATTGTGCTGCACAAAGCTACCAAGCCCCCCATATTTCAGGCGTCGGAGCCGATTCCGTCGTTATTCAGGAGTGCCTATGGCCAAAGAAGAATTGCTCGAGTTCAACGGCACGGTCGTCGAACTGCTGCCGAACGCGACGTTTCGCGTGAAGCTTGAGAATGATCACGAGATCATCGCCCATACTGCGGGCAAGATGCGCAAGAACCGCATCCGCGTCCTTACTGGGGACAAGGTCCTCGTCGAGATGACGCCCTACGACCTGACCAAGGGTCGCATCACCTATCGCTTCAAGTAACGCTGCGCCGGCATGAGTATGCCGCGCCTTGTCCTGGCGAGCGCCAGCCCGCGCCGATTGACCCTGCTCGCGCAAATCGGCATTACGCCCGATGCAGTGATCCCCGCTGACATTGATGAGACGCCGCTCAAGGACGAGAGCCCGCGCGCGCTTGCCTTGCGCCTGGCCGAAGAAAAAGCCGCAGCCATCGCCGAGGACGGGTTCATCCTCGCGGCCGATACGGTGGTTGCCCTCGGTCGGCGTATCCTTCCGAAAACAGAGCAGGCCGACGAGGCGCAACGCTGCCTCGACCTGCTGTCAGGCCGCGCCCATAGGGTGCTTACCGGCGTCTGCGTGCGCGGGCCCGATGGCAGACGATCCAGCCGCGTGGTCACAACCCGCGTCACGCTCAAACGCCTGACCCCATCCGAAATCACCGCTTACATTGAGAGCGGCGAGTGGAGCGGCAAAGCTGGCGGCTACGGTATCCAAGGCCGTGCGGGCGGGTATGTACGCAATCTGAACGGTTCGTACACCGCCGTTGTGGGTCTACCACTGTATGAAACACGGGCCATGCTTGAGGGCTTGGGCTGGGGCTGACATCCTTCCTGTGCGAAACCGATGTAATCCTGTTGCAGCCTTGGTATAAGAAGAAACCGGGGGCAGGGGCCAAACGAAAAGTCGGAGGGTGTGATGGGTGTAATTTGGTGGATTCTTCCGGCGATAGCCGGCGTTGTCGGGCTGATGCTGCTGTTTGCCGGGCTTGGCAAAGTCTTCAAGCTCAAGCCGTTTTCCGGCGCGACGCGGCTCCTGTTCAGTGTTGGCTTTCTCGGCCTTGCCGGCGTGATCGCCATGACCGGCCTGAACCTGCAGACCTATAAGCGCCTCACCTATGAGCGCCCCATCGCCACGCTGACCTTCGACGCTGTGGACACCCAGCCCGGTGCCTTCGCCGTGGATGTCCTGTTAGAAGGCGGCGAGCACTATATGTGCGACGGCATTGAACCATCCTCGCCGACAAACTGCGTTGTGACGGGCGATGAGTTTGCCCTCGGCGCGCGCGTGATCACCTTCAAGCCGCTGGCCAATATGCTGGGTTATGACGCGGTCTATAAGCTCGACTATCTGGAAGGCCGCCAGGCTCGCCGCTATGCCGCCCGCTCGGTCTCACCGGCCCAGACCAACGGCGTTGCCCTGTCTGATAATCCGGGCTTCGATGTCGCCGCTTTTGCGCGCGAGCGGGGTGGCCAATTCGGGATCCGAGATGCGAATTTCGGCTCTGCCGTCTACAATCCCATTGGCGACGGATTTTCCTATGACGTCTCGCTGACCCGGACCGGACTCATTGCCCGCCCGGCCAATGCTGAGACCCGCCGTGCCCTCGGAGAGCTTGTCGGCGAACCGGCAACGGCCCAGAATACGTCCGTGGCGGAGAGCGGTGACGAAGACGCACCGGAATAGGCCGCCCGAAAGGGAGGTTAGCCTATGGGACTCTGGGATAAATACGTCGTTCCGCCACTGATTTCGTGTGCGTGTTCGTCAAAACCCATCATGCGTCAGCGCGAGAAGATCGTCCCCAAGGCGACCGGGCACGTGCTGGAGCTTGGCTGCGGTTCGGGGACAAATTTCAGCTATTATGATCCTTCGACCGTAGAGCATCTCACAGCGCTTGAGCCCTCGCCGGAAATGCTTGCCCGCGCGCGCAAGGCTGAGCGCGACCTGCGCGGCATCGGGGTGGATTTCGTCGAGGCCGGTGCCGAAGCCACCCCGCTCGACGACAACAGCGTCGACACAGCCATCATCACCTTCGTTCTGTGCACCATTCCGGACTGGCGCGGCGCGCTTCAGGAGGTGCGACGGGTGCTGAAGCCCGGTGGGCGGATCCTGTTTTCAGAGCATGGCCTTGCCCCGGATGAAGGGGTTGCGAAATGGCAACGCCGCGTCGAGCCGGTCTGGAAGCGCCTTGCCGGCGGCTGCCACTTGACGCGAGACACCGCTGCCATGCTGCGCGAGGAAGGCTTCGGCGACATCCAGCACGAGACCATGTACCTGCCCTCAACGCCGAGTATTGCAGGCTTCGTGGCGTGGGGTGAAGCCCGGCCAGCCTGACGCAGCGGCCTTGCCGCGCTGTGTTCGAGATCCATGTTTTCGCGTGAATTCGTCAGGCAGGTGCACATGCAACGGGCACGTAAACTCACAAAGATCCTCCACACCGTGTCGGCTGCCGGCCTGATCGGCGGTCTGGGGGCCTATATGGTTCTCCTCACCGTCGGCACGCCGACCGATGCCAGTGCCTATGCCGAGCTGCGCGGCTCCATCAAGGTGATCAGCGACTATGTGCTCCTGCCGTCGCTGGGCATTGCGCTTGTCTCGGGGCTGATCTCCATGCTGGTTCATTCGCCCTTCCTCGATCGCGGCTGGGTGTGGATCAAGGCGGCAATGGGCATCCTGATGTTCAAGGGCGTGCTTACCGTCGTCAGCGCCAAATCAGCCTATGCTGCGAAAGTCTCACAGGAGATCGCAGACGGCACAGCCGCGCCCGATGCGCTTGCATCGCTGCTCTCTTTGGAATGGTGGACGCTCGTCGCCGTCATGGGGGTGTCGATTGCCAATGTTGTTCTCGGCGTGTGGCGTCCCAAGCTGGTGAATCTGTCCTAACGCGCCGCCTCGCTGTGAATGGCGCTTGCGTGCTGCGGTGAGACGCCCAGCCGCTCGGCCAGCCGGTTGAGAAACGCGGACTCCTCCGGCGCTTGCGATCCAGTCGCCAATGCAGCGGCGGCATAAAGTTGCGCGGCATGGTTCGGCGTTTTGGCGGCGCGTGCGATCAGGTCAAGGCTCGCGGCTTCATCCAGCGATCCATCGACCAGCGATGACAGCTCGCCGCCGGCGTCGCGCGCTGCGCCGTCCAGCGCTTCCATTTCTTCTGGATCAATCACGCCATCTGCATAGGCGGCTGTCGCCATCGCATGCACGATGGCCGCGGAAAAGTCTGGCTCGGCCGCATCTCCCGCCACAAAGCCGGGTGCGCCTGCCGAAGGCGCGGCTTCGCCCTGACGCTGCTGCCAGGCGCGATAGGCGAGGGCCCCAAGCCCGGCGACCAGCCCGGTCTTGGCCACGTTGCCCGTCAGCCGACGTCCGCCCCGCGTCGCCAGAAGCGCCGCAAGCAGAACGCCGCCGCCCATCGCATAGGTGCGTGCGGTCTCGTCTGTCTCCAGCCGTTCTTTGACCCTGCGCGCCATCGCCTTTGCATCTTCGACCTGCGCGTCCACATCGACCTCGTCTGCAATTGCCTCGGCGCGGTTGCGCAGGTCCTCAAGCAAGCGTTCGACATTCACCATGGCCGGCATCCTTCTTCGCTGATGCGTGGATTTTACCGGCTCTTGCGCGGATCGGCCAGCAAGCGATTGGACGAATCTGATCCTGCGCCCTAAGTCCGGAGATCTGGCAAACCACGGAGCCGTCACCCATGCAGTACTGGCTGTTCAAATCCGAACCGTTCAAATGGTCTTGGGAGCATCAGAAGGCCAAGGGCGAGGCTGGGGAAGAGTGGGACGGCATCCGCAATTACCAGGCCCGCAACTTCATGCGCGAGATGAAGCTGGGCGATCGCGGCTTTTTCTACCATTCCAATGAAGGCTTGGAAGTGGTCGGCATCGTCGAGGTGTGCGCCGAGATCCACCCGGACTCCACCACAGACGACGAGCGCTGGGAGTGCGTGGACATCAAGGCCGTGTGCGACATGCCAGAGCCCGTCACGCTCAAGGCCGTCAAAGCCAACCCCAAGCTCGCTGACATGTCGCTGGTCACCTCCATGCGCCTGTCCGTTCAGCCGGTAAAAAAGGCCGAGTGGAATGAGGTCTGCCGCATGGGCGGCCTTGATCCAAAATCGATCTGAGCGATCCGAACTAGCGCTTGAGGACCCTGCGGCCTGTGAAGGTCGCCTCGAGAACACCATTGGGCGTCGCAAACTCGTCGGTTATGTCCTGCCCGTCGAGATAGGAGCGTGAGGTACTCGTCCCCGTGAAGGTCTTGTAGCCCGCGGAGAAGTCGTAGGTGCTTTCACCGACAAGGAATCCGGCTTCGACGCCATTTTCATCAAACAGCTGCAACACGCCCTCGGAGACGACCTTTCCATTGGGCCGTTGTCGCCACGTGCCAAAGGAATCGGTGATGAACTGGGTCGGTGCCCAGCGGTTCCGGCCAGCCACAGTGCCGTCTGCGCGGATCTGGATCAGGCGCGTGGACTCGCAATCGATCTCGGTTCCCGCATCACGGATGGCCTGACAGGAAAAGCCATTCACCGTCTCAGTGACCTGCTCGATGATATAGGTGCCAACCGGGCTGTCTTCTGCTGTGGCTGGCGCGGCGCAAAGCGCGGTTGAGACGGCGATGGCTGCGGCAAGTTTCAGGTTCATGGTGTCCCCCCTCTGTTTTGGACGGGGGGCGTTTACACCAGGTCGGGCAGAATTTCTTCCCTGACCGCGCGAGTTTATACCGGGCGTTTCGCAGAACTGGCGAGCGCCGCCAACGTGCTGGCCTGGCCGACCCAGTCATCGCGGGAAATGCGGCCTTTGAAGTGTTGCAGCTTTTCGTCGACATAATCGACGTCTTGCGGCGACCATTCGGCGATCTGCCAGAAATAGTAGACGCCGGTCTCGTTGAGCAGCTGGCGCAGCATGGGGCCAACGCCGCTGATCTGCTCAAGGTCGTCGGCCTGGCCAAAGGCGGCTTCCGTCAGGAGGTTGGCCTTGTCGCCCGTGCGGCGCGCGGAATTGATGGGGTCGCGATCCCGAGGCGGCGGCGCAGATAGGCTTGTTTTCGTTTCCGTCGCTGGTGTCGTGCGCAGGTCGCTGAAGCCCATGGCCGCATCAAGATCGAATCGGTCCGGTGCGGTCTCAGGCCGCTGGCGGAGCATGTGGTGTACCGCAGCCAGCCCATACTCGATGGCCGTGAGCCGATTCTCGACGGCCACAAGGTCCTGACGGTTATCGAGCGTGCGCAAGCTGTTGGTGATCGCACTGAAGTCCTGCTGGCCAAGCCCGCCAACCGCTTCACGCAAGCTCGCAAGCTGGCGCTCCACCTGGCTGAGATCGGTGCCGCCTTTGCCGGCGACCTCCGCACGCAGCGCCTGGACTGTATCGTCCAGCGCCGCGAGGCGGCCATGGAGCGGATCAACATCAACGCTCGACGTATCGATCAGGCGGATCGCGCCTTCCAGCGTCGCCAGTCGCCCAGCAATCGCATCAAGCTGCTCGTCCGGCGCGCTCAGCTGCCCGCGCAGGGCATCAAGGCGCTGGATGATCGGATCGAGGTTTACCGAGGGCGACCCAGCCGAAAGCGAGGTCAGGCCGCTGCGGATCACATCCATGTCCGCCTCTCGCACGGCCGCAAGCCGCTGGCCGAGATCCACGACCCGCGCATCGAGCGACGCGATCTGCCCGCGCAGCGGCGTCAGGTCCAGATCCTGTCCTGACGGCGTGGTGAAGGCCTCTTCAAGCCGTAGCAACCCGGCCTCAAGGCCCGATACGTCAACATCGTTGCCCTTGAAATTGCTGATGGCTTCTTCAAGGCGCGTCATGCGCAGCTCAAGGGGGCGAATGTCTGGTTCGCGCAGCCGCGCCACGGCCCCTTTCAGCCCCGTCAACTCTTGGGCAAAACTATCGGACGCGCCGCCGCCAAGCCCATCGAGCTTCTTATCGAGGGCCTCAAGTTGGCGCTCCACGGGACTGATATCGGCATTGCGCAGCTCCGCCACGTTTCGGGTCAGCGCGCCCAGCGTCCGTTCCAGATTGATCAACCGCGTATGCACCGGTTGTAGTTCCTCGGCAGGGTCAGACAGCCGGCTCTCAATCACGGTCAGCCGCTTGGTGATCGGATCATCATCGGAGACCGACGCCGTCGAGGCCGGTTGCTGTTCAAGTTGGGACTCAATGCGGGCAAGGCCCTCCAGCCGGCGTTCAATCTGCGACAGGCCGGCGAGCTTCTGGTCGATGCCCGGCAGCGCAGCGAGTTTCTGCTCAATCGCTGACAACCCGCCAAGTCGCTGTTCGAGAAGGGCAAGGCGGCGATCGATCGGGGTCAGGTCGGTGCTGTCCGGCTTAATGCCGAGTATCGCGGTTTCGAGGTCCGACAGGCGGCTATTGACCGGCTCAAGGTCCGGCGCATTGAAGCCCGACAGGCCGACCTGAAAGTCCTCCCGTGTCAGAATGTTGGCTGGCACCGCTGTCTGGCCAGCGCCGCGCAGGAGCGACTCATGGGTCTCGGTGACATCTTCGTATCGATTGCGCATCCACCAGATCGCAAACAGGGCACCCATGACTGCGGCGAGCAGCAGGAGCAGAAGGATTTGAAGAAGCAGGAACCACATGGCGGGACTCTCGGGACAGGGAAGGGGTTAGTCGTCAGCGTCGCGGACAACTTTGATTTCGATGCGCCGGTTACGGGCGCGGCCTTCTGGCGTGACATTGTTGGAAACAGGCTGGCTGGAGCCAAAGCCCTGCGCGATCAGACGGTCTTGGTCGACGCCGCGGCGAACAAGGGCGGCGCGCACGGCATCGGCGCGCTCGCGGCTCAGTTCAACGTTTGTGGCGACCTGGCCAGTATTGTCGGTGTGGCCTTCAATCCGCAGGACGCCAGGGCAGGTGCCCGCTGCTTCGGCGATCTGGTCAAGCAGGACGGTGCTGGATGGATTGATAACGGCGCTTCCGCTTGAGAAATTGATTTGCGCATTGCCCAGAAGGTCTGTCAGCGATGTCTCGCAGGCGCTCACCGCCTCATTGGCAAGCAGATTGATCGTACCGACCTCGCCGAAGCTCGCGCCGGCTGAGGCAATCGCGCGCACGGAGGCGACGGCGCTCTGCGGCAGCTCGCAGTTGAGGCTGAAGACACTATCCACGAAGGTCGCAGTGCCACTGTCACAGCGCGAGAGCGCGCGCACGCCGCGCACGGCCATGTCGCGGTAGCCCACTGGCGCAGGCTGATCCGTAACAACCATCCGGTCCTCGACGTTGGTGATGTCTGGCGGTGACACTGTTGCGTTGGCGGCATCGAGAATGGACTGGCGTGTCGTCCGGTCCGGGATTTCTCCGGCAAGGCGCAGGGTGCCGCTGCGAAGGCGGAAATTCCATGCCGGCGAACGAGCCGTGACCGTCTCTTCGACAGCGGCATCGGGCTCGGCAGGCGTCGCGTCACCCGCAGGGGTGTCTGCGTCCGGTAAAATCTCCGGCTCCGGCGTCGCAGCGGGCACATCTTCGGAGGCTTCAAGCGCCGGCCCAAACGCCGTGCGCACGCGGGTCACGGGCTCGGCGCGCCCCAGCCAGGTTG
>JBCBWQ010000081.1:0-10735 GCA_039817025.1 Pseudomonadota bacterium | reverse complement strand
TCAACAAGTCATACTTGAAGGGCTGGGCCGCTGCCTGGCGAACCACTGGGGCCGGGCGCTCAACGCGGCGGATAACGCGCTCGCCGCAGGGTTTGCCGTCAGGCCCGCCGCACAGGTCTGAATGGGGCTTCAAAGGCGCTGGGGCTTGTACCGTCGGTACCTGGCGTTTCCCATCGGCCAATGCAGGTGCGCCGAGAAGGGCAAGCGCTGCGGCGCAAAACAAGATTTTGTTTCGATTCGGCATTCTTATCGCCTCCTAAGCGAACCGCGACGTTTCACTGCACAGGTGTCGCAAGGCCCACGCCAGAGAGTTAGCGCGACCGAAGCAATTTGCGTCAATGCGTTTAACGTCCCGCGCGAATACCATGCCTTAAATTCTAGAAATCGTACGCGATGCCCTTGCGTTCCCAGTCCCCATACCGGGTCGGCTCGATGGCCTTCGGGCCACCGCGTTCGTCTTCAGGAAGTTTTGCGCGCGCCTCTGCATCGGCGGCTTCAGCAGCGCGGCGCGCCTCCGCTTCAGCCAGAGCGCGCTCGGCCTCGGGTGACAGTGTTCTCTTTCTTGTAGGAACTTTTGGCGTGTCGGTCATGGCGGGGCCACAGACTCCCATTTCTCTTAACGCTTTCCATATAACTCTGGCGCTCGGCTTAAACGAGGCCCTGCGACGGAAAGGAGCCTACCGCCCATGGGCATGATGCCAACTTTTGTACTTATGGCTGCGATGACGGCGCTGTTTCTCGGTGTTGGATATGTGACGGGCGGCCCCGCAGGATTGGTCATCGCGTTCGTTGTCGCTGCGGGCATGAACCTGTTTTCCTACTGGAATGCGGACAAGATCGTCTTGCGTATGCAGGGGGCCCGCGAAGTCTTGCCCGATGAGCACTCGCCCATGCTGCGGACCTTTGCGAGCGACACCGCGCGCCTGGCAGAGAATGCGGGAATGCCGGCGCCAAGAATATACGTGATCGACACGCCCCAGCCGAATGCCTTTGCGACGGGGCGTAATCCCGAAAACGCCGCCGTTGCCGCAACGACGGGGCTGCTTAACATGCTTAACCGTGAAGAAGTCGCCGGCGTCATGGCCCATGAACTGGCCCATGTTCAGAACCGCGACACGCTAACCATGACCGTGACAGCAACGATCGCTGGCGCGATTGGAATGCTGGCCAATTTTGCCTTGTTCTTCGGCAACCGGGAGCGTGGCGGACTCGTTACCAGCCTGGCTGTCATGATCTTTGCGCCCATGGCGGCGAGCCTTGTTCAAATGGCGATCAGCCGGTCGCGCGAGTATGAGGCTGACAAACGCGGCGCTGAGATCTGCGGTAATCCGATATGGCTGGCGTCTGCACTGGCCAAGATTGACCGGGGCGCGCGAGCGTCGGTGAACCGCCGCGCCGAAGAAAACCCAGCCATGGCGCACATGTACATCATAAACCCCCTTGCCGGGCGCAAAGGCGATTCGCTGTTTGCAACCCACCCCGCCACGGCCAACAGGATTGAAGCGCTCAAGCGCCTGGCTGAAGATATGGGGACACCCGTTGATGCCCCGCGCCCTGCGCGCGGACCCTGGGGGTGAGCGGTGCCAGCGCCCGGCGCGCCGCAGCCGAACTCCTTGTCGAGACGCTCGACCGCAAACGCACGCTCGATGAGGCCCTCGACACCGTATCGAGCTATGACGGCCTGAAGGGACCTGATCGAGGTTTCGCCCGCGCCATGGCGAGCGCGTCTCTTCGCCAGTTGGGCCGGATTGATACCGGACTATCCCCGTTTCTCCAGAGGCCGCTTGATACTGCAGGGGAGGCGACCCGTGCGCTGCTGAGGGTCGGTGCGGCGCAGATCTGGCTTATGGATGTGGCACCACACGCTGCAGTCGGCGAAACCGTTGCTGCCGCTAAGGCGTGGCCGGACGCAGCGCGCGCTGCAGGCTTTATCAATGCTGTCCTGAGGCGCGCGTCCGAAACGCGAGGCGCTTTCGATGCCGTCCCCGCGACTGGGATCTGGCCCGCATGGCTGGCAACGCTTTTTGCTGCGGACCTTGGCTCTGAAGCCGCCGAACGGCTTGCACAAGCCCAGATGCATGAGCCCCTGCTACACTTGACGCCGAAAACCGACGCAGCATCGGTGGCACAGGCGGTTGGGGGCGAGGTATCGCCTTTTGGCGGCGTGATTGCGCCCGGCGGCGCTGTTGAAGCCTTGCCCGGGTACGATGCAGGCGACTGGTGGGTGCAGGACGCGGCTGCCGCACTGCCGGCACGCTTGCTGGATCTGCAGCCGGGCGAGCCTGTTCTGGATCTTTGCGCTGCGCCTGGGGGCAAGACGCTACAGCTTGCCGCTGCAGGGGCAGTTGTGACCGCGCTCGATCGTTCACGACCGCGACTAAAGCGGTTGCGGAGTAATCTTGAACGGACCGGCCTGGACGCAGAGGTGATTGTTGCGACGGTGGAAGACCACATCCCGCCGAGCCCGCCCGCGAAAATCCTGCTGGACGCGCCGTGTTCCGCGCTCGGCACGTTGCGGCGTCATCCAGAGGGAGCGTGGATCAAGGCTCCGCAGGACCTGGCAAGCTTTCCCGATGTGCAGGCGCGGTTGTTGCGGGCTGCTCGAGATATGGCCGCCGATGGATCGACGATCATTTACTGCGTGTGCACGCCGCTTAAGCGCGAAGGTGAGGCTGTTGTTCAGGCAGTTTTGAAAGAAGGCGGTCTCACGCGCGCGCCATTCACGGCAGCACAAGTCGGCGCATTCGCTAAAAATCTGACGGCGGCCGGTGACCTGTTAACCGTGCCGGGGGACGGGCCGTCAGACCATGACGCCTTTTACATCGCCCGTTTGGTCAAAGCAGCGAAGCAGGCCTAACGAAACTGTAATGCTGGCAGTTAACCACGCCCTGAAATCGCCCCAAGGAATTCATAGCTCATTCAGTCGAACCAGCCCATAACCCGTAGCGTTGGAACTGTGCACAAGGAGCACCCTATGACCCAGCAAGTTCTTGCCCCGTCCAAGTGGATGGCCGGCGCTTTCACCGCCATGACTCTCACCCTCGCAGGCTGCGCGGGCGGCTATGGTGCGAATGAAGTCAGTTCGACGGGCGTCGGTTACGCCTCAACCGTACGCGAAGGCACAGTAACGGCCGTGCGCGAAGTGACGATCACAAAAGACAACTCCATTCTCGGCGCTGCGACCGGTGCTGTTCTTGGCGGTCTCGCCGGCTCTGAGCTTGGCGGCGGCGACAAGGCCCAAACCGCAGGCGGTGTCGCGGGTGCCGTGATCGGCGGCGTAGCCGGTAACGAAGCCGGCAAAGCGCTGAACAAGCGGGCTGGCTATGCCTACACGGTTCGCTTCGCAAGCGGTGAGATCAAGGAAATTGTCCAGGGCGCTGACATCTACATCGCGCCGGGTACGCCCGTGAACGTGACGTTCGGCACGGACAAAGTGACCGTCACACCTGCTGGTGCCGCCCCGCGCTACTAGAACAAGCCATCAATCAGCTCGGGTTAATCTGCTGAATCGGCCGCCGCCTGCCTTGTGTGGGCGGCGGTTCCGTTCTAGGCGAACCTGATGCGCGATATTCTCATTTCACCGTCTATCCTGTCTGCCGATTTTGCAGCACTTGGCGAAGAAATTCGCGCGATTGATGTCGCTGGAGCGGATATGATCCATATGGACGTCATGGACGGGCATTTTGTGCCCAACCTGACGTTTGGCGCGCCCGTCCTCAAAAAGCTTCGACCCCACTCGAAGAAAGTCTTCGATGTGCATCTCATGATCGCACCTGTGGATTCCTTTATCGCAGACTTTGCTGACGCTGGTGCGGATATCCTGACCGTGCACCCGGAAGCCGGCGCGCATACGCATCGCACGCTGCAAGCCATTCACGCCCATGGTATGAAAGCCGGTGTTGCCCTCAATCCTGGCACGCCGGCTGACGTGATCGAGCCTTTGATGGACATGATCGATCTGGTGCTCGTCATGTCCGTGAACCCGGGCTTTGGTGGTCAGAAATTCATCAGCAGCCAGTTGCGTAAAATCCAACGGCTTCGTCACATGATCGACGAATCAGGGCGTGATATCATTCTAGAGGTGGATGGCGGTATTAATCCGGAGACCGCGCCGCAGGTCATCAAGGCCGGTGTTTCAGCGATTGTCGCCGGATCGGCCGTATTCAAAGGCGGAGCAGGGGCATACGCCGACAATATCAGGGCGCTGCGACCAAAATTGCACGCCTGAGTGTAGAGGGACAAACCGCGGCATGAGCGCGCCAGGACATGGACCCCGGCCAAGACGCCGAAGCGATGTCGATGACGCGGCCCTTTGGTCGCGGTTTCGCGGCGTTGCCGGTGACGAGGTCAAGGCCAGTACGGTCCATCGCCTGAAGTTGGCGAGCGCTGGACCAGCGGGCTTCTCATTGTACCTGAGAGACCTTGCCCCGCCAGATATCCTGCGAGGCGATGCCCTGATGCGCGATGTCTGGCGTTTTGGCACCGAGCGTGAACAGCTGGCCCCCGGCGAAACGCCCTGGAGGCTCGCCCTGCCATCGCGCCACTTCAAGGACCGGGTTCACCGGTTTCATTGGTTGCCCGACCTGTTTGCCCACGGCGATGCCGGTGCAGACCGCGCCCAGCTTCTTGTCGATGACTGGATCGAGGTCTTTGGCAAGTTCGATAGGTTTGCCTGGCGAGCGGGTCCAACGGCTGACCGGATCTGGAACTGGATGCGGTGCGGGTCAGCCTTGTTCGATCAGGGCGAGGAGGCTGCCCGTACGGCGCGGATTGAAGCGGTCGCGCGCCAGCTGAGGCACCTTGATGTCGTGGTCGATCAGACACCTTCTGCGCTTGCCCGTTGGCGGGGGGCATGTGTTCTGGTTGCCGCTGGGATCTGCCTGAACGCCGGCAAGGACCTCGACCGAGCCATCGGTCGCCTTGAGGCCGAATGCACCGCGCAAATTCTGCCAGACGGCGGCCATGCGAGCCGTTCGCCTGCTGTGGGGCTCGGAGCCCTGCTTGATCTTCTGGTTCTGCGGGACCTGTTCCTCCGGGCAGCCAAGCCGATACCCGCCATGCTCGAGACGATGGTCCCGCGCATGGCGGCCATGGTACAATTCTTCAAGAGCGGCGACGGCGCGTTGGACCCTTTCAACTGTGGTTCAGAGGCGCGGCCAGAGCTGGTTGATGCAGCGCTGAATAGCGTTGAGGCACCGCCGCGCCGGTTTTCTGTCGCGCCTAAGTCCGGGTTTCAGAAACTGGAATCAGGCTCTGTGCGACTGGTTCTGGATGCTGGTGCCGCACCACTCGCTCCCATGGCAGATGAGGCCCATGCCGGGGCACTCGGGTTTGAACTCTCAGATGGCCCCGCGCGGCTCGTCACGTCCTGCGGATATAGCCCCGAAGTGAATGTCGACTGGCAGGCGGCCGTGCGCCGGACCGGGGCCCATTCCACGTTGACCATTGCGGGGCGCGATTCAGCTGTGTTCGAAATGCGCGAGGAAAGCCGTGTCCTTGCGCCGTCTGGCCCTGCTGGAATTTCCGCGAAGCGGCTCGAAGAGGGCGAAGAAATCTGGCTGGATGCGCAGCACTCTGGCTATAAAGGGCCTTATGGATTATTGCACCGGCGACGGCTCTTCATGTCTGCCGATGGGGCGCGGATTACGGGAGAAGACTCCCTTGTTCGACCCGTGTCCCAAGGCTTGAGCGAAGACCGGCGTTTCATCAATTACGAGCTGCGATTTCACATTCACCCGAGCGTGACCGCGCTCATGGGCGCGGACTTTATTCGGTTGCAGCCGCCTATTGGGCCAGCTTGGCGATTCAAGACAAGCCATGCCGGTGCTCGGCTAGAGAAAACGATCTATCTGGGTCGCGATGCCGTTGAGCCATCCGAGCAAATCGTTTTGACCGGTCAGGCTGATCCTAATGGTGAGGGATCAGAGCCGCCAAACTGCGTCCGCTGGGCGTTCAAACGGGAGGCGTCATGATTACGCCCCGTATTGAAGCGCGCCGGGCCATGGCGATGACGCTGGCGTTTGATGTCATCGCAGCCGCGGTCGCGATGGCGATGGCGCTCTATCTGAGTTGGTCTCTGTCGTCGGGCTGGCCTCCGAATCCTCTCGAAACAACGGCCATGGCGTCGAGCGTGTTCGCGTTCTCCGGCTTGTTGTCGTTCTGGATTGTTGGCGTTCATCGACAAGTCTGGCGTCACATCAGTTGGGGCGATGTCGTCCGCGTTATTCAAGCGGCCGGGCTTGCTGCGCTGTTTTTCCTTCCGGTCTTGTTTTTGTGGAATCGTCTCGTCGGATTTCCGCGGTCAAGCCTCGCGCTTGCCTTGCCCGTCTGGCTGCTCATCCTGTTCGCAGGACGCATGGTTGCGATTGCGCGCACGACACAAACCCCGTTCCAGATCTTCCAGACCGTGCGCAAGGATGCGCCCATGGTGGTGCTGGCGGCAGATAGCGCCAGTGCGGCTGAATTGCTCAAACATCTGCAACGCGATCCCGACGGCGCGGGCGTGCGTATTCTCGGAATGGTTGACGTAGACGCCTCCAATCCAGGGCGTGCAATCCGGGGCGTCCCTGTCTATGGCGGGATTGATGATCTCGGTAATGTGCTGGACATTCTAGAGGTCCGCTATGGGTCGATGCCTTGGGTCGCCGCGACTGGCCCGGCGCGGGATGCCTCAGTGATGACCCGCTTGCTCAAGGAAGTGGCGGCGCGCGGCTCAAAAGTCATGGCGCTCGACCCGGAAGGCCCGAACGGTGCCGGGCTGAAGCAGGTGCGCCCGCGCGACCTGCTGGCGCGGCCGGAGCGCGACCTGGATTCGGCCCCCGTTGAGAAACTGCTGTCGGGCGCAAATGTATTGATTACCGGGGCAGGGGGGTCGATTGGCTCTGAACTGGTGCGTCAGTGTGCGCGGTTCGGGCCGTCCCGAATCGGTCTGTTCGACAGCTCTGAGTACAATCTCTACCAGGTTGACCTGTTCGTGCGCCGCCGCCGCCCAGACCTTCCCGTCACAACGATTTTGGGAAATGTGCGCTCACCCAAGCGCCTCAGCGACGCGATGTCTGCGGTCGCGCCCCACGTCGTCATCCATGCGGCTGCGCTGAAACACGTTCCTCTGATGGAGGAGAATGTATGTGAGGCCATCCTCACAAATGTTGGCGGGACGCTGAATGCAGCGCGGGCGGCGCGCAATGCCGGCGCGCGTAATTTCGTGCTGATCTCAACCGATAAGGCGGTGGATCCGGACAATATCATGGGCGCAACCAAACGGATCGCCGAACTTGCTGTCCAGCGCATCGCGCAAGACTGCAACATGGACATCGCCATGGTGCGGTTCGGCAATGTGCTTGGGTCTTCGGGATCGGTCGTTCCCTTGTTTGAAGATCAGATCAATCGGGGCGGGCCGGTGACGGTCACGGATCCTGAGGTGACGCGCTATTTCATGACTGTTGAAGAAGCGACGTCGCTCGTCTTGCAGGCAGCCGCACTGAATGGGCATGCGGAGGGGCGAAACCTGTTCGTCCTGGATATGGGTGAGCCGGTGCGGATTCGAGAACTTGCCGAAGCGATGGTGCGCATGAAAGGCTTGGTGCCCGGACGCGACATTGCAATTGAGTATACGGGTTTGCGGCCGGGTGAGAAACTCCATGAAGCGCTGACCTATGAAGATGAAGCGGTCAACAAGACGGTCGTCGACGGGGTGATGAGCGTGAATGTCGATTGCGCGACGCCTCCCCAGTTCGACCTGAACGTGGAGCGGCTGCTTGAAGCCGCCGGGCGACACGACCGGGTCGAGGCCTTACGGCTGCTGTCCATGATCCTGGAAGAATACACAGCGTACGGACAGCAGTTCCGCCGCCGCAAACGTGCTTGACCACGGACCGCCGCGTGTTAGGCGCGGGGCCAAGCTCATTACTGCCTGGAAACCTGACGCCATGACCGATGCTCCTGTTCGCGTGAAACGCGCGCTCCTTTCCATTTCAGACAAGTCGGGCCTGATGGACCTTGCAACGCGCCTTGCGGCGCTTGGTGTTGAACTCGTTTCAACCGGAGGAACAGCACGGGCGCTCAAAGATGCGGGGCTGGACGTGGTGGATGTTGCCGACCTGACCGGGTTTCCTGAAATGATGGATGGCCGCGTCAAAACCCTTCACCCGGCTGTACATGGCGGCCTCCTGTTTCGCCGCGACATAGACACCCACGTCGCCGATGCTGATGCGCATGGGATCAAGGCCATCGATCTTGTTTACATCAATCTCTATCCGTTCGAAGCGACTGTGGCTTCGGGTGCAGATTTCGGAACTTGCATCGAAAACATAGACATTGGCGGGCCAGCCATGCTGCGAGCGGCGGCCAAGAACGCTGCTTTTGTTACCGTCTGTACAGACGCAAGCGACGTGACCGCAGCCTTAGAGGAGATGGAAGCGGAAGAGGGGACTGTGTCAGCCGGTCTTCGCCGCAAGTTGGCCGCGAAGACTTATGCGCGCACAGCGGCCTACGACGCTGCCATATCGTCCTGGTATGCGAGGGAGACTGAAGAGACCGCGCCGACGTGGACGGCATTTGGTGGACGGCTGGTTGAAGCGCTGCGTTACGGCGAAAATCCGCACCAGAAGGCTGCCTTCTACTCGACCGGCGAGGCGCGCCCGGGCGTGGCGACCGCGCGGCAGGTTCAGGGGAAGGCGCTATCCTATAACAACATCAACGACACCGATGCTGCTTACGAGCTGATCGGTGAACTTGGCTCAGACGTACCCGCGGTCGCGATTATCAAGCACGCCAACCCCTGTGGGGCGGCGCTCGGTGAGACCGCGCTTGACGCCTATCAGGCGGCCCTGTCTTGCGACTCGACATCAGCATTCGGCGGCATTGTGGCGCTCAACCGCCCGCTCGATGCGCAGACAGCAGATGCGATCACATCAATCTTCACGGAGGTTGTCATTGCTCCTGGTGCCGACCAGGCCGCACTGGACCTGTTCGCGAAGAAGAAAAATCTGCGACTGCTGCTCACAGACGGTCTTCCCGACCCGGCTGCGCCGGGTCAGGTGATCAAGACAGTCGCTGGCGGTTTGCTGGTTCAGGATCGTGATTTCGGGCGAATTGCCCCTGACGACCTGAAGGTCGTAACCCAGAAAGCGCCAACCGACGCACAAATGGAGGATCTTCTGTTTGCCTGGCGTGTGGCCAAGCATGTGAAATCCAATACGATTGTTTACGCGAAAGACCGGGCGACCGTCGGCGTTGGCGCAGGACAAATGAGCCGGATTGATTCCGCGCGCATCGCTGCACGCAAAGCAGAAGACGCTGCCGAGGCGAATGGCTGGCCGGAGCCGTGCACACGGGGGTGCGTGGCCGCGTCTGATGCATTTTTCCCGTTCCCCGACGGATTGTTGCAGGCCGCCTCAGCGGGCGCTGCAGCGGTTATTCAACCGGGTGGATCGATCCGGGATGATGAGGTGATTGCTGCCGCGGATGATGCTGGCCTCGCCATGGTGTTCACCGGGATGCGCCATTTCCGCCATTAATTTGTTCGATAAGCGCGCGGTCGCCGTTAACAGCGTTTGCTTGTTGCATGGCCGTGCTTAGCTGAGATACCGAATGCGCTGGCAGGCGCAGCGTCGCAGGGGTCGTGATTGTCTATTCTGGACCGTCTTTCAACTTGGGCTGAGGCGAACACGTTTTCGGTCTCTGCGCTCGCGCTAATCGGCGCGGCGGCCCTTTGCGTTGTCGGGCTGGCCATTCTGGCTGTGGGTTTAAGGGCTTTAGCTGCGGTCTTTGGTCGGATCAGGACAGCAACGCGGGTTCGCCGCGTATCCCGAGCGGATGGCGCAGGGTTCCGGATTATTCAGATGGCCGCGCCGGGAAAGGCGACTGGTTTTGTGGCGGCGGCCCTTGAAGACCATCTGGAAACCTTCAGTTTCGGCGCACCGTTCGGCATTCACGATGCGGGCAAGCGACCGAGCGGGTCAGACCATGAGGTCTTCAGCGCAGCGCGGCGGCGGTTGAAGCGGAGTGGTGCGGATTTGATTTTCTGGGCCGAGCGGCGCTCAAGCGGCGCGGAAGGCTTGCGGGTGAGGGGGCTATCTTGCGCTGGCGGCGTGTCACCCGACCACGCTGAACCCTTTGTCCTACATTTTTCCGGCAACCGGCGCGATTGGAACGACGCGTTGGCCAAGGTCGTTGCCTATGGTCTTGCGAAGAACCTGCAGCCCTCACTTGGCCGGCCAGAAGGCTTTCGTCCCGAGCGCGTGAAAGACATCACGGCGGTTCTGGATTCGCTGCTGACCGATGATATGCCGCTAACAAGCGGCGCGCGTGAGAGCCTGGAAGACGACTTCTGCGCCGGCGCACTCCATGTTGCGGATGCGGGTGGCGATACAGCCTTTGTCGATACGGTTATTGCGCGCCGCCGAGCCCGACTCGCGGCCGGTGATGTGCGCTCGACCGGCCAGACCCAAGCCCAGCTCGATCTCGGGCGTGCGTTGCTGGCCCAGGCCGAGCACACATTTGATCCCGTTGTTGTGCGCGAGGGCATGTCCCATCTGGATGCCGCAATCATCAAGCTGCGCACTGACCCTACGATTCGCCGCGCACAACAGGCGACCGATGCGATCAGCCGCGCCCAGAAAATGCTGGAAACGCGCAAACGCTTCTCGCTGAACTTCGCTGGGTAAGACTGGCCTTACTGTATAGGCGGTACTTCCCGTACCGATGGGGCACGAGACCCCTGTTCCGCCGCTGC
>JBCBWQ010000080.1:0-10831 GCA_039817025.1 Pseudomonadota bacterium | reverse complement strand
CGTTCAAGACCGCGCCCAACAAATTCGAAGCGCTGGCCGCCCACGACGCAATGGTGTTTGCCCATGGCGCGATCACCACTGCGGCCATGAGCTGCTTCAAGATCGCCAATGACATCCGCTTCCTCGGCTCGGGTCCGCGCTCTGGCCTTGGCGAACTCGCCTTGCCGGAAAACGAGCCCGGTTCGTCGATCATGCCGGGCAAAGTGAACCCGACCCAATGCGAAGCCATGACCCAGGTCTGCGCCCACATTCATGGCAACAACGCCGCGATGAGCTTTGCCGGCAGCCAGGGTCATTTTGAACTGAACGTCTTCAATCCAATGATGAGCTACAATCTGCTCCAGTCGATCCGCCTGCTGGCGGACGCTGCTGTCTCTTTCACCGAGAATTGCGTTGTCGGCATCGAACCGCGCCTCGACAACATCCAGCGCGGCCTTGAGAACTCGCTCATGCTGGTCACACCGCTGAAGGAGAAGTTCGGCTACGACCGCGCTGCCAAAATCGCCAAGACCGCCCACCAGAACGGCACAACCCTTCGCGAGGAAGCCATCAAGGACGGCATCCCGGCGGAAGACTTCGACGCGATCGTGGTCCCGGCGAAAATGATCGGGCCGGGGTGATCAACGCTAATTGTCGGGATTATCCAGCGTCTGGCGGGTCTGAAATTTCTCGAGCGGCATGTCGATCATGAGCTCAACGCCGCCGGCAAAGATCAAAAGCGTTTGCTGGTCCTGTTCGAGGGCGGCGACGATGTTGTTCACGTAAACGGACGCCGGCGCGAAGCCATGGCTGGAGCCGGCACGGCGCACCCTTGCGAGATTGAGGGTATTGGGACCGCTGGATGAGCTGGACATGGGCTGTAAGACTCCTTGAAGTGGAATCATCGTGCCACAAGAGGGTTAAGGAGTGTTCGACGCGGGCAAGAAGAGTCCACCGAACTGCCCTTTGGCGCTAAGCTCGTCGAGCGCGTGATTCCCCCGCTGCATGCCGTGGAGACCCCGATGTCCGATGCCCTGACTGGATCAAAAGCCAATCCGTCTGAATTTGATGCCTATTCCAAGCTGGCTGAGGATGAGCCCTATTTTGTGCTGGCGGCACACGACCCGCTGTCCTCGGCGCTTGTGGAATTGCACGCTTACATTGGCGCAGGACAAGCAGGCGCAGCGCACAACAAGCTGGCTGAGATCATGACCATGACCGCCAACAACCCGCCCCGCCCGGCCTCCAGCCCGAAGTATCGCGAGACCTTTGCCATATCGCTCGCCATGGAGCAGTGGCGGGATCGGAATGGCTAAGCGACCAAGATGGCTGATCCGATAAACCTCAATGCCTTCCGGAAGGCCAAGGCGCGCGCGGAGAAGGAAGCCCGCGCAGCCGAGAACAGAGCCAAGCACGGCCGGACCAAAGCGGAGACGTCCCGCGACAAGGCCGAGCGCGAGCACGCCTCAAAAATCGTCGACCTTCACAAGCGCGACGACTAAACCAGAAACGCTCAACCGCCGCCTTCTCCGATCACTTCGGGCGGCGGCAACGGCTCAAGCTCCGAAGGAATCGGATCGTTCGGGTCGCGCGGCTCAAGCTCTGGCAGGTCAGTCTGCGCGGGGTTCTCAAAAATGCGGCGTAAGATACCCGGCGCGACAGCAGAGAGCGGGTTAACTCCGACCTGCGCCTTATCCAGAGAGCCCCGGATCGAATAGGTCAAGGAGAAGACCCCTTCTCCATCCCGGCCAACAACAAGGTCGCCAATCAGGGGGATGCCGCCAAGGGCCGAGTTCATTCCAAAGCTTGGTACAAGCACGCCATCAATTCGGATGCCGCCATCGTCGCCATCGATATAGCCGTTTGCGGTCAGGCCGAGCGCGGGACCGGACGCATTGCCGCCGTCGACCACGAACCGTCCACCGGCGACCGCTATGGGCACTTCGATCTTGCTGAACAAGACACCTTCGCCGCCCAGCGTGTCAGCAAGGCCCCGTAGCGACGCAAGCGACAGAATTTGCGTCAGGAACGGCGCATCCCGAAGGCGCGCATCACTGATGAGCACGTTGATTTTCGTTGGCAGGTCGCCCGACGACAGCGCCCCATCAACGGCGAGGGTTCCGCCCTCAAGAAAATCGGCACCAATGAGCGCCGAGACAAGAAACCCTGCATCGCCACTCTTGATCGTGAAGTCGCCAGCGCCGTCAGCGCCATCGAACGCCGCTTCCAGCGGTGCGCCGCCGAGCGTTGTTCCCGCAGCGGTGAAACTTTCAAGGCCTTCTGCTGAGGCAATCATCGCCATCCGCGCTCCGCGAAGCTCAAGCGCGCTGCGAAGGCGGAGCCGGTCGACTTCCGCGTCCAGCGTGAGCGGCGTATCGAAACCCGCGTCTCCGCCCATGGCGTTCAGATCCGGAACAGCGCTCGAAACATCGAGGAATGGTCCGGACAGGCTTACCGACAGGCTGCCGTCGCCCAGCCGTGCAATCCGGCCCGAAACATCGGCCCGGTCCTCCAGGAAGGCCCGCCGCATGTCTGCAAACAAAAGCTGTCCGTCTTCACGAAGACGAATATCGCCATCGAACAGCGCGTCGTCGGACTCGAGGCGTGCGGATGCCTGCCGTGTCCCGTCTTCAGCATTGTAGGTAATGGTTGCTTTCGCTGGCTCGCCAGCCCGTTTGAGCCAGCCAATCTCATTGAAGTCGATCCGCGCGCCGCTCAAATCAAGGGATGCATCTGCCGCGACGATCCCATCCGAATTCGTCTTGGCCTGGAGCTCAACAGGGATTTCCCCGGACAGGAACGACCGGCCCAGTATGCCAAACCGATTGAGCACGTCTGGTGTGACCACTGCAGACGCTGACAGGTCTGACGGCGCATCATCATTGTCGAAGCCATCGCGGAACGTAAACTGAATCGGTGCCGGCCCGAGCTGGCCGAACCCGGCAATGGTAATGGAGCGTTTATCGACATCCACGCTGGCGCTGGCATCGGTCAGGTCCAGCCCGCCGGCAACTTTGGTAAAGCCGCCGCCGCGCACGCGGGCCTCAACATCAATCTCTACGTCGTCAAAAGGCACTTCACTGAGGGCAGGCCGACTGAACCTGAACACCGCATCACCGCGCCCGGTAACCGCTTCGGGATCAAAGCCGCTGCGCGCTTCCAGTTGGAGCCGGGACTCTGACAACGTCCGCAGCATTTCTGTCACATCGCCCGAGCCCACCGCGCGCACCGTGAATCGCTCTCCCCGCGGCATGAATTGCGGAAACTCGACCTCGCCTTCAGTGATGGTCCAGTCCGAAAACGCGCCGGCATCAACATCAATGCTGAGGCTATTCGAAAGAAGCTCACCTCGCCCAGCCGCACCCGTGACATTCGGCATATCGCTCAAAATGGCGAGTTCGACATCGCGGGCGGCAAAATTCAACTCTAAAGCACCATCGCGGAGGCGGCGTTCTTCCGCGATGAACGTGTCATCATCGACGGTCATCCTGAAGGTCGCCTCTGTGATCGTGCCGCCAATAACGCGCTCATCGACGAAGCGTCTGCCGCCATCGCCCAAGCGGACCGGCCAGAATTCAATCAACCGGCCCGTGCTGAGTTCGCCGGCCATCTCAGCAACGATTTCGCCGCGAAAATCCGGCCCCGGCCCGTCTTCCACAAACCGGAGATCAGCCTCCGCAGAAATCTCGGCATCGTCCACACGCAAGCGCGCGGTATCGATTTCAAAGTCACGCTGAGCGAAGATCGCGTCACCGGTAACGCGAACCTGCGAGACCGAAAGCGGTCCTTGAAAGACCGGACCGAAGTCAATCGTCATGTCGGTACTTGTCAGCGTGAAATCCTGCCGGTCCTCTGGTGCAGCGAAGGGCGTTATCGAAATATCCGCGTCTCCGGAGAAGACGTCCGTCTCAAAGGCATCAAGGTTGAGATCGAGGGTATCAGACTGCGCATTGTAGGCGGCATTGATCGCGCCACCATCGATCGCGATGTCCTCGTCAAACACGCGCAGCCGCCCGCGCCCGGTCTCCGCCACAAGGCCAATTTCCGCAACGCCGCCGCGACCGGCATCTGCAATGATGGCAAGGTCAGCCGGCAAGCCTGCAATGCGATCTTGGCTCAAGCCGAGCCGTTCTGCGAGCGCGGCCAGGGACCATCCCGCCAGCGCCAGTTCCCCATGCAGAGTCTCAAATCCATTGCGGGCATCAAGGTCGAGCGCAATGCCCTGGGGCACGCCTTCGCCAACGCCCCGCCCAGCAACTTGCAAGGCCAGGCCGCCAACGATCCGCTCCAGACGTCCCGATGCGGTCTCAAGGGACAGCACTTGAGCCTCGTTTAGATTCAACACGCGAATATCCATGCGTTCGAAACTCATCGTTTCGAGGTCAATGGCATTGGCCCCTTCAGCGACCACTGAAAGCGCCGCCGGCAAAACATCATTCACTAGGTCGCGCCACGCCTCCAGAGTTTGCGGCGGCGGCCGATCCGGAAAGGCTGGTAGGGGGTCTCCGGCCACAGCCCACTGGACCTTCCCGATCTGCCGAACCGTCAGAAATCCGTCAGCCATAGACATGCGCAGCGGCTGGATCCGCCGACGCAGCAGCGCCGACGCATCAAGATCGATCAGCGCTGTTTCAGCCTGTGCCGCGATGGCCCCGTCATCATCGAACAGGCGAAGTCCCGTTGCCGCGACCTTGACCTGACGGTCCTGCGTCACCCATTGCAACTGCACGCTGTCAATCTCGACGTCGCGTCCGCCGCGCGCCTCGGAAATGCTGGCGGCAATATCGTCAGCGAACATGTCCAGTTGCACCGGGCCGCTGGCCAATCGCGCCGCGAGCAAGGCGCACGCCGCCACAGCCAGCAGAATAATCCCGCCGAGGATTTCAAGGATCACAACGGATGCGGTCTGGCGAACCAAGCGGCGAACTCCATATCTCAGCCATCGACGCCGGCCCCGGCTGTCCGAAGCTACACCCTTGCACTGAACTGAAGGCGTTAACATGGCGATTACTGCTGAAGCCGGCGCACCGGCTCCCGATTTCAACATGCCCACGACAGCGGGCGGCGACCGCACGCTCAGCGACTATAAAGGTCGCAAGTTGGTGCTATACTTCTATCCGAAGGACGACACGCCCGGATGCACAAAAGAAGCCATCGCCTTCACAGAACAGGCTGACGCGTTCGACGCGGCCGGCATTTCGATTCTCGGCGTTTCGCGCGATCCCGTCACAAAGCATGAAAAATTTCGCACGAAGCACGACCTCGGCATCGACCTCGGAGCCGACGAAGACGGCAAGGTCTGCGAGGATTACGGCGTGTGGGTCGAAAAGAAGATGTACGGGAAAACCTACATGGGCATCGAGCGGGCGACCTTCCTGATCGATGAAAACGGTCAGATCTCAAAGGTTTGGCGCAAGGTGAAGGTTCCAGGCCACGCAGAAGCGGTGTTCGAGGCGGCGACAAACGGCGCGTAGTCTTAAGGGACCGTTCAGACCTGTGTGAAAAATTTGTCGGGAAGTGTGTCTTAAGGGTTTCACCAGGGCGTCAACTTGAGTTACATCTTTTACCAGGGTCAGGGAGGAGCAGCAGCAGCGAATGCTGCCGCTTCGGGTTTGAAGTTCCGATCGGTGGACGGCGTACAATGGTAAAGTTGAGTAACAAGGCGAAATCAGTTTTTGACCGGGTTTTTCCTGAACGACAGATTTACCATCGCAGCGGCGGCACCGTTCAATACATTTCTATTTCTCCCTGGCAGCAGGCTATGCTTGCCGCTGGCGCGGTCGCCGCACTCGGCTGGACCGGGTTCGCAACGGTAAACTATGTCGCGAGCAGCGGAGCGAGCCCGCTGAAAACTGCCGACGCCCGAGAGCTGGAGAAATACGAGCGGTGGGTTCAGGACCTGCGCGCAAAGGATGCCCTCTCCCGCTCGCTTCTCGAAGAACGCACCGACGCGTTCCAACGCGCGACCGTCGAATTCGAAGACCGCCATCAGGAACTGAAACAATTGCTCGAAGCGCTCGATAGTGGCGACGGGATGGATGTCTCGACCCTGCGCGGCAACGGTTCGGACCTGCTCGTCGAAGCGTCAATCGAAGATGCCGATGCGCGCCAATCCCGAGACCGCGCCATCATCGCGGCGACGCTTCAGGATGCGGGCCCATCAGGCCGCCTCTTTTCCCTGACGCGTGACCAGGAAGCGCTGCTCGACAAGGCAGAGGATGTCGCCGTTGATCGCGCCGAGCGCGCGCGCGGTGTTCTGCGTCTGACGGCAGTTGGCGAGGACCGCATCTCCGACACGGTCGACCTCGCCATGGGCGGCCCGCTCGTGGAGATCGCCGCCCTGACCAGTTCGTCGACCGCATCGCCGAGCGATCTGCGGTTTGAAGGCCGCCTCTCCCAGGTCCGCGCGCGGATGCTCGAGGCGCAACATCTTGAAAATACCGTCGCCAGCCTCCCGCTGGCCGACCCAATCGGGGTTCCAGCCCGGCTGACCTCCAATTACGGCCTGCGCGTCGACCCCTTCACCAAGCGGCCCGGCTGGCACAATGGCATCGACATGGCCGCTTACTACAAAGCGCCGATCGTGGCGGCCGGACCGGGCACAGTCGTCTATGCCGGGCGCAAGTCTGGCTATGGCCGCGTGGTCGACGTCGAGCACGGCTCGGGCTTCAAGTCCCGCTACGCGCACCTTCACTCGATCAATGTGAAGAAAGGCGATACGGTGGAAATCGGTGATACGCTTGGCCTGATGGGATCAAGCGGCCGCTCGACGGGGCCTCACCTCCACTACGAAATCTGGTTCAACGGGAAACCGTACGATCCAAGCAACTTCTTGAAAGCAGGCAAGCATGTTCACGAAGAGTAATAAGAATGACGGCTCCGCAAACGCACCGGTCAATCCGAGCCAGGACGCCATCCGATCTGCAGCCTCGAAACCAACAGCGCGTGCGGCAGCGTCGATCATTTGCGCCGACATGACGATCAATGGGTCGGTGAACTCCGAAGGCGCGCTGCAGATTGATGGCATTGTGGATGGCGATGTTCACGCAGCCGACATCACTGTTGGCGCATCCGGCAAGATCATCGGCGAAGTCAAAGCTGAGTTGGTCAAGGTGAAGGGTACGATACAAGGGTCGATCCGCGCGCGCAAAGTCGAGCTTGAGACCGGAGCCCGTGTTGAAGGCGACATCGTCCACACCTCGCTCTCGATCCAATCGAATGCCGTGTTCGAGGGCCAGGTGAAGCATGCCGACGACCCGCTGAAGGACAGCGCACCGCAAGGGGCCGCAGCCGCAACAAAGACAGCTGCACCGCAAGCCGCTCCCGCAGCACCTTCCCCGGCACCGACAGCCGCGTCGCCTGCGCCGCAGCCGGCAGCGAAGCCAGCAGGCGTTGCTCAGACAACATTCGGCAACCCAACCGGTGGTCAGAAACCCTCCTGATTGATTGGGCCTCAAGCCGGAAGAGAAAACCGCGTCGGCAGAGCCGGCGCGGTTTTCTTTTGGAGCTACGGTGCAGTCATCGGCTAGTCGATTGCGTTGGGATCTACGATTTCAGCCGGCCGCGGCGTTCGGTCCTTGCCCATGACATCAGATCGGCTGCTGAGGAAATCGGCCATCTTGGTCTTGTCCCCCCGCTCTTCGCGCCATGTCGCCACCGCAAAATAAATCCAGGAGAGGTGGAACATCAGCCCCGATAGCAAAGCGATCCAACCGGGTATCGGCCCGATATGGGCACGGTAGGTAAACTCACTCCAGCTGGACACATCCGTCGGATGAATCAGGATCTTTGCAAAGTAAGCGGCTCCGAGAATGGAAAACAGCCATCCATAATTCCGCCGGAGCCGCCGCCCCACAGCGCGCGCCATGGAAATCCGGTACTGCGGCTTTTCATAGTCATCTGACAGCGCCGTGCCGCGATCGAGCGGAATATTCGCCCCCTCCCCGCGCAGCATCGGAACGTAGAACCCAATCTCCAGCACCCGCGCCCGGAACCTCCAGACATAGAAGAACCGATAGCGCCGCGCTTCGAGCATCAGGAACACAACGCAGAGCAACCCGACAAGGACAATCGGAAAAGGCGATGCATTCGGACCCGCAAATGCCACCGACAATCCGATACCCGTGGAGATCACGGCCCAGTTTGTCGTCTGATCCAGGCGCTGGCGCCAGATCGTCGAACGGTACACTTCGGCCCTGTAGAGGTGAGCGATTGCGCCCACTTCCTTGGATTCGCAAATGGCGACAGGCGGATCTTCATCTTCCAGCATGGACTCATGTTCACCGAGTCTGGGTCGGAACGCTACCCGTTCGGGCACATCCCATGTGAGATTATCGGCCGGAGTCCATCCATCACCTGGCGAACATAGCGCGTGTCGTCCATCTCCGCTTCGACATCTATTCGCGCCGCGAGCCCTGACAGGTCTCCGTCAATCCGGCCTTGCCAAAGCGCGTAACGCGGGCTGTCTGGGGCATGCGTGAGCTGTACCGCCGCCGCAAAGGTCGGCGCGTCGCAGCGCCGCATGGCCGCTTCTGCCGCCGCATGACCCATCATGGGCCGCTCAAAGGAGACTCTTCCGGAATCCTGTGCCCCCAGGTCAAACATCGCCTGGAAAATTGCGTCGGCATCTGCATCGCTTGCTGAAACTGCGGCAATCCCCATCAGGTCAGGACGGCCAATATTGAACGGCGGTGCGCCGGTCCGGGCCCGCGACAGGAAAACGGCGATGCCGTCATGCTGAAGAATCCGTACCGCGTCTTTGCCATATGCCTCGCCCGGCTCGGCGTGTGGCGGTGCGGTACAATAGTCTGGATTCCCGGCCCGCATGGCCCAACCACACAGATCGTGATCCCGCCGAAGGGCGGCGTAGTCTTCAGCCAAACGATCACGCTTGTCTTGCGGCAGGCGCTCTGCCGCACGCCAGGTTGCATCGAGCAGGCCGCCAATCTGATCGTCGCTGACCGGCGAGGAGTTTTCAAAGCGCTCGACCAGCGGCCGTGCCTCGCCGAGTGGCAACTCTACGATCTTGAAGCGTTGTGCCACACCCTGCGCGGCCAGTGTGCAAAACACCGCAATGATCGTAATCGCCCGAACCATGGGGCAGTCCTAGGCTGCGCCGGCTGAACCGTCCACAACCGCCTTCCCTTGCGCGACCTTGGACGCAGGCGCGGTCCGGGTTACTCTGTGTAAGCAAGGAGGCTCCGCCCATGTTCCTCAACTTCTTTACCGAGCTGCGCAGCGCGAAAGTGCCCGTAACCCTGAAAGAGTACCTCGCCCTGATGGAGGCGATGGACAAACAGGTCATCGGCATGGAGGTCGAGGATTTCTACTACCTCGCCCGCACCGCGCTGGTGAAGGACGAGCGCAACATCGACAAGTTCGACAAGGTGTTCGGCCATGTCTTCAAGGGCCTCGACAGCCTCGAAGATGCAGTTGACGTGCAGGACCTGCCCGAAGAGTGGCTGCGCAAGATGTCCGAGAAGTTCCTCACCAAGGAGGAGATGGACGAGATCGAGGCTCTGGGCGGCTTTGAAAAGCTCATGGAGACGCTCAAAGAGCGCCTCGAAGAGCAAAAGAAGCGCCATGAGGGCGGCAATAAGTGGATCGGGACCGGCGGCACCTCTCCGTTCGGCGCGAATGGCTACAATCCAGAAGGTGTGCGCATCGGGCAGGACAAGTCCCGCCACCGCCGCGCGGTAAAGGTCTGGGACAAGCGCGAATTCAAGAACTATGACGACAGCGTCGAGCTTGGCACACGCAACATCAAGCTTGCTCTGAAACGCTTGCGCAAATGGGCGCGTGACGGCGCAGCCGATGAGCTGGATCTCGACGCAACCATTCGCAACACTGCCAAGCAGGGCTATCTCGACATCGAGATGCGGCCCGAGCGGCGCAACACGGTGTCTGTGCTGCTGCTACTCGACGTGGGTGGCTCCATGGACCCGCATGTGCGCGTGCTGGAGGAGCTGTTCTCTGCGGCGCGGGCGGAGATCAAGAATCTCGAATACTACTACTTCCACAACTGCCCCTATGAAGGCCTCTGGAAGGACAATCGCCGCCGCCGGGCGGATGTTATCCCGACCTGGGACGTGCTCCACAAATACCCGTCGGACTACAAGGTCATCGTCGTCGGCGACGCCACGATGAGCCCCTATGAGATCACCTATTCCGGCGGCTCTGTGGAACACTGGAACGAAGAACCTGGCGGCCTCTGGCTGCAGCGCTTCGTGGAAACCTATCCGGATCTTGTCTGGCTCAATCCGGTCAAGTCCGGCGCGTGGGAATACACCGGCTCGATCCAGCTCATCCGCGAGATCATCGGCCCGCAACGCATGTTCGAACTGACCCTGCAGGGCCTCGAAGACGCAATGAAAGAGCTGGGGCGCTAATAGCTCTTCGGCAGGCCCAGCACGCGCTCAGCAATAAAGTTCAGAATCATTTCGCGGCTGACCGGGGCAATGCGCGCGAGCATTGCCTCGCGCATGTAGCGCTCGACCTGATACTCCTTCGCATAGCCCATGCCGCCATGGGCGAGGATCGCGCTTTCACACGCACGGAAGCCCGCCTCCGCGCCGAGATATTTCGAAGCATTGGCCTCTGCGCCGCATTCCGTACCAGCGTCAAACAGTGCCGCCGCCTTGTAGGCCAGGAGTTCAGCCGCCGTCAGTTCGGCCCAGGCCTTCGCCAGCGGATGCGCAACGCCCTGATTCTGGCCAATCGGGCGACCGAACACGATCCGCTCCTTGGCATAGGTTGCCGCTTTCTCAAGCGCTGCGAAGCCGAGGCCCACAGCCTCGGTCGCAAACAAGACCCGCTCTGGATTGAGGCCCTGGAGCAGGTATTTGAAACCGGC
>JBCBWQ010000007.1:0-32368 GCA_039817025.1 Pseudomonadota bacterium | reverse complement strand
GCCCGTACCGTTACGGCCAACCAGACCGACCTTCCAGCCCTTGGAAACGGTCGCTGACGCCCCCTCAAATAGCGGCCCGCGCCTCAGCCGACCAGGCATCGATATCGATCAAGCGGGTGTGAATGTCGGCAATCCGATCCGGATCTGTCGCGGTATCGGCTTCCGCCATCAGCGCGGCGCGCTCTTCATCGCACGCGAGGACGATATCCAGGATTGTCTCATCGCTTGGAGCAACCTCTTGTGCGACCCAGCCGAGCCGTGCCCCAGTGCTCAAACGAATGGAGCTGTCGGCGCTCGGGTTTTCAACATCTTCCCGGATCAGTCTGAGGAGGGTCGATTTGCCCGTACCGTTACGGCCAACCAGACCGACCTTCCAGCCCTTGGAAACGGTCGCTGACGCCCCCTCAAATAGCGGCCGCGCTTCTACGCGAAAGTCGAGGTTTGAAATCGTCAGCATGATCAGCCGGGATGTAGCGCCTTAACCCACAAACACAATCGGGCAATGAACGGTGAGGATGCGCCAATCTCTTTCGGGGCTGCCGTCAGTCTAACGCAAACCCGCTGTCACTGCTGGGGTTGTTATGTCTCCAATTGCGCCCGTTTAAGCCGACCGAGACGCTTAAGGCGGCAGGCTCGAAATCGCCAAGAGCTGTCAGTCTGGTCGAGCTCACTCACGTCTTCTTTGGGTCAACGAAAGGACGTTCGGAATTGACGAGACCACTCATGCAGACGAAGAAGCGTGCGATGTCTGTTTCATATCGTGTTACGTTGATCTCGGTTCTGCTGTGCATTGCCTTCGTGCAGTCATGCTCGCTCAACACTCGCGAGCGAAGCCTGGACAGAATTGGGCATACTTACAAAATTCAATTGGAACAAAGGTCAACGAGTAGCGGAACGTCTTCCTCAGGTAACTCGACATCGCGAATGGCGCTCACGGAGAGAGTAGTCGAATTGCGACCCGATGGCATTGTCTTAGAGTTCGATCTGCCAGGCGAAGTTTCCGAAGAGGACAGAGCTATAGAATGGCAGTTTCCTGCTCGCGTACTGAAGCGGCCGGATGGTTCACTAGAACTCACAAATTTCGACGAACTGGAAGCGCGATCAACAGAATGGCTTGAACGGGCTGAGCTCGATTCATCAGCATGTGGTCAGTGGCTTTTCACTTGGACTGCTGTGAAAATTGAATGTGATCCGTTGTCAGCTGTGGACATGATCCAACCGTTTGATTTGAGGTTGGCGGATCTCGCCGATGGCGCGATTTATGAGGAAGCGGGCGCGGATGGCCCGTCGCAGCTGACAAATACACAGTTGGAATCGGGTGGCTCGGCATTCAAAGCTGAAATGAAGATCAATCCGGACTTCGTCCGCCGCGCACGTGCGGAGTCGG
This sequence comes from Pseudomonadota bacterium, assembly GCA_039817025.1. Taxonomy (GTDB): domain Bacteria; phylum Pseudomonadota; class Alphaproteobacteria; order Caulobacterales; family Hyphomonadaceae; genus JANQQC01. Next base: position 30,981 of record JBCBWQ010000007.1, on the reverse strand, counting down.
ACATCATAGTCGCGGAAATCATGGGCGAAACCGTTCCAACATTGGAAGCGGCGATCCAGAGCCGATCCTTAGAACGCTACAGCGGAACGATAGTGACGGAATTTCGAACTGATCCCCTTGGCCGTGTCATTCAGAAAACAACAGTGGTTCAAATCAGGTCGGAGTTTCCAGACCAGACGGTCGAAAACGAGACTACTACCACGACCGTTCGCCGGGCGATGCTGGCCGATTCTAGTGACTGAAGCGATCATGGTTAGTGAGGCTTGAGCTGAGCTAGGCTCCCCATCGCTCACTTGCCGCGGAAAGAAGACATTGCGGGTACCGATCACAACGGGCTGTTAAGGGCCAGGTTTGCCCGGATGGGAGCTGATTCCTTACGACTGCAATTGCACCCAACTGAGCCGCTCATACCCCACAATTGTAGGGACGTTTCTCGCCGGAAGGAGACGTTGCGCTTCCAAACCTGAGAGTCCGTTATGAGTTGGTTCCGAGACGCGAGCATTCGCACGCAGACCCGAGCTTTTTTGAACAACGGTTTCTCAGTCTAGTTGGAGCGCTACCGAATCGGTCGATACGAGAATGATTTGAATAGAGCGCGATCCGCAACGCTCTGTGTGGTGCAGCAGATCAAACCGAAGCGATCAGCCCGTCACAGGAGCTAGATGAGTTCAGCTCCTAGCCTGGGCCACAAGGTCTGATGCGCCTGCGAGCATAAAGCTGTGATCCGACCCTAGCAGGAACAGGCTCGCGCCCCTCCCCCGCCAATCTGGCAGTTCTGCAAGGTCACCGGTGAACATGCCGATGGTCACGCGCGCCTCCCGGCCCTTGGCGCAGATCATCTCCACCGCCTCGATCACGGCCGCATCGTTCGGGCCATCGGCTTTCAGCGAGACCGACAGGTCTGCCCGGCCGACGAAGAAGGCATCTATGGCGCTGACCGAGAAGATCGCGTCGAGATGGTCAAGCGCCTCAGCGTCTTCGATCTGGGCGATGGTCACGGTTGCATCGGCGCACAGCCGTTTGTGCTCCGCCATGGAGCGGGCACCATATCCGGCCGACCGCGTTGAACCGGCATAGCCCCGGCCCGTGCCGAAATGGGCGTTGGTGGCGACGGCTTCGGCGTCGTCTCCGGTGATGACATGGGGCACCAACACGCCATCGGCGCCGCAGTCGAGGGCATTGAGGATGTGATCGGGCCGGTTGGCCGGAATGCGTACGAGGCTGGGCTTGCCGACAGCCTTCAGCGCGAGCACGCAGTCATTAATGTCACCCCGATCAAAGGGCGCATGCTCGGCATCGAGGCAGATCACGTCGAGGTCGCTGCGCCCGAAAACTTCGCAAATCATCGCCGACGGCGTCTTTTGGAAGGTGCCGATTGTCAGTTCACCGGCGCGCAGGCGGGATTTGAGCGTCATGCAGGCAGCCGCTCTGATGCCAGAGCCGCGCCTTCGGCCAGCGCAGCGAGCTTGGCGTAGACGATATCCTCATCCACCGCGCCGAACCCGGCAAAGGTGGAAAAGCCGCAGTCGGTTCCAGCGATCACGCGTTCATGGCCGACAATATCGACGAAGCGGCTTATGCGTTCGGCGACCAGTTTTGGGTGCTCTATGAAGTTTGTGGTGGAATCAATGACGCCCGGTATAAGCACCTTGTCTTTCAGTTGGCCCGCGCGTTCAGCCTCAGCGAAGACCGACCACTCGTGGCCATGGCGCGGATTGGCGTTTTCAAACAGCAGCCCCTGAGGCTTTGCCGCGAGCGCCACGGGCAAGACGTCCTCCATCGGAGTATCGCAGTGGTGCGGACCCTCATAGTTGCCCCAGCAGATATGCATGCGCACACGATCAGCCGAGACATTGCGCAGAGCATGGTTCATCACCTCGACGTGGCGCGATGCCAACCGGTGGTAGTCTTCGATCGGTTTGTCCTTGAACATCATGTGCCGACCAAGCCCCAGATCGGGACTGTCGAGCTGCAGGATATGCCCCCTGGCCACGATCGCCTCATACTCTGGGCGCATCGCCTCGGCGAGCGCCTCCAAGTATGCGTCGTCATCGGGATAGAAATCGTTGGGCTGGAACAGCGCGATCACACCGGGGCTAGCGGCGTTCATGAAGCTTCCATATGCCCCCGCCTCATCGAGCGCGCTGCCCAGGCGAGACAGGTCCGCATCCAGCGGTTCCATGCTCTTTACAGCGATTTCGCCGACGCACCTCGGCCTGCGATAGGATGGCGTACCGCCGCCCTTTGCCTGGCGCTCGAGGAAACCTGGAAAGTCCTCCAGGTCTGCTGGAGCCCGGCGCGGACTGTCGCCATCGAAACCCGTGATGCGGTCCTTGATATACGTCGCGTAGGAAATCTTGCTCATCTCGCCGTCGCTGACAATGTCGATGCCGGCTTCTCGTTGGCGTTCAACGGCGCGTTTCACGGCTGCGGCAATCACAGTGTCGAAGGCAGCACCATCAAGATGCTCGCCTTTTTCCTGGGCAAAGACGAGATCCGTGACCTCGGCAGATCGCGGTAGGCTGCCAACATGTGTTGTCAGGAGTCGATCAGAAGAATTGGCCATAGTTGCCTCGAATTTGCATTCGAATGCGTAGCGTCAATCCGGGGCACTTGCAATGGAACTGCCGGCGATCAACGCGCCCTCGAACACGCGTTTTTCGTTCGACTGGTTTGGCTTTTCGGCCCGTGACGTGATCAGGTCCACCGCCGCCTCACACATGCGCCCGATCGGTTGCCGGATCGTCGTAATCTCATAGCTGGAGAACTGGGCCGTGCCGATGCCGTCAAAACTGGCGATGGACACATCTTCTGGCACGTCGAGTTCCATGACATGGCGTGCCTCATCCATGCAGCCCATTGCCATCATATCATTGACGCAGATGACTGCAGACGGTGCACCAACCTTTACCGACATCAACGCCTGCAAAGCGGTTGCCCCACTCTCGTAGGTGAAATCGCCACTCGCCTGAACCTTGAGTGAAAGACTGTGATCCGCAAGCGCTTCTTCAACCATGCGCGCGCGTTCTCTGCTGACCATATTGGCTTCCGGACCTCTCACGAGCCCAAAGCGCTTGTGGCCAAATTCGACAAGTCGGTCGATCAGCTCCCGGACCTGTGCGTCGGGGTCACAATAGACGACATTGGTGGGCGTATCAGAGAAGTAGCGGTTGAAAAACACGACCGGGATCTCCCGCTTTGCCAGCTTTTCATACTGGGCACGCGAAAGGTGGGAGGCGGAAATCACGCCGTCGACCTGAAACTGCCAGGCTTGCTCGACCACATCTTCGGTCTCCTCTTCGCTATCCACCGTGAACAGGAGAACCCGCAGCCCTTCCCGGGACAACTCTTCGGTCAGACGGAAGAGCACTTCCGGATAGTAGAGGTTCAACTTGCCGGACACGAGCACAGCGACGAGATTGGACCGCTGGGTAATGAGGCCACGCGCGATCGCGTTTGGCTGGTACTCGAGTTGCTCGGCAGCCTTCATGACCTTGTCGCGCATCTTCTGTGACACGCTTGCACCGGGCTTGAAGCAGCGCGAAACGGCTGATTGCGAAACGCCCGCCAGCCGGGCCACGTCGTAGGACGTCGCCCGGCGCCCCTTGATCAAGGGAACGACGTTCTCGGCGTCTATTCCGACGCCGTCAGGCTTTTTCGGTTTCTGCTGGTTGCTGGCCATAACGCCTCACACGAATGTCTGCTTGTTCCTTATGTCCGGCAAACCCTTCCAAAGCGCAAAGGCGCGAGCAGTATTCGCCGACCATGACCGACGCCTCTCGGGTGACGCGCTGGTAAGTGCACGTCTTGATGAACTTTCCGACCCATAGTCCGCCAGTATAACGCGCGGCTTTCATGGTTGGCAGAGTGTGGTTGGTGCCGATAACCTTGTCACCATAGGAGACATTGGTTTCCTGTCCAAGAAACAGCGCACCATAATTGGTCATATTGTCGAGGAAGTAGTCTGGATCCTTGGTCATGACCTGAACGTGTTCGGACGCGATCTCATCAGCCACTTCGACCATTTCCTCGTAGGAGTCGCAGACAATGACCTGTCCATAGTCTCGCCAGGCGACACCAGCGATGTCGGCCGTTGGAAGCCATTCAAGCTGTCGTTCGACGGCCTCCATCGTTCGGCGGGCGAGATCTTCGGAATTCGTGAGCAAGACGGCCGGTGAGTTCGGGCCATGTTCAGCCTGCCCCAGCAGATCGGCGGCGCAGAAGTCTTCGTCTACGGTTTCATCAGCAATGATCAGGGTTTCGGTGGGCCCGGCGAAAAGGTCGATCCCCACACGGCCGAACAGCTGGCGTTTGGCCTCCGCAACAAACGCGTTCCCAGGGCCGACAATCATATCCACTGGCGCAATCGTCTCGGTTCCAATGGCCATGGCGCCAATGCCCTGCACGCCGCCGAGGCTATAGATCTCATCAGCGCCAGCCATATCCATAGCAACTATGATGGCCGGGTGCGGACGGCCTTCGAACGGCGGCGCGGTGGCCACAATGCGGGGCACGCCCGCCACTTTCGCGGTGACCACGCTCATGTGAGCAGAGGCAATAAGCGGATACTTGCCGCCCGGAATGTAGCAGCCGACGGAGTTAACAGGCACGTTCTTGTGGCCGAGGATCACGCCAGGCAGTGTTTCGACCTCGACATCCTTGAGGGCGTCTCGCTGGATTTGTGCGAAGTTGCGCACTTGCTCCTGAGCAAACTTGATATCGCTGATCGCCTGCGCATCAAGTTCATCGTAGCAGGCGTCGATTTCCTCGCGGGTCAGCCGGAAGTTGTCGGGACTCCACTTGTCGAATTTCTCCGAGAGGTCTCGGGTCGCAGCATCGCCGCGCTGGTCGATGTCATCGAGTATGCCCTCAACCGTGGCACGCACCTGCGCGTCGGCTTTCTGTTTGATGTCCGGGTCAATGCCGTGTTTTAGCCAGCGCGCCATGGTGCCTGTCTCCTCTGATCACGCGGGAAAACTAGCACTATTGCATTCGAATGCAATCTATTGCGGAACCTATCCCGACATCCCGATCATGTCGGCGACCGTCGGGTGCAGCACCCCATCTTCCGACATGAGAGACGGGACGATGAGGTCAACATCGGCGTCGGCGATCCCGCTCGCATAGGTGCCAGGCGTCAGGATGACCCGAAGACCGGAACGCTTCGCCGCCTTTGCTGAAGATACGGTATCCTCGATGGCGATGACGTCTGCCGGGTCGAGACCGGTTCTAGCGAGCGCGACCTGGTATGCGTCGGGCGCAGGTTTACCGCGCTCGACATCCTCGCGTCCCACAATCACGTCCAAAGAGTCGCGCGTGAAGCCGTCACGGCCGAGGTCGAAGATCGCATCGATGTTCGGTTTATAGGTCGTGGTGACGAAACCGACCTGTCCGCCACCAGACCTGACCCGTTGGGAGAGTTCGGCAATACCGGGACGCAGCGGAACCCGGGCGTCGACAATCGCAGCGCAGGCGAGTTCGGTCTTGCGCGCATGGATCTGCGCGATGCGGTCGTCATCGAGTTCGGTGCCCGTCGCGTCCGCCAGAAGACGCAGCCGCTCCTGACCGCCCACATAATTCAGGAGCTGGCGATAGGTGGACTCGTCCCAGTGCCAGTTAAGCCCGGCTTCTTTCAAAGCCTGATTATAGGCCCTGCGCTGGAACGCTGAGGTTTCGGCCACGGCACCGATGGAGCCGAAGAAGATTGATTTCATGGCGGGTGCCCTCTGCGAACTGGTTTCCTTTCACAACACAACTGTCGCGAAGGAGTTCCCGGGCAAGTATCATCCGCGGTCGCGGGTCAGGTCTTCGCCCGCCGGGCCGACAAAGTCCGAACGGTCGCCCGCCAGGGCCCGCATCTGGGCGAACAGGTCGAGGCCGAACTGGTCGAGCACGTGCAGAATGTCGATGGACACCCAGTTCTCAGCCAGCCGGCCGCCCTCGCGGCGCCACCAATCCATAACCCGCATCGTCACCTCCCTGCCCGATGGCGGAAGGCCGAGCCAGCCGCCACCCAGGTGTGACCCCGTCATATGTGGCCAGCCACCTGTGGCCACATAGGGACCTTCAGCGATCAGGCTCTTCGTTCTGTCCACGCCGCGCTTTGGAAAGGCCTTCAGGAACGGGCCCTGATGATGGGCGCGAAACCCGTCAAGGCCGCGTGACGTGCCGATGCCCGCCGGTCCGTACCACATGAAATCCGGGGTCCAAAATTGCTCCTGGTCCATGGTGTAGAGCGACTTGCCGTCAAAGCGCATCAGCCCGTCGAGCATGTCGCGGACCAGTTGCAAGGTCGTCTCTCCCTCGGTGGGGTCGCTGGAATGGGAAAGCCCATCCATCGCCACCGGCGGTAGCACCAGTTCGCGCGCGCCGACACTTGGCCTCAGCGGACACACACCGGCCTGGCGCATGGCGTCGATGAAGTCGGGGATGATGTACCCTTCGGCAACCTTGCCGTTCTCAATCCTTACAAGTTCGCCGAACCGCAGGAATAGCGAGCGATGGGTGGCCGGAATATCGAACAAGGGCTTTGAGAAGGTTCCGACAAGATAACCGGTCGAACTCACCCAGTCCCCGGCGGCTCCATCCCCGTCCATGGCCGCCCCGTCATAGTGACCTGAAACCCGAACAAATGGCCGGTACTCCAGGTCCGGCAGTGCCGCCTTCAGCGGGTCCCACCATGCGGAGAAGAACTCATCGGAGCCGTCCAGATCGTTGACCGGATGCGCCACATGCCAATGAAAGCCAGGCCTCATCAGCGCTTCAGCATCGGCGCGGTCGTTCTGGCAAAGGGCAGCGTAGAACGCGGAAACGGTTTGGGTAGGTGTCATGTTCAGGCAGATCCCAGTGTGGCGAAGAGCGAAAGCACAATGATTGTGAGAGCGAAGAAGCCGAGCAGACCCCAGCTTGCACCATCGACCTTACCGGGCACGACAAACCAGCCGTCCTGCTTCTCCGCAAGGCCTTCGGTACGAAAATGGCGCTGCTGCCCGACCACGGTTTGGGGATGCCAATCCGTCTTGAAGCCATCAAGAAGGACGCTGGCGCTCCAGGCGACCACGATGTTTATAACCGCGCCGATAACCACATACCATGGCCAGGCAATATAACTGTGTGTCTCAAAGCGGCCTTCGAGCAGGCCCGGCAGGTCCACGACCACCAAAAACAGGCCGACAAAGCCCGCCAGCACACCAATGAGCAGGCCCCTTTCCGTTGTGTGCTTGGAGAAAAAGCCCATGCCGAAGATCGACAACTTCGCGCCGACAAAGAAAGAGGAAACCTTGGTGAGGGCCTCAAGGATGGATCCATCGCCGGCATTGGCAAACCACAGCGCCACGGGAATGGCTGCAAGCGCCCAGACCACGGTGAGGATTCGTGATACCAGCAGGAAATGGCCCTTGCGCGCCTCACGCTTGAGGTATCGCTTGTAGAAATCCGTCACTGAGATTGTCGCCAGCGCATTGAGTGCCGAAGACAAGCTCGACATGGACGCCGAGAGCACTGCCGCCGTGATAATGCCGAGCAGGCCGGGGATCGCCAGCGCACTCGCGAAGATCAGGATGATGGTGTTGTAATTGTCGAATTCACGGCCCTGGAAGTGGACCCATAGGAGCGCACCGATGAAGAAGAACAGGAAATAGATGAAAAAAGCTGCATACCCCATCATCAGGTAGGACTTCTTCGCGTCCCCGAGCGTCTTCGCCGCAAGCGCCCGCTGCACCATCATCTGGTTCGTGCCGTAGACCGTGATGTGGTAAAGCGTCATCGCGAAAACGCCGGCCCAGATCGTGTTTGCGTCGTCGAGGATGAAGTCGGTGCGGATGGGATCGAGCTTGTCAGCGCTCGCAAGCTGGTCAAAGGCCTGCGATAAAGGGCTCACCTCGGCAATCAGACCAAACAGAACAACCCCAGCACCGAGAAACAGGATGGCGCCTTGCAGCACATCGGTCCAGATCACCGCATTCATCCCGCCCATCAGCGTGTACAAGAGGACAATGGCCGTCATGCCGATGATCGATGGGAGCAGCCCGAAGCCGGTAGCGAAATCAATCACCACCGCGGTGGCGTAAACGATGGAAGCCGTCGTGATCAGCTGGGTAATGAGGAAGATGAGCGCCATAACCGCGCGCGCACCAGGCCCGAAACGACGCTCGAGATACTCATAGATCGAGGCAACGCCGGAATTGTAGAAAAACGGCATGAACACCACGACCACCACGAAGATGACCAGCGGATAGTTCACATGGATGGCGAGCGCCGCCATGCCGTCGCCATATGCCCAAGCGGGCCCGCCAAGGAAGGAAAGGGCGCTGACATAGGTCGCCACCACTGAAATCCCGATCGCCCACCAGGGTGCGGAGCGGTCGCCCAACTGATAGTCGGCGGACGTCTTGACCCGCCCGCTCATGACATAGCCTAACAAGAGATTGGCGACGAGGTAGGCGACTACAATCGCCCAGTTCAGTGTGCCGAAGTTCTCCAAGACCGACCTCCCCGTCGCTCAGCGCACCCAAAGCCTGTCCGGATGGTGCCCGGGACTGTCGCCCTGGTTCAGGCCGCCGCCAATGCCAAAAGCGACCCTGCAAAAGAAACGACGGGCGTTGTAGGAGCCCCCGCCCACTCCAAAAGTTGCTGACAGGCCAGAGGACTGGCCTGCCAGCATGTCTGCAGTCGGCTAGAAACGCGCCTTCAGACGCACGCCATAGTTCTGCGGATACAGGTAGCCGGTCTGGACAACATCGCTGGAATTGTTGTTGCCGCGCGCCAACACAGCTTCGTCCTCAAGATTCTCGACGAAGGCTTCAACCGCGTATGCGCCGGTCGGATCGTCCCAGCGCAGGCGCAGGTCTGTCTTTGTGAAGCTGTCCTGAAGCTGGTTTGGATCAGGCGAGTACAGGTTCGACGTGAAGTATTCGTCGCTGTAGTAAAACGAGATACCTGGCGTCAGCGTGCCGTTCTTGCCGAGATCGATCTCGTAGTCGGCCTGCACATTGAACGTCAGCTCCGGCGACCAAGGCGTGGTTTCACCCGAAACGCTGATGGAGGGGACGACTTCGCCGCCGAACAGCTGGTACGGGTTACCTTGGAGGAAATCGTCTCCGAACTCGGAGTCGAGATAGGCTAGCGTACCGCTGACCCGAAGTTCTGGCACCGGGAAGTAAACTGCTTCCATCTCGATGCCCCAAGCATCGATCTGTCCGCCATTGTCCGACGACGTCACGGCGATACCGCCGATGATGTCCTGACGCTGGCGCAGGAGGTTGGTGTACTCCGTGACGTGGACGGCACCGTTCAGCAGGAACGTGTCCCCGAGCAGGTTCGATTTGAAGCCGGCTTCAATCACCTGGCTCTCCTGCTCATCGGTCGCCGAACCGCCGTTCGAAATCGCACCCGAAAGGAAGCCCGTTGCTGCGTTGAAGTAGAGCAGAACATCGTCGCTGTAGTCGTACTCAGCCCCGAGACGCCAGCTGACATTGTCAAAGCTCACATCGCCGCGAATGGCATCGTCCGCCCCCGGATTGAGAGCGAACACAGTGTTCGGATTATTCGGAACGAAGGCTGGCATTGGATTGTCCAGCACTTGCTTCGTGAACGTGACGGGTGCTTCGACCGTGCCATCACCATCCGTGTCGCCAGTGAAGTTGCTGCCGGCCCCGACGAGCGTGCGAGATTCCTCATTGAAACGAAGCCCGCCAACCACGCGGAATTGATCCGTGATCGACCATTCGGCCTGACCGAAGATGCCGAAATACTCAATTTCGCGCACGCCCACGTCGGCAAACTCGCCGCCAGGTATGACGATGTCATTCGAGGCAATCGGCGTCCCAATGAGCAGCGGGAAGTCTGCTCCACCAGGCCCCGTAACTGTAGGCCGGTTCGCGATTTCTGCAGTCTGGTCGATCAGGGCGAAGCTGAAGAAGCTCTCGTCCTCGGAGTAATACGTGCCAGCCGTCCACTGCAGCGGGCTGTCATAGTCTGATGCGAAGAGGAATTCCTGAGAGAAGCTCTCGTTTTCTTCGTTGAACCAGAACCGCGTATGCCCAGTCGGGCTGAAGTCGCCGTCGAAGCCCAACAGGTTTGCAAAGTCGGTGTAGGCCGAAATCGACTTCACGGTCACCAGACCAAAGTCGTAGTTTGCTTCCAGTGAAAACTGTTGCTGCTCGAGATCGCCTTCGGGGGCGAAGTCCTGGGCGACCTCGTACGGGCCAAGATCGTTGGCGTTCGGCTCACCGCCAGATCCCTGCAGGGGGTTCGCGCAATCTTCGAACTGGCCGAGCGGATCGGTCAGGCCCTGCGCGGTGACATTTCGGCACTCGAACGTGTAGCCGAAGAGCCCGGCTTCCACGCCGCGCTCCGTTACATTCGAGTAACGGGCCAGTACGTTAAAGTCTGGCGTGGGTTCCCAAAGCACACTGATCCGACCGCCAAGATCGTCTGGCGAACCAAGGTTTGCCCCGGCACGGTTGTCGATGTAGCCGTCACCATTCTCCGTGAAAGCTGCGACGCGAACGCCAAGTGTGTCCGTCAACGGGACGTTGGCAAACCCTTCGACACGGCGGGTATTGAACCGCTCATAGCTCGCATCGACACCAGCGCTGAAGCCGGAAAGGTCTGGCGCGTTGGTGTAAAGGTTCAGCGCGCCCGCAAACGTGTTGCGGCCGTAGAGCGTGCCCTGCGGTCCCTTGAGGAATTCAAGGCGCTGTACGTCGAAAAACCCGCGGGACTGCATTGAAGCACGTGGCTGGTAAACGCCGTCAACGAATGTGCCGACGATCGAGGAGACGTCGCCAAACGTGTTTGTGGAGTTGGCACCGCGAACATTGAATTTCGCGTCGTTGCCGACAAAGGCGAAGTTAACGCCGGAGACAATCTGGTCGAGACGGGAGACATCATCGACGCCGGCCCGGTCCAGGCCAGCCTCGTCGAAAGCCTGAACGGACTGACCGACATCCTGGGTGGATTCTGCGCGACGTTCGGCCGTGACGGTAATGACACCGAGTTTTCTTTCATCATCGCCGGGTGCCTCCTGGGCCACAGCTGGCACGGCAAACGTAAAGACGCTGACTGCCGCAGCACTCGACAGAAGACCTATAGATCTCAGGTTCATGACTTCCTCCCGTTGGACTTATATGTCGAAAGCAAGGCACAGTCTGACTTCGAATGCAATTCTATTGCGGAAATTCGAGATTTTGGCGCGAGCATGTTGCAATCTGGTGACATGCCTTGGCCCGGAGCGTCACTGTCGATTTCGGAAACGCCAATGATTCTAACGCACGAACAGGTTGCGAAACCGATGGCGGCACCCGTATGATGACTTCGAATGCAAAGTTCGCCTCGTCGCCACAAGGTTTGCCATGAGCTCTCTTCAGGCTGCTAAAGCCGCCGTACTGTCATTCCGCACGCGGTTCGAGACGTTCGAACTCACCGACATGCGTCAAGCCGCCGAGGCTCACTGTGACCCGCAATTTCTTTGGAGGGGTGTTCACCCGTTTCTCGAGATAAATGGCTATGACGGCGTCATCGACGACTTCTGGCTGCCGCTCAGTCGCGCTTTCAACAACCTTCAGCGGCGAGAAGATGTTTTCTTCGCCGGGTCGAACAACGCGTCGGGTGGAAACGGCGAGTGGGTCTGCTCGATGGGGCATTTCTGCGGCTTGTTCGACGAGGACTTCCTGTCGATTCCCAGGTCAGGTCGCTTGGCGAACTTGCGATACGCGGAGTTCTTTCGCGTGGAAGACGGCCAGCTCTGCGAAGGCGCACTCTTCGTCGACATGATCGGCCTGATGTACGATGCGGGATGTTACCCCCTTCCCCCGATGACGGGGACCTATTTTCGCTATCCGGGCCCACACACGCAGGACGGGCTGCTCCTCGAACCACAATCGGACGCAGAGACAAAGACGACGCTGGATCTGGTCAAGCTCATGATCGAGGATCTCCGCAACCTCAATGACCTGGAGGAATACCGTTGCCCGCCGGACCTGCTGCGGCGAACCTGGAATGAAGACATGATCTGGTACGGTCCGTGCGGGATTGGCGCGAGCTACACGATCGAGCGTTATCAGCAGCAGCACCAGTACCCATTCCGGCTCAATCTCACAGAAAAGTCCTATCAGGGACACGTCGCCCGGATCGCTGAGGGCCACTATTGCGGCTTTTTCGGCTGGGCCAACCTGAAGAACCGCAACACGGGTGGCTTCCTTGGCCTTCCAGCGGCGCGCGACACGGCCGAAATGCGTATCGTCGACATCTATCGGCGCGAAGGCGAGAAGCTTTCGGAGAACTGGGTCTTCATCGACTTGCCCCACTATCTCGCGCAGCAAGGGCTTGATGTCTTCGGAAGGCTTCGCGCATTGCGGCGATTAGAGGACTAGACGCGCCGGCATCGGCTCAACGGTGCGGTACCGTCCAGGTCCGGGACCATCAGCACTCCACGACATTCACTGCCAGTCCGCCCTGGCTCGTCTCCTTGTACTTTGAAGACATGTCGAGGCCCGTCTGGCGCATTGTTTCGATCACCTGGTCCAGCGAGACGCGCATCTGGTCTGGCGCATGCAGCGCAAGGCGGGCCGCATTCACCGCTTTCACAGCGCCGATGGCATTGCGCTCGATACAGGGGATCTGGACGAGGCCACCCACCGGATCGCACGTCAGGCCCAGATTGTGCTCCATCCCGATTTCGGCAGCGCTCGCCACCTGTCCGGGCGTCGCCCCCCAGACGGCCGCAAGGCCTCCCGCCGCCATGGAGCAGGCGACTCCCACTTCGCCCTGACACCCCATTTCCGCCCCGGAGATCGAGGCGCGCTGCTTGTAGAGCAAACCGATACCGCCGGCAGTCAGCAGGAACTTCTGGACGTTCGCCGCGCTCGCCGGTTCGGCCTGGCAGTAATGACGGATGACCGACGGGATAATGCCCGCCGCTCCATTTGTCGGCGCGGTAACAACCTGCCCTCCCGCGGCATTCTCTTCGTTCACCGCCATCGCGTACACATTGAGCCAGTCGAACAGCTGTTCGCGCTCATTCGACTGCGGAGCGGCAAGCAGCTTCTGCCAGAGCGCGGCAGCACGCCGCGCCACTTGCAGGCGTCCGGGCAAGACGCCTTCCGTGCTAAGCCCGCGATCGATCGACGCCATCATCACGTCGGCAATTGTGTTGAGCTGTTCGTAGGTCTGTTCGCGGGGGCGCATCGCGTCTTCATTGGCGAGGATGACATCGTGAATGGCAACGCCTTTCGCCTTGCAGAGGTCGAGCAGTTCTTCAGCAGAGCGAAACGGATACGGCACATCTGGGCCGGCCGTCACGACGTCATCGGCAGCCGGGGTTTCCAGTTGCCGCTGCGAGGCAATGAAGCCGCCACCCGTCGAATAGTACGTCTGCTCCCGCATGAGCGTTCCGGCACCGTCAAAAGCGCTGAGCCGCATTCCGTTCGGGTGCAACTCGGGAATGGTGTCGTAATCGAAGACGATGTCCTGCCTGGGCGCGAACGCTACCTCGTGGTGCCCCGCGAGCTTTATGCTGCCGGTCGCGTGGGCGTCGGCCTCGTCGCGGTGCGCCTTGTCGACATCCAGCGTTTCCGGATCATGCCCGCACAGGCCGAAGATGACCGCCCGTGGCGTGGCATGACCTTCCCCGGTAAAAGCGAGCGATCCCTGCAGGTGCACACGAACCTGCGCGATACGCTCCAAGGTGCCGCGCGACTCAAAGCCGGAGATGAACCGACGCGCGATGCGCATGGGCCCGACCGTGTGCGAACTCGATGGGCCGATGCCGACCCTGAAAACATCAAGAACAGAAAGCACGGATCGACTCCAATCCAGTTTTGCATTCGAATGCAATATCACCTAATAGACAGACCTCCCATGGAGTTTCAATTCCGATGGCAGTCGACACAGTCATATTCCTACCGGGTTTCATGTGCGACGCCCGTCTTTTCGCACCGCAGGTTCGGTGCCTGACCGCTCGCGGCTACGATTGCCGGGTCGCAGACCTAACCGATGCATCCACGATCGAGCGTATGGCGAGCCGGGTGCTGCAACAGGCTCCGTCACAGTTTGCGCTCGTCGGGCTGTCCATGGGCGGCATTGTGGCGTTCGAAATCATGCGCCAGGCTCCGGAACGCGTCTCCCATCTGGCGCTGTTGAACACAACAGCCCGGCGCGACGCGGCTGGATCGGCGCGAAAGGACCAGATGAAACGCGTGGTCGGCGGTGACCTCAGCCTCGTCATTCGGGAGGAACTTAAACCGCAATACCTCGCGCCACAGAACCGAACGCCTGCGTTACTCGATCTGCTCGATCGCATGGGGTGTCACCTTGGTGAGGACACGTTCGTACAGCAGTGCATGGCGCTAACGATCAGGCGCGATGCGTTTGATGTGCTTGAGCAGATTGCATGCCCCACGCTCGTTCTGGCCGGCCAGGAGGATCGTGTTTGCCCGGTGGACAGGCATATGGAAATTGCCAGCCGGATATCCGATGCTGAACTCAAGGTGCTTCCCCAGTGCGGTCACATCTCGACACTTGAGAGCCCCGACCGCGTCAATGGAGCCTTGATGGATCTGCTCACGGATAAGCGAACCTGTGGCGGCACCCCCGGTGTTCACCACCTACGCTCGGTCAAGTAACGCAATTGACTTCGAATGCAATCGTTGCGACCTGTGGGCGGAAAGGAACTGGATTATGGCACACACCCTGACCCGCGATCGAAGACAAATTGCCGACCGGATCGTTCGGTTTGACGACCTGAAACCGTGCTATGACGCCTTTATCGACACCCGTACGCCCGGCTCGGACCAGAAAGAGAATTTCACGATCATCGGCCCAGGCGTATCGGAGAATCTCAACCAGCATGTGCACATTGCCGAGCCGCACGGATTCAACATTGGCGGCGCGCGCCAGCCCCCCGGCTGCACCAATTCCCAGCACAGCCATGACACCGCAGAAGTCTTCTACGTCCATTCGGGCACGTGGCGCGTGGACCTCGGCGAGCATGGCGAAGATGCCCAAGCCGTCCTCCGGGAAGGTGATCTGATCTCGATCCCGACCCGGGTGTTCCGGGGATTTACGAATGTAGGCGAAGACGTCGGCTTTCTCTGGGCCGTTCTTGGCGGCGATGATCCGGGGCGCGTACTCTGGGCACCCCAAGTCTTCGATATGGCCACGGAGTACGGGCTCGTTCTGATGGAAGACGGCATGTTGGTGGACACCGCCAAGGGCGAGGTCGTTCCCAAAGGAAAGCGCCAGATGCCGGTGACAACACGCGAGCAATGCGATGCCCTGCAGCGGTTCTCGCAAGACCAGACTGAAGCCTGCGTCGTTCGGGCCGGGACATCCGGGCCCACCGGGCCGTTCGACGCCATCGAAGGCGTCGCAGAGACCTATCTGATCGGTGCCGGACGACTGGACTGGCCCCACGGGTTTCGAGTGTCAGAGATTGCGATCCGGCCGGGTGCGGCGATCCCGGACTATATCCTGGACGTGCCCGATGTCTGGTTTGTGCAGGCTGGTGAAGTCATTTGCGCATTCGGAGACGACGCAACAGTCTGTGGCCCCGGCGACACAGTTACTTTTCCCCGCGGCGAAACACGCTCGCTTCGCAATGATGGTGACGTCACGGCGACACTGGTGGCTGTGCGCGGTGGAGACGAGGAAGCAAGGATCGCCCTGATATGAACTTGCCTCTCGATGGCAAGACGGCGCTGATCACGGGCGCGAGTCGCGGCATCGGGCGCGCGATCACCGAGCGGCTCCATGCCGATGGCGCGACTGTCATTCCCGTTGCGCGCGCCTCGGAGGATTTCACAAGCCTGATCGAGGCGCTCCAGCCACGCTGCACACCCTGGACGGGCGACGCGTCCTCAGACGCATTTCTCGCCTGGATCGATGGGCAGGGCCGCATCGACATCCTCGTCAATAATGTGGGTACGAACGTTCCAAAACCCATGGCGGAGGTTGAGGATGACGTCCTCGACCACATGATCGGACTGAATATCCGGACCACATACCGCGTCTCCCGCCACGCAACTAAAAGCATGTCGGACGGGGCGCGGGTCATAAACATTACCTCACAGATGGGCCATGTCGGCTCACCGGGGCGCACGGTCTACTGCATGACGAAACACGCGATGGAAGGCCTGACCAAAGCCATGGCCGTCGAGCTTGCGCCGCGCGGCATCCGGGTCAACTCTGTGGCACCGACCTTTATCGAAACCCCCATGACAGCCCCCATGCTGGCCAACACGGAATTTCGCGACTTCGTGAATCGGATGATCCCACTCGGCCAAACGGGCAAGCCTGAGGATGTTGCCGCAGCCGTTGCCTATCTTGCCGGCCCGGGCGGAGCGATGGTGACCGGAACGAGCCTTCTCGTCGACGGCGGCTGGACCGCCCAATAGGAAAACTGAAATGACGACGCCGATCACCCAAGTCGCGACGACCGACATCACGCAGATGATGGACCCCGGCCCCGAACGACGCATGACCCTGCCGGGCTTCGCCGACGAGTTCGTCGATTTTCCCCACTATATCATCCGGATCACCGAACTGATCTGGCATGACCGGCAGGTCGAACGGATCCATGACTGGTACGCGCCCGACTGCGCCATCCACACACTGGCCGGAGACATTACAGGTGCGCAGACGGTCGTGAATAACACCTGGGCGACCCTGGACGCATTCCCTGACCGGCGCCTCGACGGCGACAATGTAATCTGGTCCGATGATGGCGACGGCAAGTTTTATTCGTCCCACCTCATCACATCCAAGATGACCAATAGCGGCGACAGCGAGTTCGGGCCCGCAACCGGCAGACCTATCCGGATCCAGACGATCGCGGATTGTCTGTGTAAGGATAATCAGGTGATCGAGGAGTGGCTGGTGCGCGACAATCTCGCCGCAGCGGTGCAACTGGGCTTCGATCCAGATGAGATCGCGCGTGCGCAGGCAAACGCCGACCGGGAAAACGCGTTCAATCTCGTTGAGTTTCACGCCGACAATCGAGCACGAGCCGCAACGGGCGAAAGCCTCGAGGGCGAGTCTGGATCTGCGTCATCCATAGCAATCGCTGCATTGAAAGCCATCTGGGATGCCCGGGACTGGACAGCGGCCAACACACTCTATGATAACCGCGTTGCGGCCACCTATCCCGGCGCCGCAAACCTGTACGGTCCCGACCAGATCAGGGATTGGCTCGCGCCACTCCACGCGGCCGTAACCGCCACGGACATCGTCATCGAACACATCGCCGAAATCCCTTATCTGGGGGACGCGAAGGATGTCGCCATCCGATGGTCGGTGGCCGGAGTGCACTCCGGTTCTGGCCGCTACGGACCAGCCACAGCTGCGCCCGTATACATTCTGGGCGTGTCACAGTTTCGCGTGATGAACGGTCGTATCCGTGAGGAAGTCACGATCTGGGACGACCTGGCCGTGCGCCGGCAAATCGAGACAGCCAGGCTCGCCAAGGGGGATTAGCCATGAATGTGCCTAATCGAATTGTCGACGCCCACCACCATCTCTGGGACCTGTCACACTGCACCTATCCCTGGCTGATGGAAAAAGGCGTAAAGCGCTTCTTTGGTGACCCGGCCCCCATTCAGAAAAATTATCTCGTCGACGATTTTCGGGCTGACTTTGGCAACCTTCCGATCGAAAAGTCTGTCCACATTCAGGTTGGCGTCACGCCAGACGACTCGGTGAAGGAAACCGCCTGGCTACAGGCCCAAGGCGATGCGGACGGGTTGCCAAGCGCCATCGTCGCCTTCGCCGATCTCACCGCGCCCGATCTGACCTCTCAACTTGATGCTCAAAGCCGATATGAGCGTCTAAGAGGCATTCGGCAGATTGTCGGACGCAGCGCTGAAGAAGATCGCAAGACGGGGACGCAAGGCCTCCTCTCCAGTTCCGAGTTCATTTCAGGTCTGCAGACGTTGGCCCACCGGGGACTGAGCTTCGACCTCCAGCTCACCCCGCCCCTCATGAATGCAGCTGCGGACGTGTTCGAACAGGTGCCGGACCTGCGTGTCGCGCTCTGTCATGCAGGCAGCCCCAGCGATTTCTCACTTGAAGCGCTGTCAGAATGGCGCGGCGGTCTTGAGCGCCTGGCAAGCCTACCAAATCTGATCTGCAAAGTGTCAGGCTTCGGAATGTTTCAGCCAGACTGGACCACCGCCTCCATTCGCCCGCTCGTGATCTCCGCGATTGAGATTTTTGGCCCCGATCGCATCGCCTTCGGTTCGAACTTTCCGGTCGACAGGCTCGCGTCTGAATATGTCCGCGTCATGGGCGCGTATCTTGAAATTACTGCGGACTTCACCCCAACCGAACGCACGGCGATGTTCGCAGGCGTCGCGGAGCGTTTCTACAGGCTCTAGGCGAGATCAGGGCTCCAGACAAACCTGCTCAAGACACATGCCCAATCCAGCCACGCCATGTGAAGGCAGAGTAGAATTGTGTGACGTCACGCAGCCCCGCCTCATCCATGATTGTCTCATCTGTTTCTGGATCAAGGACTTCGAGACGATCAGCAATGAAGTTACGGCCATTCTCCGCAACATCTGGATCAACCCCAGAGGCCGTAGTGAACGCCTGATGCCGCGCCAACCAGGTATCACGATGCTTTACACCTTGCGGAAAACTGCAATGCGCGACCACGACCGGTGAGCCCGGTACCAGTCGGCGGACCAACTCGCTGAGCGCGTTCTGGCGTTTCACCGCGTTCAGAAAATGGAGTGTCAGAAGACTGGTCGCAGCGTCAAACGGGCCAGGCGGAGCGTCCTCGATATAGCCGTGGTGGAATTGCACACGCGCATTGAGATCGCCCAGTCGCTCTCGCGCGGCATCGAGCATGGGTTTGGCAGGCTCCACGCCGAGCAGCGTCCATAGCGGGTTCTCCCGCGCGAACACCTCGAGCTCTGCCCCGCCGCCCGCGCCATGCACAAGAACACGGGCGTTCTTCGGCGCAGACTCACGGATAAGGACGCCGGCCATGCGCTGCACGTCATGGTAGCCGGGCATGAACTTCGCTGGGCCGTCGGCATACGCGGCGGCATGCTCAACGTCTTCGAACACATCCATGAAAGCTTGCGATTTCTCAGCCACTGACATTTTCCTAACATCAATCGCGATCTTCCACGCCGCGCCCACCGCAACGTGTACCTGGGCGAGCGACCGTCAATGGCTGCCTCCATTCTGGTGGAGGCCCTGGCGCGACAAAACTGGCCCAACCGCCTCGACTGGGCGAACCTGCCGTTCTTGGCCTGAGGCTCACCGGTTCCAGAACACGTGCACCGTATCGAAACTCGCCCATTCAGGCAGGCTCGCGCCTTCGCCCCCCCCCATAGTCATGAATCGCCCATTCGTCCGCCATTGGCTCAGGACCTGTCGCCAAGCGTGGCGCGCACTTCGGCGCGGATCTCGTCTGGCGTCGTCGACTCAATCCAGCGCCCGTGCAGGCAGCCTGCATTACAGGCGGCGAGACAGGCGACATAGATTCGGGGACACACACTTGCGGTGGGCGCGTCAAGTGGCGCCTCTGTTTGCGGGGTCGTGGTCATGGCAGCTCCGTTCCCGCCCCGGCAGCACTTTTCCCGACAGTCGGGATGGGGCGGCAGGCAAACGACTGGCAGGGCGCGATGAGGCGGCGGGCACGGGCAAAGGTAAGACGCGCCGGAGACACAGACGGCCCGAACACCCCGCCGCCCTTGCGCGCCGACTGCGCCCTGGCACACGCGCCCGCCATCCCATCCCGACGCGGGGAATGCATGGACGCTTGCCTAGTGTTTGAAGCAGTGCTCGCGATGCCAGCTCAGGTATCGAGGATGCGGCGCAAGATGCGGCGCCGATGGAAGCCTTGCCCGCTTGTCGGCGTTCACGAGCCGCCAGACTTTTTCGGGATTGTTCACATGGCGCGAGACGAGGATGTCGTGAGTGTCCGACAGGCCGATCAGCCCGCGATCGAACATCCAGTGGACTGTTCCGGAAAGCGGGAGCCCATTGCGCACTGTATCCGGCCCATCGCGCTCGACAGGCTGAATATGCGCCGCCTCAACCTCGGCGCGCCCGCCGCCATTGATGAACTTGAATCCTGTCAGCGCGCACCGGCTGTCATAGGCGGAGAGAACATGTTGCCGGAACGCCCGGTCGCGCACCGCCCACGTGACGACCTGCTCGACGCGCTCTCGCGGTCCGTCGAACACGAAGGGCTCGGCGTCTTCGCGCAGGCCAGGCGACCGGATGACGACCGGATCGGGCGCGCCGGATCGCGGCAGCATTCCAACTTCTTCCGGAAAACCCCGCGCGAGGATGCGATAGAAATCAAGATCCGGGATAGGCCGCACGGCCCATTGCATGAGACCGCTGTTCAGCGAGCCATCGGCTTTGCCGAGATCGCTCTCGACAAAACCATGCTGATCCTGAAACGGCATGAAGGTTTCCAGCGGCAGAAACGACCCCGCTTCGATGACGGCCAGAAACATGTCGTCGGCGGAAGGATCGGGAATGATCTGCTGCACCCGTGCGATGGCGTTGTAGCCGAGCCGCCCGCCGCCCCGGCGCGGTTCGTAGTAGACGATCCAGTCGCCCTCGAAGGCTCGCGCGCGGTTCAGATACCGCTTTGGAAACTGGTACTGCGCCTCTGGAAAGTCATCATAGACCAAGTTCGGCCGGTGAGTAAAAACGCCCTTCGCCATCGCGTTGTTCTACGCCGGCAAAGCCTCGATCGTCGAGATTTCACAGTCGATTGCATGCCTCCTGAATGCCGGCCGCGCTCTTGCGGCGGCGTTGAAAGGAGACACAACATGTCTGAAGACCTCATTTCGCCCAGCGAAATTCACCCGTCAGCAAAGCGAGCGCACATCACCGCCGGCAAGCTAACCGGGCAGAAGCCGGCTTTGAAGATGAAGGAAGTCTGGTCGATCCGCACGAGGCTCGAGCTTGACGGCGACATTCGCAATCTCGCTTTGTTCAACCTGGCCATCGACAGCAAGCTAAGGGGTTGCGACCTCGTCAGGCTGAAGGTTGGCGATGTCGCCACGGGCGGCGAGGTCAGATCGCGCGGTGCGGTTATCCAGAAGAAAACGGGTCGCCCGGTTCAGTTCGAGATCACCGAAAACACTCGCCGGTCTGTTGGCGCGCTCCTCGAACGAGACCTGCCTCGCTCTGAAGACTACCTCTTCAGAAGCCGGCTGCGGAGTTCGCCGCATCTGTCGACCCGGCAGTATGCCAGGATCGTTCAAGACTGGGTGGCGTCGATTGGTCTGAACCCGGCAACCTAAGGAACGCATTCGCTGAGACGCACTAAGGCGGCGGTGATTTATCGCAAGACCGGAAACCTCAGGGCCGCGCAGCTCTTGCTCGGCCACACCAAGCTCGAAAGCACCGTGCGGTATCTCGGCGTAGACGTTGATGACGCGCTGGAAATCTCATCTGGCATCGATCTGTAGCGACCTTCGAACGGCAGGAGCCATCCGCGCCTGCAGTTCATCATCTGTTGCAGCATGACGTGATATCGCCAAAAACTGACTCTCGCAGTGCGTTCGGGAGGGTCCGTTGTTGGCCCGGTTTCCGCCCGTGGGGGCGGCGGTTCTTGAGCGCATTTCACGGAAGGAGCTTCCATGCGCCCCACCGCTCACGAATGGTGTTGGCCAGGCGCTTCGATCCTTCAAGCTCGCCAGCCGCGACGTGTGTCGGCCTCGATGAGGGCGAAGACGGCTGGCGACAGCGTGCCGGTGACGGGGATACCCCGCTGGCTCTGGTAAGCCATCAGCGCGCCGCGGCTCTGGTTGCCCCAGAGGCCGTCAATGCGACCGGGATCGAAGCCCATACGAGCGAGGGATGATTGAACGGTACGCTGGCGGCTGCGCTCGTCGAGTTTCACATAGCGGTCGAGGCTGGCGCGGTACTGGTCCGGGTCGCCAAGCCCGTTTTCCAAGCACGGGCGATAGTCAATATCGAAATGGCGCGCAACGTGGATAAGCGTTGCCGCTTCTGCAATGCGTCTCTGGGCGAGTTGGGGCCCGTCGGCCCAGCGGGCGTCAAAACCGATCTGTGCCGAATTCACACCGTCATCGATCAGCAGCCTCGCGTCCACATTGTTGGCGCCGACAAAGACCCCGATGGCGGTCGAAAACTCAATGATACCGTCGCGCTCGGAGACGAAATCTCCTGCGATGTAGTCGAACCGGCGGTCCGCCCCCAGCCGCAGCCGCCCCGTCAGCCATTCCAGGTCGCCGAGCCCGCCAGACGCACGGAGGAGTTCGTCATCCTGGGTCCAGGCCCCGTCGATCTTGAAGGCCGGGCGGACTTCGAGCTTCCGGTAATTGTCCTCGCGAGTTGAGCGGACACGTGTTGTCTCCATCTTTGAAATCGCGGTGATGACCAACCAGTCGCTCGCCTGACTTAGACGCGAGAGATCATTGAGGCGCTCGGGGATGGTGCGATCGCGAATGGTGTCAACCTCGATCACGATCGGCTGCGCGCCCGACCCCTCAATCAGCGAGCCCAGGCACTGGAGGCCAAAGGAATGCTCGGTCATCACGGGCGTCACGTCCGATCGGCCCTGCATCACCGGGATTTGGGGATTGATGGCCTCCATGGTCCCGCAAGCACCAAGGGACAGGACAGCGGTGGTCGAGACGGCCGCCTTCAGGGCTTGGATGGGGGTCATGATTACATCTCCAGTGGCGTGTTGCTGTTCTGGAGAGACAACGGTGACCGACCGGGATTTATTCCCCGGTCACACCGCAGGCGGCTGAATTCCAACCGTTCTCAATGAGGCAAGTCTCGGTGGCCGCATCGACGCTCATATCGGCGCCAAGGCCGGTCAGGACCGTGTCGATCACGTCTGCATCAAAGCCCGAGGCGAGTTGGAAGCCGTCCTCGGGACCAGCGTCCGCATCGGCGTGGAGAAGGACTTCTACGGTCCAACCCCCGTCGCGGCGGCAAGCGATACCGACCACGGCACCGCCATCCCCCGACGTTTCGAACTCGCGGCACGTCGCACCTCCTGCGACCGGGATTGTCGCGACCACGTCGAAGCGGCCGCCAGGAATATCCACAATCTCCGCCGATGCCGTCGTTTCCAGCGCGTGCGCGATCGGACTTGCGGCATCGAGTTGCCCCGCGACGAGGATGTCTCCGGCGGCAGGGGCTGGGCTATTGAGGGCGGCGGACCCGAAGGCTGCGCCGAAGGCGAACACAGCGCAGGCGGCGACGGCCTGGCCCCAGAATGACGGTCCGGGTGTAATCCGCACGCGGGCGGCATGGAGCGAGGTGACGTTTCGGCCCTCCGCTGCGCCGCCCATCACCAGGGCTTCCAGGTGGGCCGGCACCGGCTTGTCCAACGGCGCCTCGAAGGCGCCTGCCAAGCAGTCGGCCGTCAGCCGATAGGCGTCCACTTCGGCCGCAAGCGCAGGATCCGCCGCGATGGCGGCGTCCACTCGGCGTGCGTCCGCCGGGCCCAATTGGCCATCTGCATAGGCCATCAGCAGTTCCGGCGTGATACCGTCTGGATAGATCACATCTTCCGTCATCGCCCCAATCCTTCTCGGCCTAGGAAACTCGCCATTGTCTTTCGCGCCCGGGACAGCCGGCTCATGACGGTACCGATCGGGACGCCCTCCATGTCGGCGGCTTCCTGGTAAGAATAGCCCTCCACCAGCACCAGGACAGCGAGCGAGCGCTGGTCATCGGCAAGCTGGTCAAGCGCCCGTTGGATGCCGTCGCGGATAGATAGCGCATCAGCGTGGCCAGGGTCCTGGCGACCGGGAATACGGTCCATCATGTCAGCGTCCATTGTGTCCTCCCGCCGAGCGGCACTGCGGCGATTGTCGATCCAGCTCGTCTGGACGATGCGGAAGAGCCAGCTGTCCAGCCGCGTGCCGGGTTTGAACTGGTCCAGCCGGTTCAAGGCTTTCTCCAGCGCGGTTTGCACCAGATCGTCCGCATCGGCTTGTGATCCGGTGAGGCCCAGGGCGAAACGCCTCAGCCTTGGGATCAGGGTCACGATCTCCCTTCGGAGGGCAGTGTCGTCGGTCATGTGTCATGTCCCCCGAAGAACGTCACAGCCCTGTCATTTATTCCAAACCAACGGATTTGGTTGCAACCCGGATTGGGGGGAATAATCATGGGTACGTCCCCGTTGTAACTGCAAATCCTGTTCCGTTGTGGAGGTAGCCGATGAAGTGGGCACACACCAGCGTCTCGTCCCTGGCGCTCTGCGCGGGTCGCGCCGTTCGGGTCGAGCTGAAGCGCCTGCTGCGGTGCACGGTTGCGGCCGTGGCGTGTTTGGCGCTGCCGATGGTCCTGCCGGCTCAGGTGCTGCATTACGATACAATCGCAGCCGCCCAGGCCGAAGACATCGACGACGACGACTTCGATGATGATGATTTTGACGAGGATGATTTTGCCGACGATGATTTCGGGGACGATGACTTCGGCGACGACGATGCCTTTGAAGACGACGATTTCGAGGATGATGACGACGACCTGGACGATGATGTTGACGATGAATTCGACAACGATGACGATGATGATTTCGACGACGACGATGACTACGATGATCAGGACTATGACGAGTATGATGACGACGAACGGGACTTCGGCGACGCAGTCGGCCTCGAGCCGGACGATTTCGAGTTTGACGAGGAGGGCTTTCCCGCGCGCTCCAATGAGATCCTCGCCTTCGACCTCGGGCCAGACGATCTCGCCATTGCCCAGGATCTTGGTTTCGAGATCATCGATCGCCGCGAGCTGAGCGCCCTTGGCGGCTCCCTCGACCGCCTGCGCGTGCCGCCGCAATACTCCCTGCCGGGCGCGGTGGATGCGCTGGAAGGCGCACTCCCGGCCGCCCCGTTTGATTACAACCACATTTACGTGTTGCCCGAGGGTCTCCCAAGCACGGAGGCCGGCCCGATAACGCCCCTCGGCGAAGCGCAATCGGGCAGCGGCATCCGCATCGGCGTGATCGACACCCTCGTTGATACCGGCCACCCCAGCCTTGTGGGACAAGCAATATCGGTTCGAGATTTTGCCAACGGGCAAGGCCGCGACCGCGTGCACGGAACCGCTGTGGCATCTATTCTGATCGGCTCTGATGAAGGCGCCGGCTATTCGGGATTGGTGCCCAGCGCGCAGGTCTTCGCCGCAAACGTGTTTGCAATCGATGATGCGGGCCTGCCAGCGACCGATACGCTCGCCATGATGGAGGCGCTCGACTGGTTGTCGGGCCAAGATGTGGGGGTGGTCAGCATCTCGATTGCTGGACCGGACAGCGCCGTGTTCGCCGAGGCGATCGAGCGGGTGCAGTCGCGCGGGCAGATTGTCGTGGCCGCGGTCGGCAATGACGGGCCGGCCGCCCCGCCTCTGTTTCCAGCCGCCTATGACGGCGTTGTGGGCGTGACGGCGATTGACCTCAACCGGCGCGTGTTTCGCCGCGCAGGCCGGGGCGAGCATGTGGATTTCAGCGCGCCGGGCGTCCGTGTGCGCGTAGCCTCAGGCAGCGGCGAGTATGCCATCATGAGCGGAACGAGTTTCGCCACCCCTGTCGTGGCCGCCCTGATTGCGCTGCGGATTGCGGACCGCAGGCCTAAGGCCTCGACCGAACTCGGCCAGTTGAACCGGGCTGCACTCGACCTGGGGCAGCCCGGCAAGGATGACGTGTTCGGCTACGGCCTCCTGACGGCCGGTGGAGGACAATAGCGTGCGGGCATTCGGGGCTCTCTCATCCGCCAGTCTCCTGGCGCTGGTCTCCGCATGTGCGTCCGTGCCTAATCCGATGGGCGGGCTGGCCGGGCAGGAACCCAAGGCGGTTGCGGCTGCAGTCGATCCCATTCCGGGAACGGTCTTCGTGTACGATGACGGACGGGTCGAACGCTTCCAGCGCCGTGAAGGCGACAGTCTCGTCTGGGCAACGCGCGCCGGGCGTGAGTACACACGGGCGGCCAATCCGGCGCTGCCTATCCTGTCTTGGGACATCGGTCAGAAATCAGGCCGCCGGGAGGTTTTCGGCAACGCTGATGCGATCTGGCCGCCCTCTTCGGGCGCGCGGGCACAGTTCCGCGTCTTGAGCGAAGTGAGCGACGGTGAGCGGCGTCGCCGGATCAGCCAGGCCTGGTCTTGCTCCGTTGATGAACCTGAGACGGAAACCGTCCCGGCGGGGGCGTTCGACGCCTTCCAGATCACCTGCGAGCGGTTTTCGGTGAACTCCATGCGTGCCCTGGAGCAGCGCACCTGGTGGTGGTCGGAAGATGTGGGCCATTATGTGCGCCGCCGGTTCCAGAACCTCCGCGACGGTGAGGTCTCTGACATCGCGTTGTGCGCGTCTCTACCGGAGCTACGGGCGAGCGAGGCGCGGATCGAAGCGCTCCTCGAGGACTGCTGATCGGGTTCAGGATACTGCGCGAAGGGTACTGGGCGCCTGGCCAATGATCTCGATCAGGCTCGCGCCCTTGTCCCGGCAAAAAGCGCGGACCCGGGCCATCAGCCCATCGTCTTCGGCAAGCCAGGGGTCATCAAGGATCAGCACGCGCGGCCCATGGGACAGGGCCCGGGCCAGGCGCAGGCGGGCCAACACGTCCTCCGGCAGCGAGGCCGATTGCGGGTCGATAACGGTGTTTTCATCGAGCCATTCCAGTGGAAGCCCGGTAACCCCGAATGCGTCTGCCATGGCCGCTGGCGCGGCGCGCCTGCGCGCGGCTAGGACCAGATCCAGCGGTCCCCGCACGAGGCCGCGCCGGGGTCCGGCATAGGCCACCCGGCGGGCCCAATCAATGTTGCGCACATCGGCGGCGTTCAGGTCCCCGACAGACACCGACGCGTCGGCGAACAATACCGCCTCCAACCACGCCTCAGCCTGGTTTCGCGGAACGCTGACATGCTCGCCTCCGCCCACAATGGACACGCCGTCCCAGCTCAAGGCCAGGCCACAACCGGTCCTCAAGCGCACCTCGCCCTGCGGTGCCGCGCCGGCGCAAGTGTTTCCAAGCGCAGCAATTTCAACGAGCTTTGCCATGGCGATCCGACGCTCAACGAAATGGATCACCGCCGCCATCAACTGGCTACACGCTTGGCTCGCGAGAGACAGGGCGAACAGGAGCGCAGCCCAGCCCGCAACGCCGCCCGTGGGCGAGAGGCCAAAGCCCTGTAGCGCAACCGCCGCAGTCGCGCCCAGCGGAAGCGTGAGCAAAGCGGGAAGCTTCATCATGCTGGCAACCGCTACCTGGCGGGTCTGGGCTTCAACGGCGTCTTCCGCGGCCCGGTTCATCGTACCGATGGCCCGGCGTTCCGATGCATAGGCAGCGCTCGCGCTGGCGCCCAGCAGCATGTCGCCGATCTTCGCAGACAATCGCCCCTTGTGCTTGCGCCGCTCGCGGACTTCCGCATGCAGGCGCGCTACGAACATTGCGCCGGCGATGACGGCCAGTGCAGGTCCCACCATAGTGGCCGCGAGCCCCGCCGGTCCGGCTGTCCACCAGCCGGCGATCACCGCGCCGACGAGGCCGAGCGAGCCGGCAATGCCGCCGCAGACGCCGCCCCGCGCCCAGTCCTTGAGCGCGGACAGGTCACCCGTCATCCGGATGGCGATGGTGCCGAAGCGGCCCGGTCCACCCCGGCTGGCCACCTTGACGGCTTGGCGGCCCAAGGTTCGGCGGACATGGTTGGCGTAATCGAGGCCTAACCGCTCGCCCAGCACATCGCGAGACCAGTTCAAGCCGGCTGCGATGATCCCGGTCGATACCAGCAAGATGATCGCTTGCCCGCCATCGGTCGCTCCTACCAGCAGGGCCTTCAACGCGCCAGTGGCAGCCACCTGGGCAGCCACTTCTCCCACCGCCACCGCAACGAGTAGAACAAACGCCCGTCGCCGCGATGGGTTGATCAGGGGTGGGATCCTGAAGTCCTCCGCCCCGGCCATCAGCTGGCCAGGGCTTGAGGGGCTTGCGGTGAAAAAACCGTCGCGAGCCCGGCGAGCGGGGCGGTCGGGGCTAGCCAACGCTTGGGTTCGGTGCCCTCGCACAGGGCGGAGAGGCTAAGAACAGGCACGTCGACGAAAGCGGCAGCCTCGCGCACCGCCAGCGGAGATGCTGTGACGCTTCCGCTCACGGCCACGATTTCCAAATCGAGGGACTGGGCCAGGTTCAGCCCCGTCAGGATGCTCGGCGCGCTGTCGGCCGCAAAGGTCCAGTGATCGACCAGCGCGCGGAACCGCTCGTTCCGCAGAAGCTCCGCCGTCTCCTGCTGGAACACGCCATCGGCGATCTCAACGACCGCCACATCACAACCGGCCTTCTCAAGACCCGCGAGCAGCGTTTCCGCCGCGCCGATTACGTTGTCGATCTCTTCCCGATAGGTTGAGGCGAGGCCGGCGTCGGTGAAATCGACGGCCTTCACCGCGCCAGCATCTTCGAAGGTGAAGAGGTCCCCGCCAGAACAGGTGCCGGTGACCTTGGCCGCACCGACCTTCAGGCCCTGGGCCGTCAGGCCCTTGATGATCCCGCCGGCCATGGTGGTCTTGCCGGCATTCATGCTTGCGCCGAAGACGGAGATCACGGGCATGGCACGCTCGCCCGGTGACGCCGTCTCGCCAGGAAAGGCCGCGAGGTTGAGTGGTTCGTCATTGGTATCGACGAACAGGCCGACCGGTTTCAGCAGCGTTGGCGGGCTCTTGTCACTGGCGAACTTGGCATTGGTCTCGCGGATCGTCCCTGCGAGACCGCCCGCAGCGCCCAAATCGCACAGGCGCAGGTCGGCCGGGCAGTCGGCTTCATAGGCGTCGGGTGCGTAGCGATGGCCGTAGACAAGGATCACCTCGTCATCGGGATACAAGCTCTGCTTCCGCCCGCTCGGCGCCTGCAGGCCCTGGAGCCGACCAATCTCTATGACGCGCGCAAGGACGATGTCGCCGGGGCGCGGGCGACGTGTCCTATCATCAACCGTGCGGAGCGACGACAGCGGAACATTGCGAACCGAAAAGGCGCGCTTTGCGATCTGCAAGCGGGCTTCGTCAATGATGGTGATCATGGGTCTCATCTCCGTTTATCCAGACCGCAGGCACGTCCCCTTGCGGTTCACTGGGACAACGGCGGGCGGGACGAAATTATTCCGCCTTAAAAACAAGTCATGCCGGGCTGTTTGGGCCCGACATCACAAGGGAATCCGACTGCAAGGTCAGGTCAGAAGCGGAGGCCAACCTCCACCAGTCCAACGGCGCCGTCCTCGCTGTTTCCGAAGGCATCCTCGGTGTTAAGCAGCACGGCATCGGCGGCCACATGGATGTTGGTCGTGATGTCGTACTCACCGCCGACGCCAGAGCGCGAGACCGTCCCGCCATTCTCATCCCCAATGGCGACCGAGGCAGCCACGGCCCAGCCCTCTTCCCGCCAGGACACGCCGGCATTCCATTCGCTCTCGGTGTCAGACGTGGGCAACAGGTTGGACCGGCCCCGGTCCACGAAGGCCGCCGCCGCCGTCAGCTTGCCGCGACGCGCCTCCACGCCAACGCTCCAGCTTTCGATGTCTTCCCGGCCCGTCACCGGATCGGATGAGCCGGCCACATAGGCCGCCGAGCCGCCCAAGACGAACTCGCCCACCGGTTGGACATACTGCGCGCCGAACTCGATCACATCTTCTTGAATCGTCCGGCGCGACGGATTCGGATCGTCGGCATTGATTTCGAACTCCGGGGCATAGGCAACGCCGAAGCGCAGGCCTTCGATGGGCGGCGAGAGGTAGGTGATCTTCGCGGCGTCCTGGCTGTCGAAGGGAGACAATAGCGCCACTGTACCGGTATATCGCGCCGACACGCCCCGCACCTGACCCAGGCCCACGCGCGCGGCATGGAACGACAGCGTATCGGCGGGCCCATCGTTCTCGCCGACTTCCACGCGGCCAAACTGGGAGGCCGCATAGACATAGAACTCGTCCCGCTCGAACGCCTCGACCTGTTCCTGGGCGGTGTCGATGTCGGCGATCGCACCAAACACCCAGGCATTGTCAGCGGTGTATTCGAGCGAAAGCCGCGCTGAGCCATCAATCTCGGCATCCGTCTCGGTGCCGGCATTCGGGTCCTCAACGGGGTCGAACACGGCGCCCTGGACCGAAGCGCCAAAGCGCCCGCGCAACTGGACCTTGCCGAAATCGCCGGTCAGCCCGTCCTCGCCGAACGTAATCTCGCCCGTCGCAGGCGTTGCCACCATCAGGGCGGCAGCCAGCGCCGACCCCAGCAAAACACTTCGCTTCATGCCAAACCTCCTACCGGCTGTACGACGACGCCCAAGGCGTGATCAACTGATGCAAGATTTGTACGCTCGGCAGAAGCCTCTCCAATGACCTCAGCCTCCAGCGCTTCAGGCAGCAGATCGAAGATCAGATGGATCCGATCGGTCTCACTGTCATTCATGGCTTCATGCTCGGCCTTGTTGTCGAACCACCAGAGTTCTCCGGTCTTCATCCGAACCTCCTCGTCGCCTGCCCGCATCCATGAGCCTTCTTATTGCAGGATGAGGTGATAGCGGTTGCGAACGCGGTAGTACTCACCCCGGTCAACATGGGGGTAGACCTTGTTGCCTGGCGGCAGGCTGACGATTTTCGCCCGGCCCATGATTGACGCCTCTGCGTCTGCGACACGTTCCAGAAACGCTCGGGCGGCAGGCAACCGCGCTGACCCACTTGTCCAACGGCTTTCGTGAACATCGCGCCGTGGACGGTCTCCCTGGGCCGACTTGCGCAGGCCGCGAACGGGAATGGCGAGCGCTTCGCGCTGTACGCCAGCCGATTGCTGACGTCCTGTCTGCTCGAACCAGATGCCGTCAATCGCGGCGACCTCATCGAGAATCGGCGTTTGATCGATGCCTGTCTGGAGGCGGCGGAAGTTCTTCACGGCAGGGCTCCCATAGTTGATTGCGCCCAGACAACGGTGTCCTACTGCAGTTTATTCCGACACTTCGACCGAAGCATTCGGATGCGCAGAAGACCCATCCATTCCGG